>CAZDBE010000271.1:0-7749 GCA_964503675.1 uncultured Pirellulaceae bacterium | reverse complement strand
TCTGGCACAACGGCGGATTAGACGGCTTTCTTTCTCACCTCAGCCGCTACCCTGATCAAAACGTCAACATCATAGTATTCACCAATTCGGCGCCGGCCGGACCGCAACTGAACCCTGACAAAGCGAGCACATTCTTGCGAGACATCTGCTTGTGGGAGTCCATGCCGGCTCGCCAGATGAAATCAGTAGACGACAAAGTCGATATCGCAACGCTCAAACGACTGGAAGGACGTTACGATCTGGGTGGAGGCATTATCACAATCAGCGTGAAAGAAGATCAGTGCTACGCGCAGTTGACCGGGCAAGGCCCCATCGAAGTGTTCCCAAAGAACGAGAACGTCCTCTTTGCCCGCGTCGTGGATGCTGAACTGGAATTCGTTAGCGACGACAATGGGATTGTCACGCACGCGATGCTGCATCAAAACGGAGCCATTCAGAAAGCGCCCCGCTTGGGCGACGCGCCGCCAACGGTTCAAGTGTCCGACGAAATCCGCCAAAGCTTCGTTGGCAACTACGACTATGGTCCATTGGGAACACTACAAATCAAATTGGAAGACGGCAAACTGATGGCCAAACTCACGGGCCAACAGTTTCTAGAAGTCATCCCTGTCTCCGACGACGAACTCTCTTGGGTCGGAGTCAATGCCCAACTGAAGTTCGAACGCGACGAGGATGGAAATATCGTCAAAACGGTACATCACCAGGGCGGCCAACAAATGCCGGTCAAGAAGATCTAGCCAACACCACCATCACTGATACCGGCCTCCCATGAACCTGGCTGAACCCATCGCGCCTTCTACAGTGGCGGCAACAGTGGACGATTTCAATCGCTTTTCTCTGGATGGATCAAATGCCGCCAATACATCGCCGGGTTATTGAGCAAGTCACGAGTCATTTGAAAGTGGCTGGTATCTTCTAGCGTGATCCGTTCGAGCGGCCCTTCATCAAACGAAACAATTGTGGCGCCTGGAAAAGTCAACAGAATTGGCGAGTGTGTGGCAATGAAGAATTGCGTCTTCCCCGCCTGAACCCGTCCATGCATGAGCGCCAGTAGACTCAACTGACGCTGGGGCGAGAGTGCCGATTCGGGCTCGTCCATCAAGAACAGACCGTCGGCAAACCGGTGTTGCATCAACGACATGAAAGCTTCACCGTGCGACATTTCATGCAGCGATCGACCGCCATAACGGGCAAACGGATCGCCGGCAAACTGCGGATCGTCCTGCCGGCTTTCCAGCAGTGAAGCCAAATGGGCTTGCGTATCGGCGCGGAAAAAGTAGCGATCGCGAGGCTGCTTCACGAACGCCATGCGCAGCGAAGGGGCCAGTAGACTGTGCTCTTCAAATGCATGATTGGCGTCCGTCTCGTTCAAGCCGCCACCGGAGATCGGCAGACGGGCCAGTACAGCCATCGCTTCCAGCAACGTCGATTTGCCAGAACCGTTCTCTCCGACAAAGAAAGTAACGGGCGTCGCGAAGTCGAAGTGCAGGTCACGTGTAAACGGCAAGCACCCCGGAAAGGTCTTCGGATCGAGCGGAACTTCTTCTTTCGCAGAAACGTAGGAAACAAAGGGCGCTTTCGTTTTCACGCTGACACCTTTCTTCCGGTCAATGATACAAGCAATCCGCGACGGGACCGGCACAGATCGGCGAACACTATTCCCAATACCAGACCGTCACAACCGACTCGTTCTTACTTTCTGAATGTGAGATAGAAATCAGTCGTTCAGGATCGACGGTTGAAGCAAAATCGGCCGCTTTTTGAAACACCTTGGACCAACCGGACAACAGAGCGGTAAACATTTCAAAACGCACGACACGTTGGCTGCAATCATGTTCAGTTTCCATCGACATCTCTCCTGAGGTATCTGCGTGGAGCACGACCGCCTGGGCCGGTCTGAGCTACACGTCTGGCGACAGCTCAAATATTATCAGATCACACATGCGAGCCCATTTGCCTCCGTATTTCCCGGTTTAGATCGCGGATCGAAAATTAACCACTTTTCCCGTGGCATTCGCGGCGACAATCGGCCATCCTCCTTTATGGAGCCCGCAGTGCCAATTATATCGTGTAAGCCGGCCGACACTACAACTATGCTGGAAATTGGCAGGTCCGCCTTGCCGGCCTAACCACGGATTAAACGCCGCAGATTCCGAATGAACTACTTCGGTCGAGAGAACTTTGTCATGTTCCGCAAACGAACCTCACAGCGAAACACAACTGGCTGTCTTTACGGCCGCACGACTCGGTTCCGTCTTGAGTCGCTAGAAGATCGGCGGATGTTGGCCGGCATGGACAACCTGGCGCCGGTTGCCAATGCGGGCGTTGATGTCAACGGTACCGCCCAGATTTCAATCGTCTTGGACGGTACGCAATCCTTCGACCCGGACGAGTGCCCCAATCCATTGACCTACCTCTGGAGCACCGACGACGCTGCTCAAATTGAAAACTCCACGTCGGCCACTCCCACTTTTACGGCCAGCGTCCCGGGCACCTACGAACTGACACTCACCGTCAGCGACGGCGACATGAGCAGTTCTGATATCATGCTCATCCAAGTAGCCGCTAACCAAGCACCATTCGCCAACGCCCGCATCAGCGATCCGGTTGCCGACACTCGTTTTCGTTTCCATATCGACGGGTCCACCTCCTTCGATCCTGAAATGCAATCGTTAACCTTCGATTGGTCCATCCTGGAATCGCCTCCCGGCAGCGAAGCCGACTTTGCAGACGCTCAAGCCGAAACGGCCCTGTTGGGAGCAGACACTCCTGGCGATTACTTAGTCCAGTTGATCGTTAACGATGGCACGCAGTCCAGCGCTCCGTTCCAGTTCCCCATCACGTTCCAGAAGACAGACCAATCTGGCGGACCTTACGCGGTCATCGCAGGGCAGGACCTACAACTCTTTGGACCTACCTGGGTGCCGGTCGAAGGGGGAGAAACGAGCTGGACGATTCAGGGCGAGACGAGCACGCGAAGCCTTGCGAACTCGAACAATGCGCTGGTTACCTGGGAGGACCTGGAATCATTACTGGGCTCCGAACCGACCGGTATTTACACGTTAGCAGCGGAAGTCTTCATCGGATCGGGCGCATTCTCTACTGCCTCTGGGACGCTGACAATCATCGAACCGAACGATTCGCATTTGGGCAGCAACACGCCTGCGGCCGACGCAGTGTTTGGTGACCTGGATGGTGACGGTGACTTAGACGCCGTCGGACGGGCCGTCGATCAGCCCGACAGCCAGTTGCAAGTTTTTATCAACGATGGCGAGGGCACTTTTTCCAGCCGCGATGCGGCCCCGGGCGA
This sequence comes from uncultured Pirellulaceae bacterium, assembly GCA_964503675.1. Taxonomy (GTDB): domain Bacteria; phylum Planctomycetota; class Planctomycetia; order Pirellulales; family Pirellulaceae; genus Mariniblastus. Next base: position 4,439 of record CAZDBE010000271.1, on the reverse strand, counting down.
ATCGCTTTCGCTGGCGACAGCCAATGCATTGGCCGATTTTGACAGCGACGGTGATCTAGACCTGATCATCACCCCGGGAACAAATCCGACCACTTTACTTCTGAACGAGGATGGCGTTTTTCGTTCGGTCGATGAATTCGCGGTTGGCAATTCGGTATTTGGCGACGTGATCGCCACCGATGCCGACTTCGACGGCGACACGGATGTGTTTGTTGTCGATGAAGGCGGTATCAGCCTCTACCTCAACGACTTGGGCACCCTAACTTTCGATCAGCAGCTATTCCTGTCCGACTCGGTCGAAGACATCTTGTTGGGCCCAATCGTCGACGTACTTCCGGGAGATCTGGACGGAGACCAGATAGTCGACTTTATTATCGAACGCGATAATGGCTCACGCGACATGTGGCTTTCGGCGTCCCAGACTATGTTCCCAACGGGCAACTACGGGCAATCGTCCGCCGACTTAAGCAACCTGCCCGCGCTCCGCACGTTCCATGACACGGCCGTTGATCTGGATAACGACGGAGATGGAGATTTAGTTAGCGATTCGAAAGTCTATCTACAAGATGCCAGCGGGCGCTTCTTCGACGCTCAAATCGACGCGGCCTTTTCGGAATACGCACGAGAGATCAAAGGCATTGGCGATTTCAATCAAGACGGGCATGTTGACCTGATCGGCACGCTGCTGGGAGACCCACTTACGACCCAAGGCTCTGATACAAGCTTACGCCTGTTCTTAAACGATGGCCTGGCAACATTCATCGACGACGTGCCGCTGGACATCTCGATTGAGTCGGCCGCCTTAAGAAATACGGCAGATATTCGCGTCGAAGACTTCAATGGAGATGGCCAAGCTGACGTATTTGCACCTACGGTTGCCGGCAGCGACGACGGTCGCATTTGGTTCAACCAGATTGTCTTCAGCACTTGGCACAACGCCTTCGAACCGGCCGACGTGAACAAAGACGGCGTTATCTCTCCGGTGGACCCCCTCCTTGTCATCAACGAACTAGATCGAGGCCGCTTGAACGATGGGGCTGGCGGCCTGTTACCCGTACCGCCACCCAACGTGACCCAATTTGTGGACGTCAACAATGACGGCTTGTTCTCGCCCATCGACGCCATTGAGGCGATCAATGAAATCAATTCCGACGCAGAACCGCTCCTCAAGGGAATTCCCAGCGTCGCAGTAACCGGCGGCTTGCCCTACATCGTGCCGCTCGATGGTTTTGCCATGGATGGAGCCGACATTACCTACACGGCGACCAGCGATCGACCGGGGCTCGTTTCGACCACCATTCCCACCGGCAACCGCAGCTTGCGCATTGGCGTCAGCAGCCCCGGCAACGGTATTTCAGGAGAGATGGTTTTCCAGCTTTGGGAAAACTACGTTCCTCGGATCACGAATCGCGTCATCGAATTGGCCGAAACCGGATTCTACGATGGGCTGAAGTTTCACGAGATCGTCGATGGCGACTGGATTCGCGGCGGCGATCCGCTGGGCGACGGAACCGGCGGTTCCGCGCTGCCCGATATCGACGATCAATACCATCCCAACCTGCGGCACCGCCAAACGGGCGTCATTTCGATGACGAGACCTTACGAAGACGCCAACAACTCGCAGTTCTTGATCACCGACGGCGGCCGCAGCAGCCGTGCCAGTCTTTCGGATTTCGATTACAGCCCCTTCGGACTTCTCGTCGAGGGCGAGGAAATCCGTCACGCTATCAGCAGTGTCCCGGCGACACCCGGCGGACTACCTTCCCATGACGTGTTCATGAACGATGTCGATGTGATCGTCGACAATCAAAACGGTTTGTTGATACTCAACCCAACGGGCGGCCGGCAAGGCATTGCCAACATCACCGTCACAGCCACGTCAGCTGGCAGGTCGGTCAGCCGCACTTTCGAAGTAGACGTCCAGTTGGGTGGATTCACAACCGAGCCTTATCTGGAAGACATTCCCACGATTACAACGCCCGTCGATACGCCGGTCACATACCAACTGGTCGGCTATCGCAGGTTCGAACACAACACACTCGCTTTTATCGGTCCCGAAGAAGCGCTACCGATCGCCGGCGATTTCCCGGTCCAGTTACCACCGACCGATGTGTCGGTGACCGTCGACGGCAGCACGGGACTGCTCTCGATCGTACCCACAAATGGCTACACAGGAACTTTTGAAGTGACCGTCGGGCTAGGCACGTTCCGCCCCGACGACCTACAAACGATTACCGTCGTCATTGGATAATGGCCGTCAACGCAAACGGCAGGTTCCCAACGTTGAGCCGTATCCACCCATTATCCTGTCATCGCCGCCATTCCTCTTGAACGAGCTCCTATGATCGTGAAATCCTTTGGCTGCTGTTCAACGCCCAAGCAAGGGGCACTTGCCTGAGAGCAATTTCAGGAATTGGCGCCGGCCAATTGGCCGAATTTGGCGGAGGCCTCCGATTCGTGAATCGGTGCGGCACACGAGAATTTCTCGCAGATGTAGATGGCCGCTGCGTCGGGATTGGGCTGGCGACCTATGAATAGCGGATTGAGGTATTTCGATCCGTCGATCTCTGCACTCGTTCGATGGGCCACCACGTAATTGGGGATGTATTTGCTGTACAACGACCGCAAGACGGAACTTAACGAATCATCATCGCCGACGATGGCGATCTCTTTGAATGGTCCCAGATCCATATCTAAGGCGATCATCATCTGGCCGGCCGCTTGTGGCGATTGCTCGATCAGGCCCAGGTTCGATTCGACAATTTCGCGTGCAGTCGAAACCAGATTCGCTCGGCCGCACAGCTTGCCGACTCGCATCAGGGCGGTTGCCAATTTCGCATTGCCGGACGGAACGGCACTATCGTGCAGATCTTTGTGGCGAGTGATCAACGCCTCGTGATCATCCGGAGCAAAGAAATATGCCCCTCCTGCTGCGTCCTTGAAATGGCGATCGACGATTTCGATTAGGGTCACCGCCTCATCAATCCACGACTCAACACCACTGGCCTGATACAGCGTCATGAACGCATCGATCATACAGGCGTAATCGTCAAGGAAGCCGCACTGTTTGGGGACTCCGTGCCGCCAAGTGTGATACAGGCGTCCATCATCGGTCCGCATGTGTTCCAGCACAAACTGGGCGGCGGCTGACGCAGCCGCCAAGTAACGCGGTTCGTTCAGCGCACCGGCCGCCTTGGCCAGCGCTTCGATCATCAGGCCGTTCCAACTGGCCAGAATCTTATCGTCCTTCCCGGGGCGAATGCGCTTGTCGCGAATGGCCAGCAGCTTGGCCCGCGATTCGGCCAGTTCGGTCTTAAGCGGAACCAGATCCCAACCCTTGATCGCCGCACATTGTTCGATCGTTTTGGGCAAGTTGAGGATGCTGTGCCCTTCGAAATTGCCACCCGGTGCCACGTCGTACACATAGCAAAACCGTTCCGCCAATTCGTCCCCCAGGATGTTGGCAATCTCCTCGGGAGTCCACACGTAGAACTTGCCTTCCTCACCTTCGCTGTCCGCATCCTCGGTGCTGTGAAAGCCGCCCAGCTCGTCGGTCATGTAGTTGAGCACGTAGTCGCACGTTTCACGCACCGTTTGGGCATAACCAGAATCACCCGTCACACAATAACCGTCCACATAGATACTGGTCAGTTGAGCATTGTCATAAAGCATCTTTTCAAAGTGCGGCACGAGCCAGCGCTCGTCGACCGAGTATCGCGCAAAACCGCCGGCCAGGTGATCGTAAATGCCGCCAGCGGCCATCTTGTCCAGGTTCAGCTTCACCATGTCCAGTAACCCACTACGGCCGGTACGATGCCAGACTCGCAGGAGAACTTGCAGGGAAGTCGGGTGCGGAAACTTGGGCGCTTGCCCAAAGCCGCCGTGGGTAAAATCGAAAGTGCGTTCCAATTTCGCCGCCGCGCTCAGCAGGAGGTCCGGCCCGGCGGCCAGCGTTTCCGACTGGGGCGACTTGCCAATGTAGTCGTTGATACCCTGGGTTAATTTCTCTGACTGTTCAATCGCCTGGTCGCGGCGGTTGGTCCAGGCATCCAAAACGGCTGTGAGCACCTGATCGAAACCGGGCATCCCCATCTTGGCGGTCGGTGGCCAGTACGTGCCGCCATAAAATGGTTTTTGGTCGGGCGTGAGAAACATCGACATCGGCCAACCGCCACGCCCCGTCATCAGCTGGACGGCGGTCATGTAGATCTGATCCAGTTCGGGCCGCTCTTCACGGTCGACTTTGATGCAGATGAAATTTTCGTTCAGCTGAGCCGCGATCGTTTCGCTCTCGAAACTCTCGTGCTCCATCACGTGACACCAATGACAGGCCGAGTAGCCAATCGAAAGAAAGATCGGCTTGCCCTCAGTTCGTGATCGCTCGAGCGCCTCCTCACCCCACGGATACCAGTCGACGGGGTTATTGGCATGTTGCAGCA
>CAZDBE010000270.1:0-7760 GCA_964503675.1 uncultured Pirellulaceae bacterium | reverse complement strand
GAATGAGGGGTGCTTCGGGCCTTGGTATTTTTTGTCAGTTTGAGCTAGATCGTCGGAGTCGGAACTAGCGAATCGTGTTGCTGAAATCAACCGTGTTGGCAACGCGTGCGGTGAAGTCAGTGGCACCGGTGCTGCGGTTTACTTCAGTACGAACGGTACCGTCTTGGAAGGGGCCGATGCCGACAAGACTCCACGCTGAGTTGTCGGCGCGAGCGAGACTCGTTCCACCGTCGTACATCATTTTTCCCGATGGCGTTTCATACGCCGTGATGCCAATTTTTGCAGTGCCGAATTGGCTTTTCTTTTCGTAGAGTCGCACTTCTGGAAGTTCAACTGGTAAGCCCGGAACTGTCAGCCCCGGTACCCCCAAGTAACTCTCGACATTGTCTGTTCCGACGCCGCCAGAATATAACTCGACCGTCACATCGGATCCTTCCTTGGCATCAACCAAGCTTGCACCAGCAGTTAAAAGTTTCTGACGCATACTGCCAACGATGTAACCTTTGTCGACTGAATCAAGATACTTTTCTTCGACAAAGACTTTCCTTCCCATCACGTCAGGTAGAGCGGTTTTATTGATCGTCTGGTCAACTGCATTGGAGATCAATAATTGTTCAATGCCGGTACGTGCCGTATCGGTGGTTCGGGTTGTGGTGCAACCAACTGAAATTAGCAGAAACGATACAAGAATCGCAGTATATGAATATTTCATGATGTTTTCGGAAGACAGTCGCGAACGCTCTGTGACTTTTGACAGGAAGGAAATGGGTAAGATCTGCGAGTCATGTACCTCATTCTAAAATTGTGATCAATGTCAGTTTTTTGTTTTGCCAGCTGCGGTGCAGTCATTTGATAGGGGCGTAGCACACAGCCACAGTTCGTTTTCAACAGACGATCGCAAAGGACGCAAAGAAATCTTGAGGGCCGGGGCAACTAAGTCGATCGGCACTGTAGCGAAGAAAATACCTGCTGATTTCTTCGCACACTTCGCGCCCCCCTCTGTTCAATTTTCATCCACGAACGCCTATCAACAGACTAATGGAATTACAGTCTCGCCGTGAAATCACCCAGCTTGGAAAACAACCTACTCGGTGCCACCGTGACGCTGCCAGTCATCATCGGTTAGGTTGAACCAAACCAAATCCACTGCGCTCTTGCCTGTTTGGGGCGCACCGCTGATCAGCACGGCTGAGACGTCAGTGTGCTCTCTGCAGTAGACTTCGATTTCCTCTAGGTCCATCACGAAGAACGCCGTTGCCAGCGCGTCCGACAGCGCGGCTGAGGGTGAGATGACGGTCGTGGACAAAAAGTGATCGGTAGGCCAGCCAGTGCGCGGGTCAATGATGTGACCGTATCGCTTGCCTTGATGAAAAAATCCCTGTCGTCCGGAGCCTGAGGTGCCCAAAGCTCTGTCTCTCAAATTGAAATGCGCCAATCTGACTTCGGGCAACACAGGGTGGCTCAATCCAATCGGCCAGCCCGTCGCGCTATCTCCGTCGCCGGTCAAGTATTCGCCGCCACACAGCACGCTGCTCTGCCCGCCATGAATGCCAAAATCGCGGATTCCATTCACACGCAACATCGAGGCCATTGCGTCGATCGCAAACCCTTTCCCGATGCCACCCAGATTAATCTTCACGCCGTCGGCCAAAAACTGAAGACTTGTGCGCTCGTCATCGAACGCGACGTGCGATGTCCCGACACGCGCGAGCGTTTCCTTAATCGCTTCTTCATTCGGGATCGTGCCTGCTCGTTGCTCGAACCCCCACAAAGCCGACAGTTGTCCCGCGGTAACATCGAACGCTCCACCGGTAGATTTCCAGATCTCTTGGGCGTGTTTCAGCAAACCATACAGTCGAGGTTCAACCTGCATTTGCGCGCGAAACGCCTGTTGGTTCAATCGGCTGATTTCGCTGTGATCACGGTAGACCGTCATTTGGTCTTCGAGATCGTCGAGCAATTGAAACACGTCACCGGTCACGTTTCCAGCCGTCGGATACTGATGCATATTGAACAACAGCTCAAACTGACAAGCCATAGCGGGCTTTGAGTAGTGTTCCATGTAAGCCGACTGGCGACCAGATGCAGTGTTGTCTTCAGCACTGTTCGCCCGCGCGTCAGCAATAGCCGGAGTCTGCAACGGCTTGGGAGCCTCAATAAGTGAATCCACAGCCCTGATCGCCGACCGGCCTTTGAGAAACTCACGACGAGTCGAGGAAGAATCCGTCATTGCCTAATCCCCTATTCCCTTGAATCTGAATCGGGCATCTTTTCGATCGCGGCGACCGCAGATTTTACCGCTTCGCGAATTAGAGGATCAGGATCGCCACTGAGCGCCAGCAGTTTCATTTTCGTTGCGGCGGCCTTGTTTCCAAAACTTCCAAGGGCGATCACCGCGCCCTCTCTTTCGTGTACTGCTTCGGAATCTAGAAAGGGAAGGACTTTGGGAATCGCAGACGATCCGGCAGGTCCAATCTCCGAAAGGAAGTGAAGCGCGTCGCTTCGTAGCGAGGGAGTCTCCAACAGCTCACCAAGAACCTTTGCCGGCAACTGACCATCGTCGGTGATTTTGTAGTAGGCGTACGCCGCTTGAGGTCGGACACGTGATTTAGGATTCTCCATTGCGATTTTGACTTTGTCTTTCGCGTCTATGCCCTCGACACCCATCAACGCCAGCCCAAGCAAAGCTCGCTCTTTGTCGATCTGGCGATGATGATCGACGCGCGCGGCAAGCAGATTAACCGTGTCGACGTCTTCCACTGGCCCAATGGCGCCCAAAGCAATGCCTGCCCAAGTGGAGGCCGAGGGAATACCCACTTCGTAAACCTTCGCCAGCTTTTTAGCCAACGGCGCGGCGTCGCGTTCCAGCCCGACGCAAATTTTGGCAATCGAAACCTGAGACGAAAAGTGTGCATCGAGAATAATGGAGTCCATTGCTTCGAGTGCCGGTAACGCATGAATCCCCATCGGTTCTAGGCCAAGTAGACCGGCGGCCATGGTAAATGGGTCGCCTGATTCAACCATCTCAATAAGTTTGGGCGCAAATGAACTTGCTGACTCGCCCATCAAATAGATCGAAGAACATGCTCGACCGACGGTAATGGGATCGTCTGATTCCAACATTTCTTGTAACGCTGGAAACGTTTTAGGCCCCAGTTTCTTCAATGAAACTCTTGCTGCGGCGCCGATTTCGCTCTGAAGATGTGTTTGTTGCAGGGACAGAGCCACGACGCGCTCTTTAATCTCGGAGTCTCCATTTCCCAACTGCAATAGCGCTGCCAACAAACGATTTTTCTTTGGGCCATTAGGCGGAAGTCCTCGACGATCTAGCGATTGGACAATCTCTTTTAACTCAGCAACGGAAAGACGAGCCACTTGGTCGTTCATTCGTTGTGGGGATGTCAGATAGAACGTAGTCACCATCGCAGCCACCACTACAGCAGCTACTAAGAGACCAATGACGTGAGAGAAAAACTGTTCCATGGGCTTATTGCGTGGCATATCGGAGACTGCTTGCGAAGAAAACAACGGGCCTCATTAGCCGTGAAGTATCGTGTGCGAACTCATCAGACTCCGGCGACATCGCTTCTTTCTTGTTTGACGGCTATCAGATGATCGTACATTGTAGCGGAAGTCATCAAGACTTTCGAAGCCGCAGGAAAATACTCGAAATTCCCGATGGACTACACAACTGGTAAATTCCGTTGTCAAGTCGAATCTACCGCTGTACGCTGAAGGGCTATGTTTCCTGTTGACTACAGGAATTTGTCGACCAACAACCAACAACTGTAGGCTACCACGGCCCCAACGAGAAGACTGCCAAAATTAAGAAGGTCTCTTCCTTTGCGAATGCTGTTTGCCGCAATGATCTGCGCGATCACGCAAACGACGGCCACAATCACGAGCTTGAAGAAGATAAGGCCATTAAATTTGTATCTTTCTAGAAAATAATTGGCGATGGGATTGGCCTCGATTGCGCCCAGACTGATCAGCACGTAAGTCATGAAGATGTCCAACGTGTTGATCAGGATAAAGAAAGAGGTTGCATCTTGAAGAGGAAGCTTGCGAGTCATGAAACTCTGCGAGTAATTCAGTTGACGCTGGGCCTCTGCACGCGCCGCCGATGCAATCGGTGCAGGTTGGCTATGAGGATCGAGTTCTTTCTTCAGTTCACTTTCTGACGCTTGTTGGGCATCTTTCTCCGCTGCGGCCTTCCTTAATCTTTCCTTGCGAAGCTCGTCGTTTCGTTGTCGAGCCACCGCTGCCGCGCCGTAATGCTGCTCTGGTTCTTCCTGTGCAACTTTTCCTCGCAATGACAGTAGTTGCTCGTAGGCGTGTTGGATCTTTTGAAATTTGTCTTTGTCGCCGCCCAAGTCTGGGTGGTGGGTCGAGGCAAGCTTGCGGTACGCGCGATGGATTTCCTCATCCGTCGCATGGGGAGAGACATCAAGAATTTGGGCGTACTGATCCAATAGCTTGTATCCAAAACGAGCTTGCTATCAACCACTCAACGAAGCCGCGAACAATAATGGCGGAAGTGCATGGGAATCGAACCCACCGATCACATGATTTCCATGCGACCCAACGGTTTTGAAGACCGCGACCAGCACCAGCTGAGCAAGCACTTCCACTTATGTTTTATCCATACTTGCGAGTGTTTACGGTCTCTCTTGGAACACCACTACACCCGCTTTACCGCCAAAGTCTACCCCCGGGGATAAAAAAGTTGGCCGTTGTTGAAGCAACGGCCCAACCAAACGTTAACTATTTCAGGAGCAATCGAAAGGCTGCCAGTAAGTCTACCAGCGCCGTTAAGAAAAACCCAGTCAAAAAGATCAAACCGTGGCTTCATAAGGCCTCGGGGCTCTGGTGCATCAAGCGGAAAGCGAAGCGGTATTATCTGGGCCGCACCGAATCTGAATCGATTGAACGTTACGGGATGTTCTCTCAAAGAATTGAACGCAGGCACCGACCTAAATGACGAGCAAGATATCCTTCAGAGAATTCCCGGCAACCGGCGGGATCACAATACGTTGTACGCGAAGCAGCTTTACTGGACTCGGTGGCAACGGCCGGAATGGTTTAGTGTTTCATCGCGTATCAGTAGCAATGATATAACTTCTTGTTTAAACAGATGTGGCGAACGGTCGGCAGTCCTTCTTTTCAGAAGTCCCAGAGAGGCTTAAAGCATTGCTTCTCAGTGCGTTACAATGTACGGAGGCGCAGCCATTAGCGAGCGGACGTTTGGGCGGTTCGGGACTTAGCAAATGGTCAGCAGCCGTTCTTTCCAGAAGTGCCTCGTGGCAACAAACGGTTGCCGCCTAAGTTTTATCACCAGCTAGGTTACGGTTTGCTTGCAATCGAGCGAGCTGGGGATAATACTTTGTCACTTGCTGTGACCATGTTTCTGCAGTCATGGTTGCATCAATCTTAATGCCCAAGTTTCGCAATTCCGATCATTCAGTCGGAACGGAAAACGTTCAAGTGACAGAGTACGAGAGCGACGTTGAATGACTGAGAAAGCGGCCAAAGAGAAGAATTAGTTTGTGAACGAAGTCGCAATCACATTAGTGAATTTTCGTAGTAGATTGTGAAAATCGTTTTGTCAGGTTTGGACTTAAGAAAGTTAGTGCAAGGGAAGAGAAATGTTGGAAGCTTTCAATGCTCAATTTTGTTGTGAAATTGTTTGGGCACTGCCACATTCAATCTGGCAGGCGGCCATCATTGCGTTGCTGCTGGGCACCTTTGTAAGACAGGTGCAACCATGCCCGAGGTTAGAACGGATACCGCGTGTTTCAAAACCGCGTGTAGGCGCTTCGTCCATCAATTTGGTTCTTGTTATCGGCGCGTCAATTCTGGTTGCCTGTGTCATGATTATTGGTTACAGAGCTGTCGTGATGAGAGCGCTCTCAGATGCTGAGCGAGTCGCAATAATCGAAGAGAAGCATGGCGAGTTAGGTGAGCATGCCGATGGTGTGTTCGAAAAGGGCGTGACGAATATTCGAGGTCGCATCACCACCGAAGATGGCGGCGAAGTCGAAGGCCTTTTTCTGTATTCCCGTTCGGAGCGCTCGGACAATGTAGGTCGCGATTCCGTAAAGTCAGAATTCGAATCGGAATTCGTCGCCGATCAAGAGTTTGACGTCTCGGTAGAGAGTGGCTTTGTCTGGCTTAAATTCTTCAGCAAAAACTACACCCCCGCGATTGTCGGCCCGATCAAAGCGCTGAAAGATCAGTCTATCACGCAGGACGTTAACCTCTTAAAAGGCACACCGCATTTGATCCATGTCGTAGACGAAAATGGACAGCCTGTTTCCGGTGCAAAAGTGATCATGTATCCAAAGTCAAATGGTGGCCCCTTTTGGGAAAATGTCGCAGACGAGCTGGGGAACTATACATTTAAGCATCGAAACCTAGGTGGAGAATCCAGTCTGCGCGTGGAAAAAGTGGGCTACATCACTAAAAAAATGGATGTCATCAATAACGGGAAAACGGAAGTCGCGCTAAAAGCCGCGCCCATCAGCAAAGGCGTGGTTCTTTCAGCCAACGGTACCCCCGTCGCCAACGCGCAGATTAGGCTTGTCGCCAACGGAAGGAAGCGTTTCAGCAACAAGTTGATTACAACGACTGACGAACAGGGTCGGTTCGAAACGCCGAAATTATTCCCAACGGGAATATATCGTATTCTGGTCGTCTCGGACGAAGGCATGGTTCTTGTTGATGACGTGACCGTCAGCGACGACTTAAAGTTCACTCTTGGTCCCGCATGCAGCGTGGACATCTCCATCAAAGGCGATTTGGATCAGCTTTCTCGTCCAAAAAAAGATGGGAAACTGGCTGTCAACTTTGACCAAAGGGTTGGAGATGTGTGTTGGCTGAGCTACGAAGAGAAGGAAGTACTTGAAATTGTCGAAGACTCAGAAGATCAAGTTCGACTGAAGCTTAAGCGATTACTGCCCGGTAAGTTTTGGCTGCAGTCGGGAAACTTCAAGCGTCGTTTTGAGGCCAAACCCGGAAGCCACTCGGTCGAAATTACGGCAAGTTCTTCGAGCAGCAAAGCTCCCCGGAAGCGCAAAGTTGTTGAGGAAGTAGATATACAAGTGCGTTTTGAATGTGATGGCTGGCCTGTCAAACCGGGTGGATCGCTCGGGCTTGATTATCCCAAGAGTGAGTCTTTTTATCCGCTGAGTGACGGCGAGTTAAAATTGAAAGTCAAACCAGGAGGGAAGCGTTACTTGAAGTCCTCTAGGTTGGTTGGATTTACCTTTTATGACAAATCGATTGAAGTGAAAGCAGGCGAAGCTAATGAATTCACTATCGAAGTACAACGGGCAGGTGCTGTATCCGGGAGACTCTTTGACGTTGAAGGTGAACCCGTTTCCGCTTCGGCTTCGTGCCGTTATAAATTTCGGGACCCCAATCATAAATATCGGACTCAGGACGGCTATGACTCACGTGGGCTCCATACAAAGAGCGACGATGAGGGGAAATTCTTACTAACGCCAATTCCGTTGGGGGCGAAAGTAGTCGTCACAGCGGGCGATCGCTTGAATCCGGCGGTGTCTGACGAGTTGTTGATTGAAGCATCGAACCCGGTTGTAGAGGTGCGGCTTCAAACCTCTGCGCCGGCCAAGGCAAAAGTGAAGGTAGTAGATCATCAGGGAAAGCCAATACCTGGCGTCGTTTTGACAATCAGTTCAGCCAAAACCAGTAGTTCGTCTGTAGGTCTACTCCCCGAATCCGACGGTGAGTATGTGGTA
>CAZDBE010000269.1:0-7768 GCA_964503675.1 uncultured Pirellulaceae bacterium | reverse complement strand
TTCAAAATCAAGTTCCCTTTGGGAGTGGAGGTTCAAGTCCTCTAGCCGGTATTTCGAAGGCTCAAGAAACTCTGCTCGGTTTCTTGAGCCTTTTTCTTTTGGTCTATTCATTGACCGTCGTCGCTTGAGATCTATGTAGCGGCGTCTTGCTGCTTGGCCCGCAGCTGAGAATCGGTACGACAGTACCATTCCCCCCAACCGATACTTTGAATGCTTGATGAACGGTGTTTCTCAAGCTTTCTTCCTTGGTCAATCGATTGATCAGATTTTCAAACGTATCTCTTTTCAACGCGCCGGCAGCTCTGCTAATTCGCCGTCCGCTGGCCTGAGCGCCTCAGTTGCCAATGAAGTTTCTTAAGCCGCAATGCGTGACTTTCGCCCGGCTGAAGTGCTTTTGCAGGCGGCCATCTAGTGTTTCCTAGCGATCGCGAGATGCAACATCGTTGCTCCTACCCCCCCCTAGTTTTCTCAGATAAGGTCCCAAATGTTTCAGAAAGCCATCTTGGCGTTCGCTTTACTGTCCTTCATCGGTCCGCTACTTAACGCCGAGGAGCGAACGTGGAGAGATGCGTCTGGAAAGTTCGAGTTCGTCGCTAGTCTGATGGAAGTGAACGAGAATGGTGTTCTGCTCAAGCAAGCCAACGGAAAGACAAAGCTGGTCCCGTTGGCCAAGCTTTCGGTTAGCGATCGAGCCTACGCCAAGGCACACGAGCTGCCCGAGCAGTTTGAAGCTATTGTGGCTAACGTTTCGACCAAGGGATACTTGATAATCGTACACAACGATAAACGGCATAAGATCTCTATATCTGGAGTCGAAACACCGGCACGTGGGCAGGCGTTCCACGAACAGGCTACCAAATATTTAAAGGAACTTATCAAAGGTGAAACTGCTTTAATCAGTGTTGTCGATAGACAGGCCAACGTCGCGTGTGATCTGACGGTTGGAGGTAAGCGTGTTGATTTCGATTTACTCAAGCGCGGGTTTGCTTGGCACGACATCAATACATCAACGGACCAGCAGCGCCAACAATTCGAAGATGAAGCGAAGGCCGCCAAGCGTAGTCTCTGGTCCGAACCTGCCGTCGCTCCTTGGAAATGGACTGCTTGGAGTAAGAACCAACGGAAAACGTGGCTCGGTGAACAATCAGAGCTCGCAAACTCTGTACGAAGGGAAGTTGTCTTTGGCGAAACGACGAAAGTCGTCTGGCCAGCAAAAGTTGTTGGCATTTCTGATGGTGATACGGTGACCGCGCTAAATGAGAACAACGAACAGGTCAAAATTAGACTCGTCGGGATCGACACACCAGAAAGCCGTCAAGCATTTGGGCAAAAGGCGAAAGACGCGCTTGGAGCGATACTCACAGGGCGTGACGTGGTGGTACTGGAAACGGGGAAGGATCGCTACAGCCGCACGTTGGCGTTTCTCGAACTGTTGCCATCTGAAGAACAAGAACGGGTGATCGCTAACGCTGAAATGATTCGACAAGGCTTTGCATGGCACTATAAAGCGTACAGTGACGATCTTGAGCTGCATCAACTCGAGCAAGAAGCGCGAGCCGCCAAGATGGGCTTGTGGAGCGACAGCCAGCGCCCGGTTGCTCCATGGGAATGGCGTAAGCAGCAGAAAGCTAAGTGAAGTGTCAATGAGATCCAAATATCCATTGCTCCATCAATCTTTTGCCCTTAGCTCACTGCGTTTCACCGTGATTGAATGGGGGTTCTCGCCATCAATGTTTACGACTTCGTAAGTTACTTGAGGATCCTTCACCGTAGTGTCGAACGTTACCAATCCAAATGACTGTGGTTCGTTGTAGCTAAAAATGGCTCCTTGATCTTCCATCGTTGGGTGGACGTGTTGATTGGTTAGACGGGATGAGTTGAATTCATAAAGATCGTAGCCTTCCGGGCGCGAAATCTTCCAAGCATCAGAACGATGCCGATCAGCCGACATCAAAATCACCCCCTCGATCTTTTCAGTTTCCAGAAAACGTAGAATCTCTTCATGCTCTTGACGGTATCCATTCCACGTGTCGGTGCTGTCACCCTTGGTTCGGAAATCCCACGGCACAGAGGAACAGATAACTTTGAAAGTTCCATCGATCGACGTTAGTTGCTCTTTGAGCCATTTCTTCTGGACGGGCCCCAACATGGTTCTGGTTGCCGGCGGCTCTTTAGGGCTCGTTCGGTAATAACGGCAGTCAAGCATGATGAAATCGACTTCGCCGATATGAAACGTGTACCAGCAGCCTGGTTGTTCGTCTCCTCCGCCGTACCCGGGGTTGGCCCAGTTCTGCCGAAAGGTTGGAAACACCCAGTCCTTCTTCCAAAATGGTAAGTTGATATCGGCTCCACCCCAACTGTCATCGGTACCGAAGTCATGATCATCCCATATCGTGAAAACTGGGCTACGCGCAGTCAGTTTTCGCCATTCGGGCCGTGACTGACGCCGGTGGTAGGTGTACTGTTGCATCACAACCGATTCAGGATCGTCGATGTAAACGTTGTCGCCGAATAAGAGAATCGCTTGTGGGTCAAAACTCCCGATCGTATCCCACATGCGCTCATTTGGTGGAACATAACCCGCCCCTCCACCGAACGCGATCACAAACTTGGAAGCTTCACCTTTGGCTGGCAATGTGCGGAACTGTTGTTTGTTTTCTGGCACACAATCTTGGCCGCCGAGGGAAACGAAATATTTGTATTCAGTGTCAGGGGTGAGCCCAGCCACTTTTGCGACGGCAGTGAAGTCTTCTTTCTCGTCCGACTCAACTACTTGGCTGGTTGCGATGACTTTCCCGGTGGCTGCATCAGAGACGGTGATAATTACTCCTGTCTGCGTCGCCGTGCGAACCCAAAATGAGGCCGTCGAACCGCTTACATTGCCAACCAATGGCCCATGAACTAGCCGGTTCGAATGCGACTTAATCAGTGACTGGATCAGCTCCGTTTCGGCAAGAGGTCTAAGCACCTCGCGCGGTCCAGCGACCAAACGGCCGGGTGGCAGTCCGAGGGCTAACGCTTTATTCATCGATTCGGTCGCAGCGTCGATGTTGCCCGAGAGCCCGTGACAGATAGCCAACATATAGGCGGTCTCGGCGTCTTGAGGATGATCAGCTTGATACGTCTCAAGGAACTTTTGGGGTTTCTCGATCTCGCCTCGTAATATCAGCCGCAATGAAGTTTGATGTACCCGTTTGTAGAATCCTTCTTTAGCACTCAGTTTTTTCATCGTTTTCGGCTTTGAGGCTCCACCGAGGTCATACGGTTGAAGGATCTGTGCTTCTCCAGATCTAGCGGTGAACAACAAGACGGCAACTAAGATCGCTATGCATTTCATCGATCACTTCCAAAATTGAAATATTTGTTGTGGGGCAATTTAAAGTCGCCGGTCAATTAGACCTCTTAGAAAGCTATTTGAGATACGGATTGGATTTTCTTTCCTTGCCAATCGTCGATGGGGCAGAATGTCCACAGATGAACTGGTAGTCATCGTCGAGAGTCATTAGCTTATTGGCGATGCTGTCTAGCAACTGCTGATGATCGCCGCCGGGCAAATCGGTACGACCGATCGATCCTTCGAACAGAACATCTCCCATCAAAATCATCTTGTTGGCATGGTTGATGAATACCACATGCCCAGGCGCATGCCCCGGACAATGACGGACTTCAAATTCGTGTGAGCCAATCGAAACGACTTCACCGTCATCAAGCCAACGGTCTGGAGAGGCATTAGCGAAACCCGATAGTCCGTAGCCGGCTGCCGCCATCACAACATTGTCCAACAAGAATTTGTCGGCTTTGTGAGGCCCGACAATTTGAGTCTTAAAATGAGCTTTGGCTGCTTCGGCCGCTCCGACGTGGTCCAGATGGCCGTGCGTCAGCCATACGGCTTCGATGTTCACGCCCTCTTTTGTTACCTCGGCAATTATTTTTTCGATGTCACCGCCGGGATCGACAACGACGCCAGCCATCGTTTCGTCGTCGAAGACAATGCAACAGTTTTGTTGAAACTCGGTTACAGGAACGGTTGAGATTTTCAGCATGGGGATTGCTTTTGAGCCAAGAGGGAAATAGTTGCGAAGACCGGTAACTTCAACGTGGAGTCAATTTTAGCCTGCTCACTGGTTAGCCGGTAGGTGCGGGGCATCGGACGGAATTTTTGAACCACGCAAGACGCGAATTACAAGAAAGGTGAAATTGAGATTGAATTCGTGTCGTTCGTGTATTTCGTGGTTAGACTTTAGGCCTCTGTTTCCTGTCGAACATTTCTGCTGGGATGAATGCAATGTTTGCCACTAGCATGATCAAGCCAAACTCAAGCATGCCCAAACACAGGCCGATTCCCAAATGCATTGGCACTGCCAGCAGCAACACGATGGGACGCGTTAGCCTCGGCCAGATAAGCGCGACGTAGCTGACCTCCCAAAACAATGCCACCATCGTGATCACAGCAACCAGCCACATATGCTCTGATAGCCACAACATGTCGACTGTCTGATATTCGTGGTTGGCGATCGCACCCCAAATCGCTTCTCCATCCCACCATTTGTCGCCCTGACACTTACCGAGTCCCGCAAACAGATAAACGATGCACAGATGGATTTGAATCAGCCGCGTTGCGATTCTATTGATCACTGATGTCGATCTTTTATCATTGGAACGCTTTTTCGCGCAAAAAGCATCGATCGAGAACGCGTCGCCACAGCGGCTGATCGCAAGGTAGAGGGTCAGCATCGCCAGCATTTGGTCTAGCCCAAACAGCGCCACCATGGCGCGATTGGAATATGAAATAACCAGCAGTGCAGTCAGTGCGGCGGTGAAACGCGTGTAGAATCCAAGCGTGAACAAAGCCACAATCAAAAGGCCCGCTATATGCACCGGCATCCGCAACGTCGGCCCGACCCAATCGAAATGGCTCCACGCCATTGCCGATTCAAGTGGCGTTCGATAAAGCAAATCTCGATACTCAGCAGATATTAAACCGTTGTTGATGAATCCGTCGAAATCAAACGACCATACCAACAGCGTGTAGAACGCAATGGCTCCGGTGAGGATCCGTATGACCGCCAGTGTATGGGCTGACGTTGGCGTGAACCAGAACTTGTTCCAAGCGTCCGCCCAGAGAGAAGACCATAGAGAAAACCACGCTTCAGTTGGACTCGTAGAGTGTGCGTTAATCATTGCTGCACCTCTTCGAGTCTAAGCTCACTAGAAACTTCGTCTTTCGTAAAATCGGCCTTCGAGAATCTTCCGATCACGGAGTTGGTTTCGTATTGAAGAAAACGCTTGTCGTTGAGATCCGCACCTTGCCGAACTTCGGCTGGGAAGGGTAACGTTCGTGTGACAACCGTCAATTCAATTTCTTCACCGCCCTCCCGCTCAAGCAAGAACTGGGCAATGTTTCTCACCAACACGTCAATGCGTTTGAGCGTTCGTTGATAAGCTTCTTCTTCGCGTTTGCGTGTTGCCTCCAACGACCGGGAGAGCACCAGTCGACCGCCTTTGTTGAGTGCTTTGACCTGCTGGAGGCGGCTGAGGTTGAGCCGTTCGAATTCACGTGGGCTTGGCGTTTGAGCGTGTTCTGAATAGACCGTTTCGCTGAGCATGAACCAGCGGTGATACAGCAACCTTGGTTTGATCGTATCTCTGTCGGGAAAGACGCTCTCCAGCTGTGTGCCGTCGGCGCGTGTGATTTTGTATTGCACCAAATGGGAGGGGCCCGGGTTGGGAGCAAAGAAACGATAGCCGTGCCCCAGAAACAGAGCGCGGTGAACTGGCGATACCCATGCGGCCAATCTAGCTGTCAGGTGCCGGGAAGCGATTGGGTTAGAAAGCGGGCCAAGGACTACGATTGCAAGGAACGCCATAATCACGATACTCGCCAGACGCCGCAGCCACGGATTGAGGAGTTGCCCGTCGGATACCGCGAGGGGCATCTTCGCCGGCGGAGCGAGATGCTCAGCCGCTTCGGTGGGGTTACGGTCCGCTTTTCGTTTCTTCGATTTCATCAAACTATCCTAATCGAAAAATGGGCAGATCCGTTAGCAACCTTTTAAGGCGGGCCAAAACAAGAACAACCCGTTCCTGCCAGACGGCAAAAACGGGTTGTACGGTTTTTAGTTGAATTGAGCGATTAGTTACTGGCGACTTGCTCTCCAGAAACCTGTGTTCCACTGCCAAACTCCAGCACTTCTGTTGCTCCAGCAGTTAACGTCAAGGATTGCTTTTGTACAACCTGTTTACCAGCGACTTGGTACCGCACTTCAACGTCGTAATCTTTCCACGATTGCTCGTCAGTCAGTTTTTCAGTTGAAAAGACGCGCGTGTTACCAGTGGTCTTAGTTTCTTGACCGTCCAGCAGCACCTCTGCGTCGGCGGGCACTTTCAAAACCAGTTTGGTCACTTGGGGACGAGTAAAATCAAACTCAACTAGCTGGCTGGTCCCTGTTTGAATTCGAACTAGCCTTGAACGCACGATGCGATCTCCGTCTCGTTCAATGACCGCTTTGACTTGGTAACTGTAGGATTTACCAGACTTAAGCTTCCGCGAAACGTACTCGCGGAGGGTACCCGGAGTTGCCGTCAATTTTCCATTGATGTAAACCTTGGCGTCCTCGGGCACGCTGAGTCCGAGGACGGCTTCGCCGAGTCCGGCTCGAGTGAGATCGGAACGGATGGACCGGGGCCGAAGTGAGATGCTGGCCAGTTCTATTTTGGGTTTTTGAGATGATTGACGAGTCGAGTTGATGTCCTCATCTTCTCCATCAGGAGAGGGTGCATCGGGAAGACCGGGCCCAAAGCCGCCATCGAAGGATGGTGATGATGATCCCTCAACGGGGCCGAAAGTCTCGCCAGCGTTGGGCGTCGAAATCATTTGATCGCCCATCTGTGGAAGGATTGTGCCTTCGCTAGGTAGCGTCGGTACAGCACCGTAGTCAAGCATTGGAGCAGAGAAGTCGGTCTCCATCGATAGTGGAGCAGCGAACGGAACGCTCGATTCAAGCAAGCTGTTGCCGGCGATGTCAGAGGAGTCGTAGGAAAGCCCGGAGCCAACTCCAGCGCCGTAAACTGATTCAATAGAATCGAATTCAAGCCCCGTTTGGTTGTGAAGACTTATGTCGTAAGAACCGATCGCAAAAGCAGAATCGAGTCCTAGTGAGAGTGGTGGCCCTTGAAGGTAGTTCAAACCCCAGTCACCGTAGTAGTCTGCAGTGGCCGACCCTGAGTAAAGTCCCCCGCTGAGTCCGCCGGTGCAGCCGTAGCTGATTGCCGGTGCTGAGTATGAAAGCGCTGGTGCATCGTAACCTTGTACCGGAGTACTCAACGCTGGAGTTGAAAACGACCCTGTCGACGCACCTGCGTAAGCGAGTCCGCCGCCAGAGCTCCAGCCGCCTGCGCTTCCGAGTCCACCAGTGGAACCGAAGCCTCCCGTGCTGCCGAGTCCTCCCGTGGAACTTCCGGTGATGCGGTCTCGAATTCCGCCAAGTGCATTTCGTACTCTTGGACCGATGCCTAAGCCAAGCAGACCGCCGTTGTTGAACAGACCGCCACCGCAGCCGAATCCGCCACTGCCTCCACCGAAGCCAGTAGATCCACCACCGAAGCCAGCTGATCCACCTCCAAAGCCTGTAGATCCGCCACCAAAGCCGGCTGCTCTCGAGCCAACGTTGCGAATTCCGTTACCGATACCGCCGAGTAAACTTCTCACTGGCGTGAAACCGCCCAGCAATCCACCGCCGCCGAAGCCGCCGCGCGAACTGCCCCAGCT
>CAZDBE010000268.1:0-7873 GCA_964503675.1 uncultured Pirellulaceae bacterium | reverse complement strand
TCAACTTAATCAGACCGTCATGGCCAACCGAGGAAGTAATGGCAGTCTATCGCTGTCCGAAAAACTGCGCGGTGTCAGTAACCGGCAGGTGATTAAGTCTGGTCCAACTAACCAGTCCAGCGATCTCAAGTTCACCTGCCAATTGAATGGAATCTTTTTCTTAGACCAGCAAAACGGTTGGGCCTGCGGCGGATACGCGTTGCCGTATCTCGATCGAACTCAATCGGTCGTGCTGCGAACCTCAGATGGCGGAGTAACTTGGCGAGTTCTCCACAACACGTCGGCACCGGCGTTGAAGCAAATACAATTTACCAGCCTCCGCAGCGGTTGGGCAATCGGCGAGGGCAGCCATAAATACCGTAGTGGGATCTACTTCACGCATGACGGCGGCAGCACATGGACCAGTGACTCACCAGAGACAGCAAGGAATTCATGGCGGCGTGCCGCACGAAACGGACAAAGCACAATTGCCGTTTCAGACTCAGGAGCGATTGGATTCAGCAAACCTACGTCTGGAAATCCAGCCGATATGGATGTCGCTGCAATACTCGGCAAAGGCGCGCAGCACTTCTCAGACGTTGCGATCATTGGAGACAAAGATGCTTGGGCGGTAGGGCGACGCGGAGCAATCTTTCGTAGCAGCGACAATGGGCTTTCCTTTCGCCCGGTAAAGTTGACTTACGACAATCTAAATCGTCAGCAGCAAACACAAACGTTACCGTTGATCGATTTCGAAACGCTAGCCGTGACCGAAGACAAGATTTGGGCTGCCGGAAAACCGGGAAGCAGCTTAGTTTCGATCGATCTCAAAACCTTACACGTCGCTTTCCACAAAACTTCAGTCACGACACCAATTCACAAGATCACTTTTGTTGACACGAAAACTGGATTCGCCGTTGGCGACCTCGGCGTGGTTCTATCCACCGTCGATGGAGGAGAAACATGGGAAGTACGGCGAGGCAAACATAAGCGCTTAGACATACTGAACATATGTAAGACAGATGCCGAGATCCCTTTGAATCTGTTAGCCGATCTAGCCTGCGAAAACAATTTGCTGTGCGGAACTATGCTACTGTCCAAAGGCGAGCGATCAGTATCGGAGGCACATGTTGCTCAAGCCGCCGCCCGATGCGGTAACGCGACGATGACGTGGGCGAACGATTCATCAAGCAAGCTTGATCCGACCTCAAGTCAAATGGGTGTGTTGCAAACTATTGTCAAACGCATCCGCCAGTACCGCCCAGCGTGTGTCGCGATTAATGGCGTCGATGAATCGTTGGTTACCAAGGCCATCTATGCTGCTGCCGATATGCGAGTGTTGCATAAGGATCAGACAGAATTGAACTTGCCCCCATGGCAGGTCAAACGAATGGTAATTGCTGACTTGGGCGGAAGCATCAATATCGGCAGTGATAAGCTACTGCCACTTGAAGGCAAAACTATCGCGGACCGTGTCATGATGAGTCGGTCGTTGCTGGGAATGAGCTTACATGGTGATAGTGCGCGTCCGAATCAGTCGCCCCGGAGTTGGCGAATGGTGCGATTTATCGGACGCGGCGATGGAGGGCAATCTACAACTGCGGTTCCTGTCGAGCAGACGTCGTTGGTAAAAGGAATTGGACAAATCGTAGGTCGTGCCAGAAAAAGTCGAACGTCTACAGGTTTGGCGATCATTGAGCGCGGTAGCCAGAAAAAACAGATGTTCGCGCGGTTGCTCAAAACCGACATTCATGACGAAAAATCGATGAGCATTTGGTGGAACGATCTGTTGACACTTACGTTAGCTGTCGATCGGCAGCAAGCTGGCAACTGGATCATGGAATTGGCTGACGAGTATTTTGCGGCGGGCAATCCTGAATTGGCAAGTCGAACGTTGCAACTCCTTTCCACACGTTGGTCGGAACACGCATATGCGCCAGCGGCCAGACTTTGGTTAGCGACGTATTTCTCGTCAGACGAATTTAATCTCAAAGCATTCTTTGACGCTAGGGACTCGGCCGTCAGCCAGTTTCAAACTCAAGTAACTCAACCGAGCCGACTAGCGGATCGGGATGGGATCACTGAACTGACAAAGGTTCAGACCGACAATATTGGCAATGGAGACCAACGACTGTCTTGGCAAGCTCCAGATGCAGATCAATTGAAAAAACAGATCGCTGCGGCTCGACGGCAGCGGATGCAAATTGGCGACGGTGCGGATTTGTCTGCCGATTCGGATCTAGCCGAATTGGTTCGTCTTGCCAACGAAGTCGATCAACAACTTGGATCAGAGAATCTGGCGACCGCGGGATCAGTACCCCAATCATACGGCTCGGATACCGACGAAGATCAGTTAGAGCGCGGAGTGCAGCAGGTCAAAAATGAGTTTAAACTTGATCAGTGGTTGGACGAGCGTCATCAGCTGGCGACAAAGTTTCTCAACCGTCTAAAGAATCAGGATGCTGACTTGGCTCAATCGGTTGCTTGCCAGTTACTGAATTTGAAACTGACTCTGCTTTCTACTG
The DNA here is from genome assembly GCA_964503675.1 of uncultured Pirellulaceae bacterium. GTDB lineage: Bacteria > Planctomycetota > Planctomycetia > Pirellulales > Pirellulaceae > Mariniblastus. The sequence continues at coordinate 5,369 of CAZDBE010000268.1, read as the reverse complement.
AACCCCATCAGCGCGTCGAAGGTTTGCAACAGAGGCTGCGTCTTGTGTCTGATCCACAGATAAAGCAATGGATTGGGCAGGAACTTGCCGTTCTGCAGTTTGCCGACAATGCGCCTGAGAATCGTGACATTTCCGCATTGAGCGAGCTGGCCAAGCCCATTCGCTGCGTGAAAGCGCAGGCTCCGCCAAAGCTTGACGGTGTCGCCAACGATCTCGTTTGGCAAAGCGCCTACCAAGCTAATGCCGTTTGCCGGATGTCTCACTCGCCAAAATCCTCCTGGCCGAATTCCTCATCCCAAATCAAACTGGTTTCATTTGAAACACCTGCCGCAACTGAACCGGTAGCTGATTCATTGATGTTCGCACGCGATGGCAAGTTTTTGTACCTATTGGCTGTTATGTCAAAATTGCCCAATGAGAAATATCGTGCCAGCGCGGGGCTACGGCCACGGGATCCGGATTTGAACGGACGCGATCGGGTCGAAATGGAACTGGATATCGACAGAGACGGCCAAACGAATTTTCGATTTGCAATCGACTATCGAGGTTGGGCGGCCGAGAGCATCAATGGCATGAGTACTTGGGATCCAACTTGGTTTGTCCAAAGAAAAGAGGATGCGAGCAGCTGGACCGTCGAAGCTGCCATTCCGTTGGCGTCACTGTGGGGAGATGCGGGAAAGGGAGCAGAGACTGGCTTCTCGCTGGATGACGAGGTTGTTCGAACGATTGGCGATCCGACTTGCTGGTCGATCGGACTTCGTCGCCGACGCTGGAGCGATGAGGATTTTTGGAACACTTCGTCGAGCGGTACATCGGGCCGTTCTCTAATCAACCTGATTGACGATGCGGCGTCTGGCCAGAGATTGTTGATCTTTGATTGATTCGCAGATGCATGATACGGATGTTGATAGGTATAATGCATGGGTTGCATTCCGTTCTATCACGAGTCTCGATCTCTAACCTCGCATGCCATCCCTTCTATACCGCATTGTTGATTCGAGCCTGCTTGCCTTAGTACTGTTGGCCACCCTGTTCTTAATGCCTACTACGACTGCTTGGTCGCAAACAAACGCAAGCTGCGCCGATGACCTTGCTCCCTATTTAGAGGTAAACTCATTCGAAACACTTTCTGATTTAGCACAACGTTTCGCCAAAGAGACCTATCAACCGACCCCCATCGTGCCGAAAGTTCTCACTGATCTTAGCTACCCCGACTATCAGAAAATTGAGTTTCTTCACCATGTCGGCATTTGGGCGGGCAGTAGAACTCCGTTCTGGTTTGAGACGTTTCACCGAGGCTATATTCAGCAAGATAAAATCGATGTCTTTACGCTGGAGAACGGCGTCGCTCGCCACGTGCCCTACTCCAAGGAACTCTTCGACTACGCCGGTGTGCTGGATCCGGAGGAAATTCCGGCAGACATTGGCCACGCCGGTCTGAAGATTGCTGGCCATTTCTCGCCTCAAGAAGATGGGCGAAAAGATGAGAAAGCATATGGAGAAGAACTGCTGACTTTTCTTGGCTCAAGCTACTTCCGATCTCGACCGGAGAATTTTGACTACGGTTCATCAGCGCGAGCCCTGGCGGTAAACATTTCTATGAACGTTGAAGAAGAGTTTCCCTATTTGCGTGCGTTCTGGGTCGAGAAACCGGCCAACAAATCGCGAGTTCTTACGATACTTGCTCTTTTGGATAGTCCGAGCGTCACGGGTGCTTACCGGTTCACTTTCAAGCCGGGCATCTTTGAATCGGGGATCGATGTCCAAGCCCGTTTGTATTTTCGAGTTCCCGTTGAGAAATTGGCTATCGCTCCCATCACTAGCATGTGGATGTGGGGTGACGGTTTTGAAGGTCCGAGAACAGATAATCGCCCATCTGTTCACGATTCCGACGGCGTACTGATCAACAGTGCCGAGGATGGCTGGATCTGGAGGCCTTTGACGCGGCACAGTTATCCATCTGTTTCATCACGCAGGGTTGAGACGCTCAAGGGGTTCGGTGCGCTGCAGCGTAATCGGGCGTTCTTCCATTTCGAGGACTACAACGCGAATTATCACAAACGGCCGAGCGTCTATGTGACTCCCAAGACGCCTTGGCACGGTGGACGCGTTGAGATCTCGGAATTTCCGGCTCCTCATGAGGGCATCGATAATATCAATGCCTACTGGGTGTTTGACGACGGAATCGATTTTACGCAACCAATGGATGTCGAGTACAACGTGAAATTTTTGGTTGGCGATGTTGGAGAACACAACAAACTAGCGCGGGCAACTTCATTTTCGGTCGACCGGTCAGACGGGAAGCTAAAACTGGCGGTTCGATTTGCGGGCGGGGTGGTCGAAAAATACCAACAGGACACGATGCCCAATTTACACTTAAAGGTTGTGCGTGGCCGGTCGGTTGGTCAATCCGTAGAGCGTACTGATACCAAGGACCTGATGGCCATCGTGACACTAGAGCCAGAGGGTGATGCACCGATCGAGATCGAGATGTTGTTACAGCACGATGGCGAACCGCTTACCGAAACGTTCTTGTACGTTTGCCCTACGAAGCAACCAGCGATTCCGAAAAAGTAATCTAACACGACTCTCCGAGTCGTTGCTTGTTGAAACACGATTCAGAGAGTCGTGCAACTTTGAAGCCTATCCGATTCTCTTAAGCTTTGAGATGATCCACATAGTTCCACTGCGGTTGATGCCACTTCAACAATAGGCTTTGTCTGGCGAACCGATGGTCAGTGATTGACTGCAGCGGAAGAATATAGATTTCCAGCTCTGCACTGCGCTGCAGCCACATTGAGCACGGGCCGCTTGCCGCGAACGTTCGGCGAATTCTCGATGCCAGCTGTTCCGTTTCGCCAGCGTATAACGCGGTACCATCGGATTCACGAATCAGATAAACGCCGGGACCTTTTTCTACGTCGCTCAGTTCCAGATCGGAGAAAGCGATCCCCGGAAGGCGTTTGACGCCGGCCTTGCTCAATTGATCGATGCCAAACTGTTTGGCCGACTGCAGTTTGACGCGCTTGAGCCCGCTGCTGCCTTCCTTCCTCAATCGCAATGCGGCCCAGCGATACTCTAGCGCAGTAAATCCGGGAGCAAAATCGGCAGCGATTTTGTCGAACTGGATCGCAATCCGCGGATCACAAAACATCTCGTCGAGGCTAATGCAATATTTGTTACTTGTTTGTCGCCATGCGATCTCGCTGGCGAAAACAAAAGGATCGATGTCCTTCCAGCTGATGTTTGTTTTCGTTTTCGTGTAGATCCCGGCCGACTTCAGTTTACCCGCTTTGCGAATGCGAAACAAAAATCGATTCCGTTCGGCTGGAGTTCCGGGAACTGACAGTCGATCACACGCGACTTGGAAATCTTCGTTCAGGATCGGATCGGCAATCAGTCGATCTACTGCGTAACCGTTGTTAGCGTGAGCAAACGCTTCGACGATGCCGTCCTGTTCCGCGGCGATCATGGAGTGCACTTTGTCTTCATTTGGAAACGGTGTTACCGCTTGCTTGCCGATCTTTTTCGTCTTAGTAGGTTTTGCTTTCTCTTTTTTCTGGTTCAGTACCTTCATCGAAGGTTCTTCTGCACCGTTGAGTGCATCACCAACCGAGATCCGATTGAGTCGCTCGGTTCCCAGGCGCACGTAGTCTTTGGAAAGCTCAAACGAGAAGTAGCGGCGGTTCAATTTCTTGGCGACGGCGACTGTAGTCGAGCTGCCCGAGAAGGGATCGATCACAATATCATTTTCAGACGAACATGTGCGGATGATGCGGCCGAGCAATTGTTCGGGCATCTGGCAACCGTGGAAGCCAGCGCGTTCCTTGAACGTTCCGGCAACGCGCGGGAAATGCCAAGTGTCCTCATCCGGTTCGAAACCATTGACCAGTTCCTGCGGACGAAGGATCCAAGTATCGTCCGGCATTCGACCGATTGGGTTGGCGCGGGCGTCGTTGTAAATCAATTGCCGGGCTGAAGGGACTCGCAAGTCCATGTCCAAATGATTGAAGACAAAGTCTTTTTCATCTTTGACGAAGTGAAAAAGATGAGCGTGGGAGCGTGTGAACTTTTTCTTGCAGTTTACGCCGAAGGTGTAGTACCAGATCACCCAACTGCGGCAGTGGAAGCCAATCTTCTTTGCTTCAACCTTTAGTTCGGCAGCGTACTCGTCGCCGATCGCTAGCCAGAACGTGCCGTTGTCTTTGAGTACTCGATGGATTTGCGTCATCCATTCATGCGACCACTGAATGTACTGATCATCTTCTAGTGTGTCGTCGTACTGATCGTACTTGAAACCGATGTTGAAAGGGGGATCTGCAAAGGCGAGATCGATCGCGCCGTCAGGGACTTTCTTCAGTCCAACGATGCAGTCGCCCTGATGAATTTTCCCCTGCATTGAATCGGTTTGCGCAGCCATGCGTTCCTCGTGGATTTGTCACAAGCATGATAGCGGCAGAACTGCGTCGCCCACAAGCCACCGAACGTGTTTGCTTCGCCCAATTGCCTGAAGATTACTGCTTTGGGCACTGCTCTTGAACCACTTTTTCAATGGCCACGGGATCTACTTTTCCGTCGGCCGGGAAAGCGCTTTCCAGTAACCACCAGTCGACGCTGTAAGAGGCTTGTTCTCCGGGTTTCAAATTCTGCATCGGCCCGATAGGTTCAACTTCGCAACAAGGAAGGAGGTCCTTTTTCGGATACCAAATCGATAGATTGATTCCCACCGCTTCTCCATAGTTGCGATTTTCGGACACTTCAAAACGCTTCACAAACAAGAGGTCGTCTTTCGATTGATAGGCCACCCAACCTCGGACGGAGTCAAACCCCATTTTGGCCGTCGACGGTGGGCCATCGATAATCAAAAAATCGTCTTGGCGAACAACGGCATCTTCTTCCGGCAAGATGTTGAAAGTTTTGCGACTCATTCCCAAGTAGTACAAATTTGGCAGGCGACTTTTGAATGAATCGCAGGGAACAATGGCAATCCCACCATGATTGGCAAACGTGCGGCTCCAGTAACACTGTCGAACCGTTTCTTCACCGCGGTTAAATACTGTTTGTGTGAAGGTCAACCGCGATGAATCGGGCGCCAGTTCAATTTAGCGTGCAACTTGCAGTCCAGATTTTGGATCCACCAGACTGGTCATTGTCGCTTGGCGGTCGCCCGTCGCCTCGACCGTCCACGGTCCTTGCCATAGCGTATCGCCGCGCGCCTGAAGTTGTTCGGGCCCCAAGTCGAAACGGCCGGCCGATAGATGCCGTTTAACACCAAGAAGATCAGCGCTCCACCCTGATTCGTCCGCCAAGTACAGGGCGTTGCGGCCGTTGAGTTCGTATTTGAGGATTCGTCCGCCTTGATGATGCCC
>CAZDBE010000267.1:0-7955 GCA_964503675.1 uncultured Pirellulaceae bacterium | reverse complement strand
GAAATCGATCAACTCGAACCGCCTGAGATTCGGTAAATTTTTATTGTCTCATTCACTCCATCCTCAAGCACATCGGTGAACTATCCCGTGACTAAAGATACCCAATTTGATCTGCCCGCCATCCAAGCCGCCATCGCCAAATTTGGCTTCGATGGTTGGCTGCTGTACGACTTTCGTGGCCTCAACGTGCTGGCGCTACGCGTGCTTGGCATTTCGGAGTCGGATGTGCAATCACGGCGATTCTTTTACTACATCCCGGCCGACGGGACTCCGCAAAAACTTGTGCACCGCATTGAAACGGCGGCTTTAGACCATCTACCAGGCGAGAAACACGTCTACTTAAAATGGCAAGAGCTTCACGAGAGGCTGGCCGCGCTCGTTGGATCGGCTGGGCGTATCGCGATGGAGTATTCACCCAACAACGCCAACCCTTATGTCTCGCGTGTCGATGGTGGAACGGTGGAACTGATCCGTTCGCTAGGGCCAGAAATCGGAAGTTCGGGAAACTTGATCCAGTTTTTCGAGGCGCGTTGGAGCGACCAGCAGTGGGAACTACACCTGAAGGCCGACGCGCTCAACCGCCCAGCGTTTGATATGGCTTGGGAGATGATCGCCGACCACGTGAGAGCCGGAAAAGAGATCCGCGAGATGGATGTCCAAAATCGTGTGATGCAATACTATGCCGATCACAACATGACGACCTATCATCCGCCAATCGTGGCTGTGGGTCCTCACAGTGGCGATCCCCATTACGCACCAGCTCCGGGAAAGGATTCGCCGATCCAGCGGGGCGATTTTGTCCTATTGGATATGTGGGCGAAAATGGATGTGCCCCAGGGCGTTTACAGCGATTTGACCAAAGTCGGTTTTGTAGGAGACTCGATTCCCGACGAAATTAAAAAAGTCTTCGATGTCGTCGCCGGGGGCCGCGACGCAGGAATCGCTTGTGTGAAAGATGCGTTTGCTCACGCGCGACCACTTCAAGGCTGGGAAGTTGATCAAGCCACGCGTGATGTGATTGACGCCGCCGGCATGGGGCACTACTTCATTCATCGTACTGGCCACAACATCGGCCAAGAGACACACGGCAACGGAGCGCACATGGACAATTTGGAAACTAAAGAAGAACGACTGGTGATGCCGCGCACTTGTTTTTCGATTGAGCCGGGCGTCTACCGAGAAGACTTTGGTATTCGCAGCGAGATCAACGTCTATGTCGATGCGGACTCAAAAGTTCACGTCACCGGAGGCGTGCAAACCGAGGTGTTGGCAATCTTGGGTTAGAACAGGAATCGCTGGCGATTCGCTTTGTAGAACAATTGTCCCAATTGTTGATTAGACAAAACCGGCTTCGCCGGTAAAACAATTGGGACAATTGTTCTCAAAAAACTAAGACTGACCCGCGAAAAATCCCGCGATAAATCCCACCAAGGCACCGATGGCAAAGAAAGTCGCCACGGCAAAAACCATCGTGTAAATCCCGAAAGAAATTTCATCCTTCAGATGTCTGGCATTGGTGTATTGGCTGACAGTCGATTGTGGAACCGCCGGTTTAACCCCGGCCGACACAAATGATCCGGTATCGGTGTTGGAGTCACCTCCAGCAGAGGTTCCCTGCATTGCAGTGGCGTCCGAGATTTCCGACATGGCAAGTTCTGCCACATCCAGATTCGGATCGGTGTCCTGAGCGTCGACTCCTCCAACGGGCGCGGGCGTCCATCTGGGTTTATCGTCCAGCTCCTCAGTCAACAGCGGGCTGTTATCGGCTGCCCACGGGCTTAGCCGTTCGGCGACTTCCATGGCCGATTGGATGCGTTGGGCCGGGTCCTTTTCCATCATGTCGCCGATCAAATCGACAAAGTCATCGCTGACCTCCTCGTTAAATCGCCTTGGGTGCCACGGCGTCTCTTCTAAATGCCGGCGAGCTTTACTGTGCGAGTTGCCGCCGGGAAACGGAACCTTTCCGGTCACTGCATAGTACAGCGTACAGCCCAACGAATAGATATCACTGTTGCTGGTGATATGCGTCGGCGTACGAATTTGCTCGGGCGAAAGATAGTCAGCAGTACCAACAATCTTCCCCGCACGTGGGTCGTTAGCGTCATTCAGATAAAACGCCAGACCCAAATCTGAAAGTTTGGCAGTACCATCTGGCGTCACCAAAATATTGCCTGGTTTGATATCGCGATGAATCAGATTGCGTTCATGAGCATGTGCCAGTCCTTCGGCGGACTGTTTCACAATGTTGGACGCCTGTTGAACGGTCAGCTTTCCTTTGGAACGGACCAACCGTCTAAGATCCGTTCCTGGCACGTACTCAACAACCAAATAGTGTACGTTGCCGTCTTCGCCCGCATCAAAGGCACGGACTAGGTTTGGATGGTCGAGCTTGGCCTGCGCCCGAATCTCACGGCGAAAACTTTCGATCGCATCGGGCGTAGTCTTGTGCAGAGGCAAGACTTTCACGGCCGACGGGCGCCCCAACATGTCGTGAACGGCTTTGAACACCTGTCCCATTCCGCCTTGGCCAATCCAGTCGGTAATAATGTATGGACCTAGCGTCAGTTTCGTCCTGCCGGCGAGTAACTGGTCGGCTTGGTAGTTGGTCAATGCACCCATACGAACCAGTTGGCCCGCTAGGCGTTTGTCTGAAATCTGGGTAACAGCTCCACCAGCAGACTTCACGATCACATCGAGCGCGGCGCGGACCTGTTCTTCAGTCACCAGTGAACTGGCGACTGCCGTGACCTTAAAATTGTTGGTCAACTGACTCATCGGCGGAAGCGTAGGATCGAGAAGTGGAATGTCAGGGAAATCTCTGACACGTTGGGAGCGAGTAGGCAGGTCTGAATTATACGTCAAAATTTGCCATTTTCCAAAACTTAGGAGGCTCCACCTCAAAATCCAAAGGAGTTTTCAGCGTCGGATGTATCAGTTGTAAGCGAAAACAGTGTAGGGCAATTCCTGACGGGAATGGTGATTGGCTGTTGTATTTTACGTCTCCAATGATGGGACAACCTGCATGCGACAGTTGGACGCGTATCTGATGCTTCCGTCCCGTTTCTAGCCGAACCTCGATCAAATCCACACCACGCCTTGAATCGGTAGCAATGACAGAAAAATGAAGCCTCGCTCTTTTGGGGTGTTCGGTCTTACCATGTTCTCCTGCAAAAGTAACGTCCTGATTGGCAACACACCTGACACGGCGGCTGGCGTCGTCTTTCACCACCCAATTCTCTAACGTTCCTTCAGCAGGCAACACTCCGGCAGGAACGATGGCACGGTAAGTTTTTTCGACGGTCTGATTTCGCAGTTGCTCACTAATACGGCTGGCACACTTCGAAGTGCGAGCAAACATAATCACTCCAGATACATGTGCATCCAAACGACTGACAACACCAAGGTAAACGTTGCCCGGCTTGTCGTACTTTTTTCGAATGTATTGCCGCGCATGTTCCAACAAACTTGGCTCTCCCGGCGCAGCCCCCATCGTGGCTATCAACGTTGGCTTGTTTAAAACCAACAGATGGTTGTCTTCGAAGATGACGTCAAGCATGATGAGGGAGCGGAGAGTTTTCAGGTTTCAGGGAAGAAGGCAATCGACTCAGCAGCGCTACGCAACTACTCATTGCGGCCTTCACGCTCTTCTGAGACCCTCGCGGTTCCTTTTCGTGTGGTTCGTGTCTTTCGTGGTGAAAACTCCCCCTGTTAGCGTTCACGGGAGGCTGCAATTGTTAGCCACGTGCTATTGACGGCGGGTATTGGAATCGCCACCGAGTCGATACATTGTTTTCATTTCCTTGCCAAAGCCAACATCAAATTGATCGCTCATGGACAACAATACTCAATCATTACCGCTGATCCTTGCCAGCCAATCACCTCGCCGCAAAGAATTACTGACCGAAGCAGGATACACGTTCGATGTCTGCGCCCCTGACGATTCGGTCGAAAAGGGTGTTTGCAGTAAGTGCAGCCCGGAACAACTGGTGGTCGACTCGGCCGTCGCCAAGGCCGCTGCAATTGCAAGGCAAATGATAAACGCAAGGCAAACGATAGACGCAACGCAAACGATAGAGCTGAGCCAATCTGTCGAGCAGGAATCGGTCATTCGGGAACAACAGCCGGCAATCATCTTGGCCGCCGACACCGTTGGCGTCTGCAAAGCCGAGGTGCTTGGCAAGCCGGTGGACGCAGAGCACGCTCGTCGGATGTTGCAACTGATGAGCGGAACCGTTCACGATGTATTGACGGGTGTCTGCCTCTGGCATCTGCCGTCGAATCAATTCTTGACGTTCCTAGAAAGAACAACCGTTGAGATGGACGTGCTCTCCGAGCAGATGATTGACGAATATCTCGACACAGATTTGTGGATCGGAAAAGCCGGGGCGTTTGGTTTCCAGCACGGACTTGACTGGGTCAGGATCGTAAAGGGCCTACCATCAACTGTGGTAGGCCTTCCCGTCGAACGCTTGCCGAAGTGGATCGAAGCGCTGCTGGAGAAAGTGGCCTGATTAGATTGTGGTTCTTGAACCCAACTTGTTTAACGCGACTTTCAGCTACCGGTCAGATAGAATCTTGTCATATTCATGATGTGGACCAATCCAGAACCACAGGTAGCCATATTCGCGACCAACTGCGAGTGCTCGATAATTACTGCCAACTCGGACAGACCTGAAGGAGCCAACCTGTTTGAACTGCAAAGATGGATGGCTTGGATTGTCTTTCAACAACGCGAAATTCTTGTCGGCTACGTCGCGAATATTGTCTGGAAGTTGGCGATAATGTTTCCAAAATTTGGAAGTGGCTTTATGGATCACAGTGGAGTTGTGCGCCCTGCTTCATCCTCCGCGATCGCTTCGGCTGCTAGATGGTCGAGCCGTCCTGCTGCTACGTCCGCTTCAATTTGTTTGTCCCACAAATCACTGTCTAGCTTCTTGACCCAGTCGATAAACTTGGCCAATTGGTCAGGGGGGAGTTTGGAGACCTGTTCTTCAAGTTCTAAAAGTGTCATTTCAATGCCTGCGGCTTAGCGTTCAGTCGGACCTAATTTTGTACGCAACGCGGTCAGACTGAGCTTGCCCGCGCGTATCGAATTTTAGTATATCGCCCGATTGAAAGCAAATTTTGCACGTTAGCTGACTGAAGCAATGTATTTTGCCAAATCCAGACGAGCTTGACTGGGTCAGGATCGTAAAGGGCCTACCATCAACTGTGGTAGGCCTGCCGGTGGAACGTTTGCAGGAATGGATCGAAGCACTGATGGAGAAAGTGGCTTAGTTGAATCGCCGTTTGCAGTATCGGCTTTAGCCCAATACTGCTCAATCCAACTTTTAGGTCGGAGGCGACAGATACATGCCGGCCTCCGGCCTAAATTTAAGTCCGAGCGTTGCAGCAGGGGCGGCACCGTTTGGCTACCCGAGATTGATTACTCAGTCGTCAAATCCCAGTCGAACGTGTTGTTTCCACTTTTGACGGTGGCAGTCAATTCAGTTTCCTTTCGGTCACAGTACTTCTTAGGCAGCATTTCCTTCCGCGCAATTGGTTTGCCTGAGTCACTAACTGCCTTTCCAGCTTCCTTGTCGGCTATCTTTTCCTCTCGCGTCCGAAAATCATAATCACCGCCGATTGCGATATCCGTTTGTATCATGACTTTGTGATTACCAATTAGAGCCCCTTTTTGATTTCTTACGTAGCCAAGTTCGTAATAACCATTGGCATCAGTCTGGCCAAGACTCCCTCTCCCTGTGGTGGGTATGAAAGAAACGGTTGCGTTGTGGATAGGTTTTCCGTCAATGGTAATCGTGCCAGTGACGTAACCAATATCGCTATTGCTTCCTAAACATCCGCTTAGGCAGAACAAGCCAACGCAAGTAATCAACGTAAAGAGTTGTTTGAAGTGATCCATCGTGTGTCCCAGTATGAATGTTACGAGTGCAAGTGCGTAAAATTATAGCAAAAAAAAATAGCGTGAGACATATCCCACGCTGATCTTGCGAATCATGAAATTCAAATGCTGACCGCGAAAACGAAGTCGGCAGTTGAGGATCTTCCATTATAGGGGATCGAATACTTCTCCGCCGGCTCTGGTTCCCATGCCTTCAAATGTAGCCCCATCCACGGTGTCGGTAACAAATGTTGTCGAACCGTCAGCTCGCGAGAAATTCGCTCCGCCAGGATGGCTGCTTGATAGCGGCGTCCACTCGCCTTGGGTTGAGTTTTCTATACCATTCAACGTCCAGCGAGGGTCACTATGAGTGGCTCCAAGAGTCGTGTTGAGCCACCCACCCCATCTAGCACCGCACCACACGGAAGCTCGGCGTGTCCGGGTCCCAATAAAAGTACCACCGTCGCGCTCTCCCACAAGGAAGGTGTTGCTAGAGCCGTCTGGAATCTGGCCAAAGGTAATTTTGGAGTCAAGAAACAGCATTCCCGGATATTGGAAAGCTACTCGTTCTTCGTCACTTGCGAAGGTACCGGTCTGTGTCGGATCAATGTCGGAAATGTTGGTGATGTTGTTTAGATCAAGATTCTCTAACCTCGGACCAAGGATCCCAACATAATTACTTTTGGCCCTGTCGGGACCGGTTCGGAAAGGATTGAGCTCATCCATTGGGCAAGACGGACATTTGAAGATTGTCAAAACTTCCCCTGAGAGGTTTCGACTAGGTCTCACACCGCCTACGAGGCCTTCAAACCTTGGAGTAACCAAATTGTCTGAGAGCGTCAGTAGATCATTGTAATGGGCGTTCTGCTCAACGAAGGGGAGGATGAGCGTCCCCCAGCCATAAGCTGCGTTTCTGACCAGCCTCTGTGAAGCGGAAGCGCCTTCCCGGGTTTTCATCCCGGGAGGAAAATGCCCGTACGAACTTTCGTAATTGTGCATCGCCAACGACATTTGCCGCATCTTGTTGCCACATTCAATTCGCCTAGCGGCCTCTCGCACCTGTTGCACGGCGGGCAACAACATCCCAATGAGAATCCCGATGATCGCAATCACCACCAGTAATTCGACAAGTGTGAAGCCCTTATCAGGGCGTTTCATTCGATTACTCACTATAAGAACTCCGAAATAAATGCAAGAAACTGTATCGACATGAGAAACGTGCCCCCTAATTTACGTATTAATGGCGGAGACAGCCGCCATATCATATTATCGTTCGTTGCCACCCGGTGGAAGCACAATTGTGTTAAATGCTTCAACAATAAGTGGGATTTCGAGGTTTTCAGCCGTTGAATCGTAAGTTTTGAAACACACCGTCCACGAAAGCCGTTTCATTGGATCAGGTCAATAGGCGTCGGTCCTATGCTGTGGCTCCCCGCCTTCTCCGTTTTCAATTAGCGTCAGCAACGTTCCTGACGCCACCTGCTCTATCGAGTCCTTGATCCCCGAAGGCCACGCGACTGAGACGCTAGCAACGGCATCGGCAGCTCCAATGCCGACCACTAGCGTGTTGCTGTTTTGACCGGCAAAGCCTTCGCCGCAGCGAAATTCACGAGTGATGATCGTCCCATCGGCAAGCTTGAACGTGACGACGGCTCCAAATCCATCTCGCACAGACAGTCGTTTTTCAGCGCGGCCTTCGGCTTGTTCTGCGGTCATCCCGCCAACAAATTTCACCGCCACAAATTTGTGATCGGTTTGAATTTGATTCTGGAACAAATTCAACGAAGGCGAATTGGCATTGCTTAACGCAACATCCAAACGACCATCGCGGTTAAAATCCGACAATACAAAAACGCGTCCATCGCTGATTGAATCCAAACCAGAGATCGTTGAGAGATCGGCAAACGTGCGCCCATGAGGTCCCGGAACGTTGTAGTACAACTTGTTACGTTCCTGACCGCTGAACGATTGATCGATCGGGTCCTCTCGACCGCCGAAACGAGCTTCCGTCCAGCGCGAATTGGTTTGCACTTCCTCGCCAAGCGATGAATCTGTGCGCACGACCGTGCGC
>CAZDBE010000266.1:0-7978 GCA_964503675.1 uncultured Pirellulaceae bacterium | reverse complement strand
GGACCAACGGGTGTTGGTAAGACGTTGCTGGCCAAAGCGCTTGCCGAATTCATGTTCGGTGACGAAGAAGCTCTCGTAACGATCGACATGTCGGAATACATGGAGAAGCACAACCTTTCGCGTTTGATCGGTGCCCCTCCGGGATACGTCGGCTACGAAGAAGGCGGTCAACTGACCGAGAAAATTCGCCGTCGCCCGTACAGCGTCGTGCTGCTCGATGAAATCGAAAAAGCTCATCCTGATATCTTCAATACCCTGCTGCAGGTGATGGAAGAGGGACGTTTGACCGATTCATTCGGTCGCCATATCGATTTCCGCAATGTGATTTTAATTATGACGACCAATGTTGGTGCTCATCAGATCAAAAACGAATCGGGAATGGGATTGCCGGGCGCTGGTGATGACCAGTCGTTCGAAAATATGAAAGAGCGCGTATTCGGCGAGATCGAAAAAGCATTCCGTCCGGAATTCTTGAATCGTCTTTCCGAAGAACCCGTCATTTTCCGCCACTTGGAAAAAGCGGACCTCAAAGTTGTCGTCGATTTCGAGCTTTCCAAGATTCGCAATCGTTTGTCAGAGATGGGCTTTGACCTAGAACTGAATGCCGACGCGAAAGAGTACTTGATCAAGAAAGGTACCAACCTCGATTATGGTGCTCGCCCGCTACGTCGCGCCTTGGAAAACTACGTCGAAGATCCGTTGTCTGAAGAACTGCTCAAGGGCACCTTTGAAGGCAAGAATAGGATCGAAGTCGTTGGCGTTCGCAATGACGACGGTAAGATTACCGAGTTGAAGTTCAATAGCGAGTTCATCGAGCCACCAGAGCCGCCGCCCGAGGAGGAACCTGTCGGCGTTGGAGCCGGAGAAGGTGAAGAGGCTGGCACCGTCGATGAATCGGCTGGATCAGACGATTAGTCTCTCAACCCTCATTTGAGGCTAGGCTACCTGAGGAAGATCATCGACCGAAACTCGTCACTGAGTTTCGGTCGTTTTTTATGCAGTCAACCAATTCGTTTTGTCGCTTTCAATCGTCCTGCTTGGCCTTTTATGAGCAACTCACTTTCCAGTTCCGACGGCACAGCTCAAGATCGTCTTGATTGCATTGTCGGTCGTATTGGCGGTGATGTTCCCAAGGATGTGCTGGAGCAAATTGCGGGCTCATGGACACGTCTTCGTGAATACGGTGCATCCGACGCGTTCAATTGGGAAGAAGCTTTAGGCGGACATCCGTTTTTGTTCACTGTGGTGATTCCTGTCTACAACGAACAAGCCACTGTTGCTCAGGTTGTGACCAGAGTTGCGGCAATCCCGGTCTATTGTCAGATCATCATCGTAGACGATGGCAGTACCGACGGGACGTCTGAAATTCTGGAAAGTGTCGCCGACGTCGACGGTGTGGAAATTGTTATACAAGAGACAAACCGTGGCAAGGGAGCCGCTTTGAGAGCTGGGTTTTCTAAAGCGCAGGGAAAGTATATCGTGGTCCAGGACGCCGATTTAGAATACCACCCACGTGACATTGCCGCGCTAATTGAGCCGCTGTTGCGTGACGAGGCTGACGTCGTTTACGGTTCGCGTTGGCTAAGTGAGCAGCAGCAAAGCCAAGGACGACTGCACCGACTTGGAAACCGATGGCTTACCATGACGTCAAACCTGTTCACGGGATTGAAACTGACCGATATGGAAACCTGCTACAAGGCGATGAAGATCGAACTACTCGACGGAATTGAAATTTGTCAGAACCGTTTCGGCGTAGAACCAGAGCTCACGGCTAAACTCGCTCGCCGAGGTGCCAGATTCGTGGAAGTGCCGATCAGCTATCATGGAAGAAGCTTTAGTGAAGGCAAGAAGGTCGGCATGAAAGACCTGTTCAACGCAATTTGGTGCATTGTCCGATATCGAAGGAGCGACTAGTGATGAACAAGCATCTGATATTTAGCCAAAAATTTCTTGTGTTGTTTTGGTCAGCCTGCACGATGTGTGCAATCTCGAGAGTGCCTGAGAAGCTATACGCACAGCGTTCGGTTGAGCTGACGCTTTTAAGCGAT
This sequence comes from uncultured Pirellulaceae bacterium, assembly GCA_964503675.1. Classification (GTDB taxonomy): domain Bacteria; phylum Planctomycetota; class Planctomycetia; order Pirellulales; family Pirellulaceae; genus Mariniblastus. The sequence goes on along the minus strand of CAZDBE010000266.1, from coordinate 5,930 downwards.
TCAAAATCTTCGTCGCTTGATCATCAGCAATGGATGCAGGCGATGTCGGAAGTCGGAGCAGATCACGTTAGAGTCCAAACGGCGGTGCGTCCTAGGCCAAACGTGACCGAAGATGAATCCCGCGGCCATGTCATTGTTCGGGTCAACGCAGTCATTGCCAGCGGCAGAATTAAGTTTCCGGGCAAGTCATTTGCTCGGTCCGATACCTCTGGTGTCAGAGCGTTCCTCTCTCGACTGCGCGACGATGGTATGAAAACAACGCTTGCTAAGAAAAAAGCGTTTGGACTGACGTCGGAACAATTGGTGGAAGTGCATCGTCAGTTGGCGGCTTCGATTGAAAGCCAAACTAAAGGAGCGAATTCGGCACCTTTGGTTGCCCAACTACTGGACGCGTTGCCGATGCGGTATGAAATTTCGAAAGCGGCCCAAACGCGATTGGATGAACAAGAAGATGTTTCTGTCACACTACGCGGTGTTGCGGTAGGGACGGCGTTGTCAATTCTTTTGCGGCAGCATGAACTCGTGTTTCATCCACTGTCGAAGCAGGGCAGTGGGGTCGTGTTACGCGTGGTTCGCAAAGAAGACGCAAAAGAGTTCTGGCCGCCCGGCTGGCCTGTGGAAGAGGCGCCTGTCAACGCATTCCCGAAATTGTTTCAGCGCATCCCGCTGCAAGTCAATCAGACACCGCTGGCGAGTGTGCTTACTGCGATCGAACGTCGTCTGGAATTGCCGTTCCTAGTGGATCCGGGTGCGACCAAAGACAAGAATGGCAATGCGGTCGATCTCTCGCAGACGTTGGTGTCTTACAACAAGGCCAAGACTAGCTATGCGTTGGCATTGAGTAAGCTACTGCTACAGGCCAAGCCTCGTTTGCGGCATGAACTGCGCCAAGACGAAAACGGAGAACGTTTCCTCTGGATCACACGGCAATAAGTGGGTTCGCTTGGCAACCGAATCCCTGAACAAAAGGTTCGGTTAACAATCGAACTTACGTCGCCTACCGCACTCGATTTGCAGCTCGTTGGGTCGCGTTGGAGCCAAGATCAACTGACATACTCAATGATGCTCCCGGTAGCAGAACCCACTGACCATTTTCGTATCGGTTGTCGACTTCGGCGCGAACGCGAAAACGTTTGCCAACGCCTTCCACCTGCAGCGGGCCGGTGACGACCTGTCCCACGAATTCGAGTTCTTCACCGCCAGCTTGTTTGAGAGTGACAGTGACGCGTTTGCCTTTGACATCTGTGGGCCGGCAGGTGTCTGATGAAACGGTGCCTTCCACCCAAAGTTTGTCCATGCGAACGAACCGGACAACGTTTTCGCCCTTCTGGACGTATTCCCTAGGATGCTTGAGGATTTCAAGAACGTTACCATCAAACGGAGTGGAGATACGCATCTTGCCGATCACCATTTCCATTTGCCTGACTTTGATTTCTTCAAGCGCTGCCAAGCCTGCCGCCTCTTTTCGTTGGTCTTTCGCGTCTTGAGCTTCCGCGTAAGACGCCTCCATCGAGTATTTCGCTCGACGGACCTCATGGGCCGATTTGGAACCTTTTCTTCCCAGTCGAGAAGCCGTTTCGTACTCTTCTTCGGCCAATCTGTACTTTTTCACAGCGACATTATATGCCGATTTACTCTCGGCCTTCATCTGCTGAATTTCTAGTTTTTTTCGAGCTTCTTCCAACGCAAGTTGCATTCGGTCCGCATCAATCTTTCCGATGATCTTTCCAGCGGGGATAGCGTCACCTTCTTTTACATTGAGCTCGCTTAGCAAGCCTTCCTCTTCTGCAGGAATCATGATGTCCTGCATCAGCTTGACGTTGCAGATGTCGATAAACAGCTCCCTGCCACTTCCGGAGGATGTTGACCCAATGTCGGAAACGCTTGACCGAGAACTGTCTGTCTTGTCGATGGAACCGAAGGCATCACCCGAAGCAAAATTCGACTTAGCGGCCGGAGTATTGCTAACTGGTTTTTTGCTTTTGGAAGGTCGAGGGAGGGCGAAGCTTGAGCCACCGAAGCCGGAATCTGATTTGGAATTTGAACCGTCGCTCAAATTGGGTTGGTCAAGTTTCGGCGTTGTGCGTGGCAGCGAATACTTTGGCTTGCTCGAATCCTCAAAGGTTGAATTCGCGTTGGGCAATCCGGGAGAAAAACCTTGTCCAAAGCTCAATGAGCTCACGGCCACTGCGGCAGTCGCTGACAGTGTTGTACAAACTAGAATTTTGCGAAGCGAAGCGTAGTACATACAGGACCTGACTTGGGGCTTACTTGGTTTGGCGACCGCGATCGGATAGAAAATCGGCAATATCGGATCTAAATATTCAATCCGTTTACTTTATCCACACCGGGGAGTCAATTTTACGCTAGCGAGAGGGGGTGGGGTAGTCTTTGCAATTGGCTTTGACATAACCTTTGGCAAGCTTGTCCTTCTGTAGTTCACGGCTAGGCGTTGGAAAGCCTAAGCCAATACGAAGAAAGGGTGCATCCAACGAAGTTGAACACACCCTTTCAAAGGTAGGATGGACGGGCGCCCCGGGAGACGGCGGTGATGAGAACACACACTGGGGCATTGCCCGCCCACAGCTCCATCAGGAGCAGACGCCGTGCCAACGCCTTAATGTCTTCTAGATTCCGTGTTTTGTGGGATTTCGCCGCAGAACGATTCGATTAGCTGTCTCAGAATGAGAGCTTTGTACTGATTCGAGAAATCACTCAATTGCGGTGATTTTCTCAACTATTAGTTTCTTCAATCGTTTTGAGGGTTTGGTTCCTTAAATGGCGTCTTTGAGCTTCATCGCAGGTGGGATGAAGTCCGACATCTCGCGAACCAGTTGACGCCAATTTGAGGGAGTTCCGGGGGTCAGACGGCCAAGTACGCGCTGGTCGGCGGCACCGGTCAGCCATGGCAGATTACCTTGCATCTGGTCGATGTGCAGAATGCCTAGCAACCCCGTAATCGTGCCGATGATTGAATCGTCATCGACTCCAAGGCTATTCGGCGCCTTTGAATGGTCGACAATGATTTCTGTTGTCACCGACCTTTGTTTCAGAACTCGTTTGAGTTCGATTTTTCGTTCCACTGACCCGAAGATAAACGTTTGGCCAACAACTGGCATTGGTCCGGTCGTCAGTCGCTGGCGAGTCTGGTGACGGAGAAGTTCCAATGCGTTTTCAAGCGAGTCGGGAAAATCTTCTTTCGAGGATGCCGCTACCAAAATATGTGGCAAATCCGCGTCCAGTCCGTCAGATGCGGGCAAAAGGAAAGCACGGATTTGTTCTTCAGCAAGAATCACGATTCGATGTTCGCTGGCGACACGCTCGTGGCGGTCTGCGAAAGCCAGCCACAGCGGCAAAGGCTCCAACGGGCTTCCAGTGCCTCCCGACAGTACGTCGTTGACGGGGAAATTGTCGATTACGGTCAATCCTGTCAAATCAGCCACACGCTGACTGTCGGATAACGCACAGTAAATCCTCCGGCCATCGAAATCTTCTACCCACAAGCCCGGATCTGTTAGGGCCACCGCCAAAATGCGATCTACGTATTTGCCGGCGTGGCGTTTAATGGACTCAATCGCCTGCGCCTGGAAATCAGCTAACTCTGACATGAACTGTCGAAAGTCTTTAAGGCGCGGATTCCCCTGCGACGCGCTGCTGGCACGCCAGCTCTCTTGGATTGTTTCCGGAACGGGAAAGACTTGCCCAACAACGTGCCTGAGGCGGAGGAATTTCCCATGTCCATCAGTCATCATCAAAACGCATTGCAATTCGCTGACCGCCTCATTAACGGCCAATCCAATGATCAACCGATGCGAACGATCCTGAAGAACGCGGTCAATGCGCGCTGCGGGATCGTCCAGCGACTTCCAAAGGTCAAACGAAATGGTGGGGTAGCTTAGCAACGTTACAAGCGCGTGCATGTTATGGGAAAGAAAAAGGAACCTTGTATTCCCAAAATCGGACTTTGGACACTTCGAATCCCTGTTGAAACAGACAAAGCTGCTGACTTTTCCGAAAACGCTGAGTTTGTCGAATTGCAACGACGTGAAATCATAGCGACGCTAGCGGGCTGTCTGATAGTAGAAACCTAGGCAAGAACGACGGCCGGCGTCCGCTACGAAACAATTGCAACCATGCGTTTACGAGATGTTGCTTCGTCGTCAGCGACGTTGGTCGCCAACGCCTCCGCCGACTCCACGTTAAAGTTTTCCGTTTGCGAGGATGCTTTCGATTCGGTCAACTTCACCATTGATTCGTGTTGTGCCAAAAACTCCAGCCACGCCCGTTCCAATTGTTCTAACAACGACCAATGAGACAGATTGTTTGGTTCCCCCGGAATGTGATGACGATGTTCAGTCGTAGGCATTGGAACATCTGAGATCATCATCAGGGTTCTGACAGTCTTTTGGAAAACAACATCATGCCGATTCATCCCCTGAAATCGGAGAACCTTTCGGATCTGGAAACCAAGTTCGCAAGTTCGAAAACTGGTACAATTATGAATCAACAACGAAAATTATTGCTTGCTCTCGCCTTCCCTTTTCTGGCGGTTTGTATGCAAGGCACGACAACATCCCTGTATGCACAAGACTTTGAGCCACTGGGTATCGGTAATCCGAATGCGGGAATTGACTTGCCGGAGAATCCTCTTCCGGGCGGCCCACTTTCATCAGATTTGCCGAAGATCGATTCCTCCGCAGCCTCATTGCGTGGCGAGGTGATCAAGGCGGTAAAGCCTGCCGACGCTCCTTCGCTAACTCAACCATCGCAGTCCATATTGACGGAGCCTACTCCTGTCGTAGCTGGCTCGTCGACCCGTACCGGACCGATTGCAGAAGGCACCGGTTCAACCAATACCGATTCAGATGTCCTGTTTGACGAAAGCTCATTTGATGATGAAGCCTATCAAGGCCAAGTATACGAAGGTGAGGTCTACGAGGGTGTTGTGGAATCCACCTTGTATCAAACAAGTAGCGTAATTGGCTTGTCAACACTCGGGTTTCGTCGCAACTATGGCGATGATGTATTGCTAAGTAACGGAGGTGACGCCGTCCTGACAACTGGCAATGCCGATCACAGACAGATTGGTGGTTTCGAGGCATACTTTCAAGTTCGCGCAAGTACTGGGGTTGGTTGGGAGTTCAGATACTTCGGACTCGACCCTAGCGGAAACACGGCAAGCTTGGGCAATAGCCCCGCGACTGTTTTGGTGGGGTTAAACAACGTTGCCGAACTTGCGGGCGATCCGTCTGTTGCAGATTTCTTCGCCCAAGGGAATTTCCATGCTTTGACTCGTGAGAGCAGCATTTACAACTTCGAATTCAATGTCTTGACGAATCGCTCGGACGTTAGCTGGCTCAATGGAATGATGGGTAACTTCGAAACATTGGTTGGTTTCCGTTACATTGATTTTGATGAATCACTGCAATACGTTTCGGGAAGTGACGCCGGAACGGGACCACGAAGCCTAGCGTTTAACTCGTCGGTGGAGAACTCATTGTTTGGCGCTCAGGTCGGCGGACGTTCCGAATTTAACGTGTTCAATAAACTCGGTGCATCTATCGGAACGAAGTTTGGATTATTTTACACCAACGCCAGAGCGAATCGTAAGATCAGCGGAAACTTCGCTGACGGCTCTACGTACGATCCGAACATCGTTGACGGCAGCACATCGATATTGGGCTACGACTATGGCAGCAGCGAAGGCGACGCAAGCTTCCTTGCCGAGATCGATTTGGGGCTGATCTACCAGTTCAGCCAGTCGTCACGATTTAGACTTGGCTATCGTGCAATCGGTATCTCGGGCGTCGCCCATGCCAGCGATAATATTTCGGCTGACCTGAGTGATGTCAGCCAGTTGCAGCAAACAGACGACAGCGGTAACCTGCGATTACGAGGAACCTACTTTAGCTACGAGTTGGCGTTCTAGG
>CAZDBE010000265.1:0-8001 GCA_964503675.1 uncultured Pirellulaceae bacterium | reverse complement strand
TCGAGTCGCGAGTATATCGCAGGAAACTGCATTGCAGGACAAATCGCTTCTCAAAAAGCGGTTTGTCCTGTTTTTTTGTGTCGCTACTTTGACGCTGTTGGCGGATCTCGTTTCCAAAACGGTCGTGTTTTCCTCGTTCTTTGATCCCACACAGGATTTCCAGATACCACACTTTTGGATCGATGGAATTTTCGGCATCCAAACATCCACCAATCCAGGCGCGCTCTTTGGCATGGGCAGTGGTTACAGTTGGTTGTTCGCCATTCTCTCCCTGTTCGCGTTGTCTGGCATCATGTTGTGGTTGTTCGTCTTCGGAGCAGGTTACGATTTGTTCCTGACCCTCACACTAGGGCTTATCTCGGGAGGAATCATGGGCAACCTCTACGACCGTTTAGGATGGGGCGCACTTCCTTCCTACCCGGAATCAATCCGAACCAACGTTCGTGACTTCATCTTGTTTCGCCTTGAGGGCGTCCCCTTTTTTGATCCGTGGCCGAACTTCAATCTGGCCGATTGCTGGTTGGTATGCGGTGCGGCACTCTTGTTTTTCCACGCCCTGTTCCTCGCGCCGCCTGATGACGTCAGCGCCGCCCCAGAAAAAGATGCTTTCAATGTCAACTGAAGCTAACCCACGCGAAGTCTCTTCCCGTCTAGAGCTTGCCAACCGAATTGCAGTAGAAGCAGGAAAGATAACGCTCAAACATTTTCGCAACTCATCGCTGGACGTCATTAAAAAAGGTGACGGATCTCCGCTAACGATCGCCGACCAAGAATCCGAAACATTCCTGCGTGAGCAAATCGCGGCCAGTTTTCCCGACGATGCTATCGTGGGCGAGGAATTCGGCACGACCGAAGGCACCTCTCCGTTCACTTGGATTCTTGACCCAATCGACGGCACCAAGTCCTTCATCAGCGGCGTCCCCTTGTACGGGACGATGGTTGCCGTCGAGCAGGAAATAAAGGACGGCAATCGTGAGAGTCTGATTGGCTCGGTCTATCTTCCGGGAATCGACGAAGGAATCTTTGCCTCGCAAGGCAACGGCGCTTGGTACTTCACAGGCAACCAGTCCCCAACTCGGGCAGAAGTTTCCAAAACAAAATCTCTATCTGATGCGGTGTTAGTTACGTCGGAAGTGGAAACGTTTGGCGAACGATCATTTGGCGATGGAGATGCGATGAACGTTTACAATCGTCTAGCGAAGGCGACTTGGTACAGCCGTACGTGGGGCGATGTGTACGGTTATCTGTTGGTCGCCACTGGGCGCGTCGACATCATGATCGACCCGATTTTAAATGTTTGGGATGCGGCCGCAGTCCAGCCCATCATCCAAGAAGCGGGGGGGCGTTTCAGTGACTGGTCTGGAACCAGCAGAATCGACGCCGGAGAGGCGATCGGATCCAACGGTCTGCTGCACGAAGACATCCTAAAAGCGATTCACTCAGAGTGACGCTACCGCTCGATAGGTTCTGAGGGAAAGCGGAACCCAACACCGGCGACTCGTGATCGCGACTCGCCAAGGCACCCGTATGGATCGGCGCCAGGGCCGCAGTACGCATTGTCTTTCCGTTGATAGTCAATCAAGCTAAAGTTGACCAAGTGATCAAACAGATCGTTTACTTTGCGGCACTGACATCTAGCGTGCCCACATCCGTTGCAGCACCCTTCTCGATTCTCGCGCTTCGCAGACAATGGCTTGGGCCAGTACACCGAAAACTCCGGTCGCTTGTCGCCGCAATTCTTTTTCCCACATGACCTTCCACCGGGCTCGGTATCCTGCCATGGCATTCCTTCGTTGCCGATTCCTCGATGTGCACACTGACAGCCGCAGCCGCATTTCCCGACCTCACGCTTGCAAACACTGCAGGGCTTGCGAGGGTCGATAGGGTAGCGCGAGTGATCCCGATAGACGTCCCATGTCTTGACCGGATGATGAGGCTTAGCTTTTGGCCCCGCTTTGTCTTTGTCGGTTCTTTTCTCGCTCTTCTTTCCGAGTGGGCTTGCCGTTTTCTTATCTACCGCCGGTTTTGCTGTCGGAATTTTGTCGGTCACAACGGTCTTCGGTTTGGCCGTCGGTGCAACTTTTTTAGCCTTCGGAAGTTCGACCCTGGGGGCTACTTTGACCGCATCGTTCGCTCCAGCCAAAGGGTAGCGGGTTCCAGAAAAGTATTGTCGAACGGGTTGTTGAAGCGCCGGATCTTGCCAGTTCTGTGCGATGCCAGTGACGGGCATCGCACCTGATACAAACAGAAAAGCAATGAACGCGGTTGGTGAGAACTTGTAGTTGGAATTCATCGATCAATCTTACAAACAGGGGCCAAAGCCAAAACGGCGGACAACGGAATACTTTCTTCGATGGCTATATTCGTTAGATCGGTCAAACCCGCCCCAAACCGGGCATCCATCCAATCGGTTTCGGGTCAGTTAAAACAGGCAATCTGTAACGCCATCTTTTCGCATAGAAAAGAAGAAAATTGATAGCATCCAGTGCTACCGCTTGGCCTGCTTAAGGCCTTTTAGACGAGCCTTGCACGCTAGGTTATAGGCTTCGGCATCTCCGTGGCTGTGAATCGAAAACGAGCGAGTCCGCCGTCGACCACGTCCGTCGGTCCACTGAGCCACCCAATACCAATAGGAGTACTCATATTCGCCACGAACATCCTTTTGCTGATGGAGCCTTACACCGACCATTCCCGATTTATTTCGCGATGATGGATGATCGGCGCGTTCTTCGGTACTGTAGTGCGATGAGTCGTACTCTATGTCATCGCGGCGCTGCTGCGCCGCCACTAGAGCGTTCCGTTTTCCACTGTATCTTTGATCCGAGAAGAATTCTTCGATCTTCTTTCCGCGTCGCTGAATCCTCATTGACCAACCTCCGGTCACTTTTCCAGTCTGACTGACGCGCTGAAGCCTTGAGATATTTCTACGTGGATTTTTGCGTGGCATAAAACGCTTACGTAGTCTGAATGACGGACGGAACAACCAGATGAACATCGAGACGAAAAGAAGAGCCTCTCTGTTCAGAAGTGAAAGCTAACTATAGTCGTTAGTTCAGCCGATTGTCAATTTCCCAAGTGCGAACGATTATCATCGTCGCCCACTCCTCCATCGGATCGCGAATCAAATCTACTGTGCCGATGTTTTGAAACCATCAGGGCTACCCGAGATCAACCGCCCGCGTTCCATCGGCCAGCTAGCCATCTGGTAGCCGTGCGTGTGCAACCACTTCTTGATTTGCGAGTGTTCTTGGTAGCTGTCGGGATAAGCCCAAACCGATACCGTTGTTGTTTCGGGAGGGTACATTCCTAATCGCGTTGCCCACTGCGATTGGCGAGATTGCAGAGCCCAATCCACAGGTTCCCCCGCATCTTGGTCAACCGGAATCAGAATGAACTTGCGAAACTGCACTCGACGACTGGCACCTTGCCCGCGTGAATCCAAATCGTACTGCAGTCGAAAATTACCCACGGGTCCCACGGTTTGTTTGGTTTTCATGAATGATTTATTTTCTGCGATCAAACGCCAATGGTGCTTCATTGTTTCCACCAATTCGTCCAACGGAACCCAAACCAGCTTCCCTTTGGAAAGTCGAAAGTGAATTTCTTGGGAGAAAACAGTCCGAGCGATCGGGTTAGGATAGTGGTCAATTGTTTCAGTTTTTGTATTGGGCATCGAAGACGCGTCCGCACTGTTTAATGCTGCCAAAGTCGCTTTAGCCTCGGCCAATTTCCGCTGGAGGTTTTGCTGTACGGCTTTAGCAGCAAGCGCATCTCTGTCTTTCCGATCAAGGTCTTCCGTCTGCTTTTCCACCAGTTGACGAACTGTCTCCAGTTCGATCAAACGCTGATGACGGACTTCAGTTAGTTGGCGGGCATATGCCTTTTCATGATCAATCAGCTCTTCGAGTTGTTCGTTGTCGATCTCTAGCTTTTTTAGAGCCAACTCCTGCCGCTGCGTTTGGAGCACAGCCTGATGGATGTTCGATTCCAAATCTTGATCGACAGATACGACACCACGCGCGGCAGCCCCTGCATGGGCGCCTACAATGACGATCAAAATGATTAAAATCCCGACAAGGTTAGCTACGATATCGAGAAATGCATCCTGCCCCGTAGTAATATTGGATTTGCTCATTTGGAAACCTCGACAATCAAACCACTTTGATCCAGTAACCTTTGCAAGTCTTCAAATCTCTGTTGGCCATCGGGCAGAACTGAAAAACGCAACTCCGGCTTCCAAAACGCATCTTGCCCAGCGATTCCCCAGCGATCGATTGTGTTCCAGATCTCCGAAACCAGTGTGTCCACAGAATCTTTCGTGTTGGATCCCATTTCTATCGTGGCGACGATTTGGTTCTGCGAAAGGATGTGGAGCCTCTCTTTACCGCAACCCACTCGAATAGGCCTGACGTAGGCTCGCGCGCCTGTCGTCTGAGTTGGCAGTGCCCAATTTGCGCCGCGAGTTTGCGCAATGCTTTCAGCCGCAGAAGACACCGTCGACGTTGCTATCGGAGCAACTCCCAGCTGACCTTGCCCACCGGAGCCTCCTGCGTTGCTTCCTTCGACCGGTCGTCCACTGGCAGAGTTGATTGAGTTGTCGGCTCCACCTGCACTCCGATGGGCGCGTCCGTCCCGATGTTTTTGTTCCGCGTCACCAGCATAGTTGGTAGAGGGCGACACGTGGTGCTGGTCATAACTGGCTTGTCGCAGGCGATCGTGGCTCTCCGCTTCCGCACCCGTTGGAATGTATCCTGCGGCGGACGCTTCACTTGAACTGCCGCGTCCATCTCGCCAAGCCGTGCCAAATTTGGTGTCTCCAGCTCTTGAACGTGAGACGATCGCCAATTGTCGACGGTGAGTCGTTTCGATCGTTTCTCGAATTTCCTTCTCCAATAGCGCGTCAGAGCTACCAAACTCGAGTGGCGTATCTCGGTCCACCAGTTCATATCCAAATTCGTCATCCCAGCTCTTCATGGCCCGCCGAGCCAGCGAGTACGCCCACGCTCCTTCAGGGCGCACAACCAACAACGGATAGGGTTTGGTTTCGTCATCTGCCAGACCATGTTTCTGGTAATACTCACGAATCGCCAACAATGCCGAATCAAGAACGTTACCAATCCGATTAGGGTCGACGAAATCAGATTTTTTCAAACAAATATTTAGCGGCTGCAACGTTAAACCATCCGCATCGCACTCGATATAGATTGGGCGACGGGCGGTTCCCCCATTTCCCGAATAGGGAACAATTTGAAAGTTGATCGACGCGGCGACCTGAGGTACTTCCGCGCGTTTTGCGTCGATTTGTCCCTGAACACTGGCGACAGTTGCGTTCAGCTCATCTAGTTCAGCCTTCGTCAATAAGTCTTCGTCAACAAGATCCGACTTTTGGTCTCGCCGTTTTTGCAGTTCCCGATACTGAAGGTAGACCGATCGTGCCTCAGACTCTAGCTCGTTGATCTGCTGCTGCAGGTAGCTGCGATCGGATTTCGAAATTGCCAGTCGTTGCGAAACGTCAGCGCGAACTGATTCGACATTTTGAGCTTCAAACTCTAGCAGCTCGCCACGCTCCAAAACTTCAGCCAGCTGTTGCTCCTGCTTTTCCCGACTGGATGCTGTTCGGGTCTCAGCTTCCACACTGGCGGACTGGACCGAAATTACTAGCAGTACGATCAAAATCCCCAGCGTACAAATCAGGACAGCCAAGAATGGGAATAGCGATACCGTCAGGCGTTCGGAGTGCCTGCGTTTTTTTGACCTGTTCATGAGGGCCCCTTCTTAAGCAGCCCTTTTTGACCGTGACGCTGACTGGTTTTCGGCAGCGTCGCTGATGCGCTGATTTTCACGAAACCGGGCGCGTTCTTCCATAGTTTTTGCGTCCGGCATCACGACGGCTTCTGTCGTCTTTGATGCGTTCTCTTTGAGTATCTGCTTCAATTCGTCTACTGAAATTCTAGCTTTGGGTTCACTGCTCTCTGTTGTTTTTACCGCTGGTTGCTTAGCGTGAAACAGTCGCTTGCGAGGTTTGATCATCATCGGTGCCGGTCTTGAACGGCGTCTGGACTTCCCCTTGCCGCCGGAAGGCATTTTCAAAACATCTTGCGGCTCTTGAACTGGAACAGAATCGGCAGTCGGTTCGGGAGTAACCACTTCACGAGCAGCCGTTTTGTTGCGAATCGCCGTGACGTCTTCTGATCGCATGAACATCACTGGCTTGTTCGGATCCCTCCGCCGTTTGGCTGGTATCACCTCTTCGGCCGTTGCTTCTGGAGCAGCCACTTCCTTAGCTGGTTTTACGCTGAAATTACTTCCACTCTGATTCAATTTTGCAAACGCATTAAGCGCTTTTGTTTCGGCAGTGGAAATCTTGGAAGAAGCCTTATTCAGCGGAACGGTCGTCAGCGACCTGTCGCGCGGCTTCCGCTGCCGATCTTTCTGGGTCTCATAGGCCTCGCTAGACTTCTCAATCAATTCGGCTGACTGTTTTACAATTTCAGCCTGAACAGCGGTTTGCTTTTTAAGCTGGCTTCCCTGAGCCGTTATCTCACGAGCGACTTTGGCCAGTACCTCGTGCATATCGGTTGTCGCCTTAATGGCTGCTTTCTGTTGTACGAGCGCCTCATTAAAGGAACTAGAATCGTCCATCTTTCCGACCAGAGAATGAACGTTCTTGGTCTGCTCGATCATCTGATCCTGATGTTCTTTCATCAACCGAGCGTTTCTCGAAAGCATCGTCTGCCACTGCTCCCAACGAAAGACGGTGGATTGGTTGGCCTTGTCGATGGCCTGCCCAAGATAGTCGGCGAGGTTGGCGACATTTTCTTCCAAAGCTTCACTCAAGCCGCCCCGCACCACGTCGCTAGTTTGAGTCAGTGAGGCCGCCCAAGCTTGTTCGGCGGACTGAATTGTTTTCTTCCAAATTTCAGTCTGGTTTGTTACGACGTCGCGCGTGGCCTCTAGCACCTCGCGCCCGATCTTGTCAAAGCTGCCGTTGGCGGCTGACGCCATGGTCATGTCGTATTGATCTGAGATCTCGCGGCGGTTGCGTTGGTCAACCAGTTGCAACAACTGAATCTCAAATCGCTCAACCAAGAACTGACCAAACATCAACACCATCGACAACGTCAAAGCCAACGCCGTCGTGTCGAATGCCACGTACAGATTGCTCTGCAGTCCGGTCATCATGGCTTGAAAATCATTTTCTGGCCCCGGTGAAATCCCACCGAGTGCTTGTGAAATGCCCAGCACCGTTCCGAGGAAGCCAAGCATCGGCGTCGCCCAGATCAAAATCCTTGCCAGCGAATACCGCTGGTGCGATCGATCTAAGTCTAACTCAGCCAGATACTTCATTTCATCTTCAACACCAGAGACGGAACCCGTTCGGTAGATGTAATGAAGTGTTTGGACTAATCGAGTCCACAGATAGTGTGTTTGTGTCCAAGCCGGCATTTCCAAAAGTTGCTCGCCATGCTCGACCGCCCGATCCGCCTCCTCCTCAAAACCACGGATGGCTTCGTTTTTACGTGAAATGGCAGAATCTAGCTCACTCGAATCGAGATCAGAAAGTCGGATGCTTTTCTCGGCACTGAACTGTTCAAAAATGTTGTACGCGATCAACAAGAGCGATGCCGCACCAACAAAGAACATCCCAACAGTTACCTTGGAAACGGCATGGCCTGTCAGGTACCGCAGGACCATTTCGTCTGCGATGTGGCCCTCGTTAATTGCCCAGGCCATCAGAAAGTACAGCGCAAGCCCAATACAAATTGGGGTCAACAGTGAAGGCAGTACCGAGAGCCAACCAGACGATCGTTTGATCGAAGGCCTTTCAGTATCTGAAAGTTCACTTGGCGTAGGAGGATTCATGGCGATAGCAAACGTGGGTTCTGGAAAACTACCACGGTACGAACGGACCGAGATGGCAGCATTTTCTCTTTGAATCGGAACGCCTCCCTCATCCAGAACAGCCTTTCTGCCCTTCGCAGCCCAGAAAAAAAGAAATTC
>CAZDBE010000264.1:0-8025 GCA_964503675.1 uncultured Pirellulaceae bacterium | reverse complement strand
GACTCGCTCGCTTCGTTCAGGGCGGTGTCGTAAAAACCTTCCGTTATCCGCCTTGCGATTCTTCAGTATGGAAACGAAGAACGTCATCGACCTTGTTTCAGAAGTCCTATCCAAAGATTGGACTGACTGGCGCCCGGTGGTCAAAGCCATCGAAACGAATAACTTCGATCTTGATGCTCCTTGCAAATTGGATGGGTGGACACTGCTTCAGTGGGCTCTTGAGCATGACCACAACCAAGCTGCCTCGTTTGTCATAGCGCGGGGCGCGTCGATCAATGCGAAGGGCGTAGGCAAGTTTGATTGCACGCCGTTGGATGTTGCGGTCCGCAAAGGCAATGACACGTACGTCGATATGTTCGTGCGCCATGGCGGCACTGGAGCGACTCCGGCAAAGTCTAAACGCATGGAACTGATATCACGTGGAAAAGAAGCTCTCCAATCACTGGTTAAAGATTCTAAATCCAATTCGTTTATCCAAACCGTGCAGCACTTTGAAAACGTGTTCGGCGTGACCGCGAAAAGCGATAGGTCAACAGGATTCACCTGCTTCCCCAAAGTTTCGCTTGCTGATGTTTTGTCGTTGCCCGGCAAAAGAAAAGATCAGATTTCTCAACTAACAAGCGCATTCACGTCGCTTTCCCAAACCGCAAGACACCAAGGGGCAATGCTGTATTGCGACTTGTGGCTCGGCACGTCCGTTAAAAAATGCCAAGTGTTTCTAGTGCCTACTGTATCGGACATCCAACTGATCTCGGCATTGACAGCAGTTTCCAAATCGCCCTTGGCAGGCAACCTCAAACTTTTTGAGCCGCTTGTCGATTTCTTCAAGATTCATCCGTATCAATTTCTGTCGATCAACAAACATGCCATCGTTCTTTCATTTGTTGATGAAATGGAAACCGTTGACGATTTGGTGGCCAACGCAACTCGGCTCTTTCCGTTTTTACGAGAATATCATACTGCGGGAGCTGCAGACCCAGAGGACATTGACGTGAATGAACTGCTAGCTGACGACGTGCGAGACGACAATGCAATTCAGATCATTTACCATTCGTTCTAGTTGGCAGTCAGGCGTTAGCCCAATGGGAGCTGGCGGATAACATGGTTTTTACGCAAAGGCCCTTCGGGCACACCTTGGCTCTGTGACAACGGGCCATGGCATTGGTACAATTTCCAGCAGTTCGGACATCGCTCGCTTCGTTAAGGGCGGTGTCGTAAAAACCTTCCGTTGTGGGACGAAGGTTCCTCAGAGAGCAAACAGCGTCATGCCCGAACCATCATTTCATTCAGCGGCGCCCTACAAGGAGGACGTTCTCGCATTGCCCGTCACCGATCTTGATGCCGCGTCAGATTGGTACTGTAAACACTTCGGCATGATCGAGATCGAACGCCGAGATACGCCGAATCCTGCCGTCATACTTGAACGCGATGATGTCCGAATTGGTTTCGCGATCAATGGTGGCGACGCGTCTCAAGAGGGGGCTGCGATTCGTGTAAACGATCTCGACGGAATCAAAAGCCAACTTGAATCGGTTGGTATTGATGTTGCAAACACCCGCGTTGACGAACGCGGCGGCGAAAAATTCAACGTCTTCTTTGTCGTTGCGCCTGACGGGCTTTGCTATTACTTCCACGAACCGATCGTAGACTGACGAATTCAGCCTTTGGCTTTGCGAGCTAACTGCGCTGGAGACCATTAGCGCGAGGCCGCCTCCCACAAAATGGTTTTCAGGTGTTACACTCGAAGACTTTCGACACCCTAGTGCTTTGTCAGGACTAAAGATTAGGGTAGTGGACTTCGCCAGAAGTCCTTTGCATGCGACTGGGCCAAGGAATTCTGGCGAATCCCACTACGGCCAACCCTAAAATTAAGCTTTGACAAACCACTAGTTCTTTATTCCTATGCCTGTCCTAAAAATCTCGATCGTACACGTTGATTGTTTTTGCGGTACTTTAAATCGAAGCCAGTACGAAGGTTAGTCGACTTGAAACGAAACAATGTACTTTCCAATACGGTCAGGCTATGAAGCCCAAATACCCTCTGGTAAGGTTTCTTGTGCGGATTGAGAAGTGAGATTACATTCAAAAAACGAATAGGCTAGTGCCGTGGAATGGCTTAATTATCATCACCTGCTTTACTTTTGGACGGTTGCAAAAGAGGGCAGCGTAACTCGCGCGGCGGAAGTTCTTCATCTGGCTCAACCTACGCTCAGCAACCAAATCAAAAAAGCTGGAAAAGTCCGTCGGTCACGATCTGTTCGAACGCTCCGGTAGAAGTTTAGTTCTGACAGAAACCGGGCAGCTGGTCTTTCGGTATGCAGACGAGATTTTTGGATTGGGACGCGAACTGGCTGACGTTCTGCACAATAGAACCGATGAGGACCGGTCGAGATTTCTCGTCGGCGTCCAAGGCGCTCTTCCCAAACTGGTTGCTTATGAACTTCTGCGTCCAGCACTTGAGTGCGACGAAAACGAATACCAAATCGTGTGTTTTGAGGGAAAGCTAAACGAGCTGCTGGGCGAGTTGGCGATGCATCGTCTGGACGTGGTGATCGCCGATCGACCGCTAACGCCAGACAATCATGTACGCGCGTTCAACCACTTGCTGGGGAAATGTGGCGTGACCGTGTACGGAACCAGTAAATTGGCTCGCAAATACAAAAAGAACTTTCCGCAATCACTGAACTCGGCTCCGATGTTATTGCCAACACAGAACACATCGTTACGCCGGTTGCTTGAACAGTGGTTCGACGACCATCAAATCTTTCCGACGATCGCTCACGAATTTGAAGACAGTGCTGTTCTCAAAGTGTTTGGCCAAGAAGGTCACGGTTTGTTTATTACTCCGACCGCCATCGAGGAAGATGTTTGCAAGCAGTACTCGGTGAAGGTCGTGGGAAGATTGCCCGAGGTCGTCGAACGCTTCTACGCCATCTCCATTGAGAAGCGTCTCAAGCATCCCGCCGTCGTAAAAATCTCAGAGTTCGCTCGTGAGAATCTTTTCGGATCTACGAATTGAAAAAGACGGCTCATTTCTAAAACCCAAGCAGAAGACCGGTTAGCCGGTTATGTGGGTCAAATCACCTTGGCAACAGTTCGGTACCCGCCTGAACCGAAAATATAAAGATCGAATTGTAACGATTAGATCGACGCCCTTTCTTTGATCTTATGGCAGAAAGGGCTGCAATTCTTAACACATTCAAATTTAGAATGCTTTACTCACCATTTATCCATTGGGTGAATAGGTATTAGTTGACGTATAAATTAGTAGGCAACCAACGACATAAGGCCAGAGACAAGACGAAACTAGAAGAAAACCAACCGGCAGACTTGGCGACCGACGGGGTCGATACGGGTGTTAATTCTGCGCCGTTAACTGGGTTTCAGGTATTCGCGAGCAGGCGGATCGCCTCCCGCCGATCACATTAACTTTTAAAAAAGCTAAACAACATTGACTGAACTTCTTGCTCAAAAACGAATTCCTAGCGCTGATGTCGTCCCGCTAATGCGGCGGATCTGCGAGCATCTTGGGATCGCGTTCTCGGCCAATCGCGTGTTGCCGAGTCTCGTGGACCTGAATCAAAATGGACATTCCGTTGGCGAAGTCGAACAGCTCAACGCGATTGGCAAACAGTTCGGAATTCGATTTCGAGAGATGACCGGGACCAGTCGAGATTTAATCAACACCGTCAGTGATGCGGGCCCTGTTGTGGTTCGACCGCGCGATAGTGGCTCAGACAAAAAAGGCAACTCCGCCTTGGTCCTTAGCGTGCGGACGCGCAACGAAATCGTTTTGCACCAAGACGGAGCCGACCGCAAAGAGACGACTGGCTGGCTAAAAAAGAATATTGAGCGCGATTCGTACAACCTCTACCGATGGCTGTTAGTGCAGCCAATGCTTGCCGCAGAACCGGCTTCAAGCTTTCACTATCAAACCGGCACACAATCTCAACCGCTCAAGCCGCTGCAGCGATTCTTCGCGCTGCTGAAACCAGAATCATCCGACGTCCGAACGGTTCTGATTTTCTCCATCGTGATTGGGTTGCTTAGTTTGACGTTGCCTTTGGCAGTCGAAGCCGTGGTGAACACGATCGCTTTTGGACGTTACGTTCAGCCCCTAGTTGTGCTGTCGGTCATTGTGATGATCTTTCTTGGGTTCCGGGCGGGACTGACCGTTTTGATGACGATTGTCTCTGAAGTCATTCAACGAAAGCTGTTTGTACGAACCGTTGAAGATCTTTCCTATCGGCTGACACGGGCTCCGCTTTCAGTTTGGCAAAAGAAGCACGGGCCAGAACTAGTCAATCGATTTTTTGACATTGTCACCGTGCAGAAGGTCACATCCAAACTGCTGCTGGACACATTAATGCTTGTGTTGCAAACAGTCATTGGACTGGGCGTACTCGCGTTTTACCATCCGTTTTTGCTCGGCTATGACGTGGGTTTGCTGGCAATGATGAGTGTCGTACTGTATCTGATTGGCCGTGGAGCGATCAAAACTGCGACCAATGAGTCTCAGTTGAAGTACGAAACCGCAGCTTGGCTGCAAGAAATCGTTCGTCATCCCACGACCTATAAATTTAACAACGGGCTTGGTTTCGCGCTCAATCGTGCTGATGAACTTACGGCGGAGTACATTAATCAGCGCCAGAGCCATTTCAAGATTCTTATTCGCCAGTTCACTTTCACGATGGTGATGCAGGTTGTCGCGGCAACCGTCTTGCTCGCGCTTGGAGGTTACCTCGTTATTATTGGGCAGATCACGTTGGGCCAGCTGGTCGCCGCTGAGCTGATCGTGACCGTGATTCTTGGGTCGTTCGCTAAGTTCGGTAAGGACCTTGAGAGCTTTTACGATTTAATGGCGTCCGTCGACAAACTTGGCAAGTTGTTTGATCTTCCTGTCGAGCCGGTGGATAAATTGCAGCTGGCCAAAACTCCCGGCGCGTACCAAATGTCGCTCGTGGATGCGAAACTCGATGCAAATCTAGCTTCTCCGGCGAACATTGAATTCACCGCAGGTGCGACGCACGCCCTTTACGGATCGTCGGAGCTGCGACGGAGCAGTTTGGTGGAGTCGTTTATCGGGCAGAGCAAATTGGCGACCGGTCACATCCTTCTGGACGATTATCGGGTCGACGCGATCTCGGCGGAGTCGCTGCAATCAAAGGTCAGCCTTATCCGAGACATCGAACTGTTCGCCGGTACGGTGGATGAGAACCTGCGAATGGGTCGCGATAACGTGGGCTCCCAAGATGTCAACGAGATCGTCAGTCGCCTCGGCTTTCAAAAAACGTTGGCTGGGTTGCCTGAGGGATTTGGCACTAAGCTCAACATCTCTGGATTTCCTTTGGCATCCGGCCAAGCGATTCGGTTGGTCATCGCACGGGCTCTAGTTGCCGAACCTGGTGTCCTCTTCATTGACGGTCTGTTGGATCGGCTCAGTGATGAGGACGCCGAAGATCTGCTGCCGCGACTGGCCGGGTTTGCCGATCAAACCACGATCATCGTTTCGACGGGGCGACGGGCGATCGCGCGATGGGCCGATCAGTGTCTCGACATGCGAGAATCTGAGTGGGAGTTGGTAAAGTTTGAGGGTTAAAGTTTAAGGGTCAGGCAGGATCGTCACGTAACAGGTAACGAACACAACGGAAAAAGCGATCAAGACGATGAATAAGAACAGGTCACCGCACCATATTGAAACGGTTTTACCCACCCCTCGCCGCAGGGCCACGATTCACCTCGTGCAGTCATCCCGATTAGCGCGCAGGACGGCAAAAGCGTTGCTTTATGGTTTGGTGTTGTCGGTTTTGGCGATGGCGTTTTTACCTTGGCAACAGACGTCGCGCGGATCGGGTGAAGTCGTTGCGTTTGCGCCGCAAGAAAGGCAGCAGACGATTCAGGCGACCGCCAAAGGGATCGTTGCCAAGATCGCAGACGGATTGTTGGAAGGTAAGAAGGTCAAGAAAGGTGACTTCTTGCTTGAGATCCAGCCGTTTGCCGGTGATATGGTAGAGCAACTTGAAGGACAACGTTTACAGCTAAAAACGAAAGAGGAAACCGCTAAAGTGAAATCGGAAGCTTACGCTCAGAACGTAACCGGATTCACTGAGGCACGAGACTTTGCAATCGCAGCAGCGAAGGAAATGATTTCGTCGACAAAGTCAAAACTCCAGAGCAAACAAAAACAGGTTTCGGCGTACAAGGCAAAAGAGCTGCAGGCTAGGTTGAACTATGAGCGTCAACGTGGTTTGTGGCAGCAGGGGCTCAAGCCTCAAAAGGAAGTTGAGAAGCTAAAAAAAGAATGGGATGTCGCACAAGCAGATTTAGAATCCGTGAAACGGGACGTGACGGCGTTGGAGCAGGAGGTGCAGTCCAAACAAAGCGAGCTGCAGGAGAAGCAACGCGTCGCGCAAACCAAGATAGACTACGCCATCGCGATGCAACAGGGAGCACTCGGCGAGATCGCGACGGTTCGCAAGGAATTGGGCGACTTACAAATCAAAATCAAAGAGATGGAACGATTGACAATCTCCGCTCCGCGCGACGGCACGGTGTTTCGGCTGAACGTCAACGAGCGGGGCGACACGGTCAAGGAAGGTGATTCTTTGCTCACGATCGTTCCCGAGGCAACACAGAAAGCGGTCGAGCTATACCTCAAAGGCAACGACATTGGATTCGTTCAGCCCGGTCAGGAAGTTCGATTGCAATTCGAAGGCTGGCCGAGCGTTCAGGTTCCCGGTTGGCCCTCTGTAGCAATTGGGACTTTCGACGGCACGGTGTCGACGATCGACGCGACGGATAATGGCAAAGGCGAATTTCGAGTATTAGTGACACCGGACGAAACTGAACAAAAATGGCCAATCGACAGCAATCGTTTTCTTCGACAAGGAGTACGCACCAACGGGTGGGTAGTGCTTGGACAAGTATCATTAGGCTACGAAGTCTGGCGTCAAATGAATGGATTCCCTGTCATGACGGCGATGGAAGAATCAAAGCAGAAACCGTCGAAGCCTTCGAAGCCGCCGAAGGTTCCGAAGTAGCGACTGAATTTCGTTTTACCGAATACTGCCGGCCGAACGCAATTCCGCCTGACGCAATTTCGACTGAAGGCAGGACGATAGGCGGCGTTGGGGATTGTAGCCGAGTGATGTTACTCGCGTTTGTCTTTTTCGCTGTCGCGCAGCTCACGCTTCTTTCGGGTTGCCGCTCTACTGGCGCACAGCGTTTGGCGGGGATGGCCGAACTTTCTCGATCACCGAAGCCCACAGGTGTGGCAATATCACAAGTCCCGTCTGACCCGCTTTCTCAGCAGCAAAAAACAGAGCAACCACAAACCAAGCACCCCAAAACGCAGTCCAAGTTTGGTTTGGTAAGCTATCAGCAAGATAGCAAGTCCTCACGACGAACCGCCCAGGCCCTGTCTGCTCTGTCAGTCGACGAAACGTCGAAGGAAGTGCCGCAGTTGGACTTCGAAGAGGTCGAGGATGATCAGGAACGGCCCGATGAGACGGAATTGGAATCATCAGACGAAGCGAAATCGGAAGACTCAGATAAAATTGAATCGCAGTCCGATTCCGAGGCTCAACGGCCAACGCTAACCCAGCCAACATTGCAGAATTCAAATGCACTGACGCTTGAGCAGCTCCTTACCAGCGTCAATGACTGCTATCCGGAAATTGAAATTGCAATTGGGGAAATTGAAACCGCAAACGGAAAAATCCTTGCTTCATGGGGCGAGTTCGATCAAGTCTTTACGGCGCACAGCATTTCGCAGCCACTCGGTTTTTATCAGACGTATCGCAACGGAGTTGGGCTTGCCCGTCCGTTGTTCAGCGGCGGCGAGGTCTACGGTACATATCGCATTGGCGACGGAAACTTTGAGCCTTGGTATGGCGAGCGTGAAACGAATGAGGGTGGCGAGTTTAAGGCGGGTTTTTCTGTGCCGCTGCTCAAGGATCGCGCGATCGACCAACGCAGAGCCAAACTCTTTTCTTCTGAATTGCAGCGCGATCAAATCGAAGCCAA
>CAZDBE010000263.1:0-8095 GCA_964503675.1 uncultured Pirellulaceae bacterium | reverse complement strand
AACGTCGCTCAAATCATTATCCACCCTGACTACATAGAATCCTTTTTTGGAAACTTATTTAGTGATGTTGCCCTGCTGTTGCTTGAGAGTCCCATTACCGACATCACACCTATCCCTATTGCAACCTCTCCCACAACCGCCGTCGGAACGTCTGTAAAAGCAATAGGCTGGGGAGATACTACTGACAACGAATTCACGACCAGTTTTCCTCGCGCGTTGATGCAAGTAGAGATGCAAACCGTTGGCCTAAATCAGCTACAAAGTGATTTTGATAGTAGTCTAAGCCTCCAGCACCTCGGAGCCTTTGCCAATGGAAAAGATACTTGCCAAGGTGATAGCGGTGGACCGCTGTTCACTGAATCCCCCCTCTTACTCGTGGGCATCACGAGCTTTGGCGATGGATGCGCTGATCAAACCGCCGGCGTGTATGCCGACGTAGGCTACTTCTCTACGTATATCAATTCGATCATCGGTGTGACGGCAACTCTTGGGGATGTCAACTTAAACGGGACAGTTGATTTCGCCGATATCCCAGCGTTCGTTGCCGTCTTGCAGTCCGGTACTTTCCAAGCCGAAGCGGACCTTGACCAGAGTGGAACGGTTGACTTCGGGGATATCTCACCCTTCGTTGCTCTCTTGATCAGCCAATAAACGTTTTCACACACAACAAAGAGTCGTGGACCCGCATTTCTTCAAGCAAAACAATATATTGCTGAACGAGAAAGGGCTTTGGGGTTGGCTGGGAACTGCAATTGAAAACGTGAGCAGGAAGGCGGCACGTTAGAGAGGTAGTGCTGGCCAAAAGCGCCGCCGGTAACCAGCTACTACTGCTGCTGTTGACGCACCACAAGCTCTTTGTACCCGTAAGTCTGGTCCAGCTCTCGGTCAAAGACCAAGCCTGGGTAGACGCCGAGGACAATTTCAGCAGTGGTGAAAATCTGACTACCTAGCTTAAGGTGTCCGCCAGTCACCTTGCCGTGACCGTCAGCTACTGACAGGTGAAGATGAACTCCGTGTTTGGACAGCGTGCCACTAAGGGACAGAATCTCCAGTGGCCCTTCGACGCGCGTTGGCTGAGGCTGATTGGCAAAACGCAGATCGGCGTGGTTTAAACTTCCCACCGCCGAAAGAACCGAAGCCGCGTCATGCTCGCTGGCCCAGACGCGCAACTGCTCCATCAGATCTTGGCCCGGAGTAAGTCTCATCGCGTGGATGCGCATGGTCGGAGCGATTGGAGTAGTGAAAGAAATGTATATTGAGGTAGCCGCGGCTGACTGTCCGTCAATCGTCAATAATCAGTTGCGTCGCTTGATACCTTGCTGCCATCTGAAAGCCGAAAACGAAGTCTGACCAAAATGGGATTTACCAGCAAAGCTTCCCACATTCGTTTTACCTGCCGACCAGTTTCGTCTTCATTCCCGCATCGACCGGATTGTTCCCAAGCCAGATACCGAAGAGGGCTTTCTTGAAAGCGACGCCTTGGACGGTGCCTTGCACTACTCCATTTTTATGAACCGTAACGCCCGCATCGGGAGCGTACGTGAGCACGAATACATCGTTCAATTTTACTGGCCCGGCAAAACAGGCGCGAAACTGTCCGATCTCGGCCGTAATACCAGACGTATCACCTCCAGTGGCAGCATGGAAACCTTCTTGCAGACCCGCTACCAATTTCTCTTGGCTGACAAATTTTGAGGTGATCTTGATCCGAAACGCCATCGCTTCATCAGCTTCGATGATAGCTGCTGCGTCATTACTTTTGTTCTGTAGGTAAAGCGCGCCCTCGTAAAGCGATAGAAACATCTTGCTGCGTTGACCTACGCCGTTCTTCACCAAAGTGGCGTTGGCGACATTCAGCTTCGCAGGACCACCGGTATCTGCGCATGCAACGGGACCGCAAAGTGATCCAACACTAAATAAAACTACACTGGCAAACACGATAGCCTTCATGACGACTCCATAAACATAGATCTACATTCGAAACCATTCACTTCTAGCTGTTGTAGTCGCAGAATGGCCAATTTCCGTCAATAGAATCTCGCAAATAGCTTTCCCTTGTTTCGCGAAAGCAATGATGGCGAGTTAAGGTGGATTCTCTCAGGTTTGCCGAGGATCCTCGAAGTTTGGCCGTGTTCTTTCAGCCCGGGATCGATGAGAGTAGCAGAATAATAACAAGGCCAACCACGATTACATCCAAGCAATCCAAACGCACTCTTCGTGTCATTGGCGTGTTTCGTGGTCACTCACTCGCTTGGCGCCATTAAGATCGTTCTGGTAGCACTTTCCTAGTTCGGTGATCCACTCTAAGAATACGAGTTTGCCCATAGGCGCCTTCGGCTGGCTTGATCGAGACCAACCAATAAGGGTTCCCGGGCACATTTGCCTCCACCATCGCAGCAAGAGTATCCGGATCGTTAACGCCATTCTGACTGTACAAAGTCGCGTGGAACTCTTTCTCGCGTCGGATCTTCTCCATATCAAAGAAGACGGCAGAACATTTTTGTCCGGGTTGAACGTCACCAAGATGTTCGATGACGATCATGATCGCAGCTTTATTATCTAGTTCTCGGTTTGCTACCATTTATCTGCCCAAGCTTCCAATCAGCTTCTGACAACTCTTCCTACTCTTGCCTAGATCCATAATCGAACTTACTCATCCACTTTGAGCATGCATTCAATATTCAAACGTTCGGAGATCGTATCGAGTTTTTCGGTTAGCTCTTCCAGATTGACGGCTGCCGGGATCCCGATGGCTAGGTCTGCCTTAAACAACGGCTGGCCAGTCATCGGCGCGGGTTCGACCATGCTATGAAACTCTTCAACGTTGATATTTAGAGCTGCTAAGGCAGTCGAGATTTCATTGACGATACCGGGGCGATCGAGCCCCAAGATACTGACTTCACCTGAATTGAGGACGGCCTGCGGCGGTTCACTAGCGACCGCTTCGGCCAAAAGTGAGATACCCTCTGAGCTCAATGCCTTGAGTTCTTGCGTGAGAACAGGAACCTGTTTGTCTGGCAAGCTAATCTCAACGATGCCTGTAAACTTCCCGGACAGTTGGGCCATCTTGCTCTCGAGCCAGTTGCCGTCATGCTGTTGGACCATTTGAGATAGCTTTTCGACCAAGCCCGGTCGGTCGTCGGAGATAAAGGTGATTACAAGTTTTTTCATCAGATTAATTCGCGTTTGACGTTCACCGCTGGAATGGAAACACTTTTGTGCCCCGAGGTTACCAAGAAGTTCTTACCAACAAAAGACATGGCTGTTCACCATCACGTTCAGCCCACGAGACACCGCTGTGGAATCTGGTTTACATTCGGAAATGAACAAGGTATTGGTCAAAAGAAAAAGCGTCAGGTAACACCTGTCCCCTTTTGTTCTCTTTCTATTGCCCTTGCAAGATGGCGATGAATGCAGGGATATCAGCGAAATTGACAAATGTGTCGCAGTTGGCGTCAGCTTCGGCTTGGAAAAGCCCGCCTTGCAGAACGCTAATGAATGCGGGGATGTCTGAAAAGTCCACCACTCCACTTAGATCAACATCTCCCTTCAACAGTGCGGCCGCTGCCGTGAGTTCGAGCGAGTAGAGTTGAATGGTGTCCTCGACACCTGTGATTTGAGCATAGTAGGTCCCCGGAGCCAAAAGGATGGATGAAAGAGTCTCGGTCCCCCCAAGACCTGACTGATCGGAAGCAGCTAACAAACTTTGACCATCAGAATCGAAAATCGACAAAGCCAAATCGACACGGCTGTTTGCGTCAAAATTATTTGCTGTACCTTGTGAAAACACACCGCCTAGCGGAGTTAAAGCGATATCAAGACTGGATGAGGTACTAACCGTAAATGAATAGACATCTACATCATCTGCGCCACTGATACTGACGAAATCTATTGCTGCCGGCGAAATCGCCTGTGTAGGAACGTCCGCATCCATTCCAATCGCGAGCGTTCCGCCGGGAGAGATAATTCCAATGTCCGTGGCGGTCGGTACCGTTTCATTCCCCAGTCCGTTATTGGCTTCTTCAAAAGCATCACCGAATACGAACTGAATTGCCCGGACTTCGTCGAGTTGCGGTCCATCGAACGAAAGATTAATGCTGGGCTCAAGCAACAAATTATCGCTCGCAGATTCAACGTGATTAAGACCAATCGCATGCCCCACTTCATGCATGATCACATTGCGGAAGGCTCGGTTATTGTTGTTTGCACTACCGAAAAAGTTGGTTTCGCTGGTATCAAGAACCATATCGGCGCCATCATCCGGAAAGAAATTGAAGGCGAGAGTGTTGCTCGGCCCATCAAGCACCTGACCTCCAATTCGGATGTCGCCGCGCACGCCAAGTGCTCCGTTGAAGGTGGAGTTACTAAACCCACTTCCGTCGTCGTTGAATTCGCGCACTACAGTCAGACCGCTGAGCTCGTCCCAGCGGTTAAACGATTGCTCAATTAGCGCCTCGCCTGTGACTCCGCCAGTGAAAGTGCTGGTGAAAAAAGCGTTCAGATCGCTGGCGCCTGAAGATGTCGAGCCTCCCCCTGGCACGATCGTTCCATCAGGCACGATACTCCAAGTGATCGTTCCCGGTATTCCTGTACCAGATCGAAAACCTGACGCGGTTACCTGCCACGGAGTAGTATTGCCGAGAATGAAATTGCTAAAACTGCCGCACGAGCAGTTCTCGTGTTCGGGGTTCTCAGACAGGGTGCAATAAGCGATTCTGGCTGGTTTCCGCACATGTCGGTCATGTGCGGGGAGCGTTCGCCAAAAGTCGGCTGTGACAGCAAAACGACATCCCAACAAAAATGCTAACACGCAGACTGCGCGAAAAAGTTTAATGACCATCGCGACCCAATGACTTCAATTCAAGGCATGAAACTAAAACACCGGCGACTCTACCAGAAATATACACCCGCGGGGAAGAAAAAAGTACGTGCGCGACTTTGGAAAGGTGCAGGCACCTCTATCGGTTTCCTACCTCACAAAAAACCTAAAAGCCTTTCTCACTTAATCTTGTCCGATGACGGGCTAAGACGAATGCAGCTACTGACCTATCAAGATAGCGACGAATGCAGGGATATCTGCGAAAGTGACAATTGTGTCACAGTTGGCATCCGCTTCTGCTTGGAAAATCCCGGCCTGCAAGACGCTAATGAATGCGGGAATGTCTGCAAAGGTGACGGTACCGTCCAAGTTAACATCTCCCTTTAATGCGGGATCATCGACAGTCAATTGCGCAAACTCAAACCGATCCAGATCCAAGCCCTCCCCGCTAAAGTTGAGACGAATCACCGATGTACCATTATTCGCTATTGCTACATCGTCGAGAGAAAATGTTTGAAAGTTGTTCCAGCTACCGGTCGACGGAATAACGGCCGTACCGTAGCTCGTGCCATCGATTTCAACTTCGACCTGTCCCCCCGTCGCCCGGTTGGATGAAGCAAGGAAGTCAACACGATACGTACCTGCCTCTAGTTCCGCGGTATATTCGAGCCACTCGCCATCAGCGATAAAACCCAATTTGTAGTTGCCCGCGCCTAACTCAACTAAATCGACATCGGTGTTTCGCAATATTGGATCACCGTTTGCGGCAACACCAAAACTATTCCCACTAGTTGTATCGTTGTAGGCAAATTTGCTGCCACCAATGTCAAACGCCTCTGCTTCAATCACGCCTGGAACCGTGTGGTTGGCGTAGGACGCTTGAATCTCTGCAAAGTAATAGGGACTTTGCTGCTGCGTCAAACCAAAGTCATAATCGCACGGGCTACCATAGCAGCGGATGTTGTTGCAAGCGCCGAGGAAATTTTGGCAGTTGTTCTGTGACGTGATGTCAAACCCTTTCATGTTCACAACATTATTCATGTGAATGCCATGATCAGCGTTGTCTTCCACCACCAATCCTTCAAAGTAAACGTTCTCTAAGCTGGACATCCGTAGCCCATGCCCAGACGGGCTGTCACGAAAGCCGGCCTCGGGTTTGGTTTGAATCACCGAAGCATTACGTACACGCAACAGATACAGGTTGTGGAGCAGATCTGATGGATACCACCCGTTGTCGTACATATTCATATCGACGAAGGTAACGTTGTTGGATCCTTTGATGTGGATGCCAATGCCACCGAACTGACTGACTTCGAGGTTGGCGATGGCGATACCGTGGTGCCGCAACGAACTCTCAACCGCTGGGTCTCCGGGGCCGTCGAAGAAGATTGCCATGTGGTCGCCGCGGTCACGGTCATTCAAATCCGTTGTGTCAACGGTGCCCAGCATGCGGAAGTTAGCGAATCCAACGTTGATCAAGGCGGTAGTACCATCGTCCTCAATCATCGGCGCGTTAATGGTATCGGCAACCGACGGGGCCCATGTGATCACTGAGCCAGAGCCTCGTCCGATCAAGTTGACATTACTTTTCGGGATGATCGTCTGAGTGATGTAATAGGTTGCGTCCTCCAGAATCACGTTACCACCGCCGGCGGCAGCGGCCGCATTAATGCAAGTTTGAATCGCGTTCGAGCGAATGGTGTCCGTGCAATAGATGTTCTGCGCATTCGCAACGCGGCAAAGCAGCATCGCCAGCGCTACACCGACGATCCATAGAATTCTCCTATGCCGTTTCAGTTCTTTCTGCATATAAACGCTCATCAATAAGTTCGAGGACCGACGTAACTGGTTTCCACAAGCAGGGTACCGTGTGGAATTCTGTCGGGTCGCTAATTATCTCATGAAACCGAAGAAAAAGAAGCGCGATTTTGAGGGCGTGTATTTGTTTACACATCCCACTGTTATCCGCAGATCAAGTACTCCTCAGTTCCACGTGGATTACCGACAACCATCAGAAGCTTGCCACGTATGACCATCATAATACCTTGAACCCCAATAACCCTTTGGCCGTCAAAGCACTTTGAGGGTCAAGAGAAAGCAGCCCCTATTCCTTCGCCCGTTCTCTTCTTCAAAGACAGTTGTTACCCCCATCTCCCTGCTCAGACTGACCGGGGAAATCACTCCCCGGTCCTCGGATATTCATAAGCCTACTCAATTTGCATTGGATTAGGCCGAACCCACGCCGTATAGTTGAGTCTTCAAGCTACTAACTGTTGGTAGGAAATGCCCCCGACGAAGAATATGAAGCAACCTCCTCGCAACCTCCGCAATCTGGCCGACGATTTTGTGATCCCTGCTGGCTCCCAAGTCGTCTTACTTGAAACACAGGCTTCGGCGTCTGAATCGAATAACTCCATCGACCGACCGATCAAAAAACAGGGAACGGTCGGAGTCGTCGTTAAATGCCCGCCACATAATGGGCAACCCTATGTGGTTCGGTTCGCTGACGAATCTGAAATTGAAATTCCATTCGATCAGTTGACATTGCGGCGGCGAGAGATCGAGAACGTTTTGGACAGCACTGGACAAGAAGATTTCTCGCCTTGCATCATCTACCGCTGCAAAGTCGGCTCGAAAGCGTTCGGGCTGGAGAACGAAGATTCTGATGACGACCTCAGAGGGATTTTCCTTCCTCCGGCCGATCGACATTGGTCTTTGTACAAGATCCCGGAGCAAATTGAAATCAAAACAGAGAGAGACGACGAGGTTTATTGGGAGATCGAGAAATTCTTCAAACTGGCTCTGAAAGCCAACCCGAACATCCTTGAGACGTTGTGGACTCCGATCGTTCTAGATTCAAGCCCGATTGGCGATAAGATCCGAACCCATCGCGGTGCCTTCCTCTCCAACCATTTGTACAAAACCTACTCTGGCTATGTGTTGAGTCAGTTTCGAAGGATGAAGAATGCATACGAGAAAACAGGCAAATACAAAAACAAACATGCCATGCATCTGATTCGACTTCTGTACTCAGGTATTAGCGCTTTGAAGACCGGTGAAATCATGATCGATGTTTCTCAGCATCGCGATCAACTGCTTGAGATTCGTCACGGGAAGTTTCAGTTTGAAGAGATCCGTCAAATCGCGTTAGACTTGGACCGCAGGTTTCAAGATGCGTTCGAAAGGACGTCGCTACCTGACCAACCGGATTTTGCAAAAGTGGACCAAATGCTGATCGAAGCAAGAAACTCTATGGTGACTCGATGACAAACCCAA
>CAZDBE010000262.1:0-8125 GCA_964503675.1 uncultured Pirellulaceae bacterium | reverse complement strand
AGATGACCGGATCCAAGGGCTACGTAGCCGGCGTCGATGTGCAGCCACAGATGCTGGCCATGATGCGCAAACGTATGGAAGAAGAGGGAATAGAAAACATCGTTCCCATTCTCGGTTCGTATCACAATCCACGCCTACCGCGCGATACGTTTGACATGGTGTTGATGGTAGACGTGTACCACGAGTTTTCGCATCCAGAGCAAATGTTGGCCGCGATTGGTAACAGCCTTAAACCTAACGGAATGGTCGTTTTAGTCGAGTATCGTGCTGAAGACAAAACGGTACCGATCAAACCAGAACACAAGATGACCAAAGAACAGGTGGAAAAAGAACTGACGGCCAACGGATTTAAACTGGTGAAGTCCTACGACAAACTTCCTTGGCAACACATGTTCTTCTACGGGCGTGATGAAACTGCTTCCGCCGCTTTCAAATAGGTGTTGTGAACACCAATGCCTCGGCCCATACAATCAACGAGTGTTTTGGCGGCAATTTGGAGATGTGTGCTGATATGTTTTAGCTCCGGGATCATCCCTCTCTTATCAGTCGGGACCCATTCGTTAGGGCAGAGTTTTCCGACAACGAGCAATCCCCTTTCTGTGGCCAAATTTGACCTAACTCCCGATAAGAAGCTCAATAAACGGATCGATATCGGAAAAGTCCACGACTCCATTGCTATCGATATCCGCTTCGAATTGAAACTCTCCACCGATCAGAACCGCAACAAACACAGGGATATCGTCAAAGCTAACGACACCATCTTGATCGACATCACCCACGATTGGAGCAGGCGGTACCTCGACCAGAGTTACCGTTACTGTCACATCTGAATCAAAGTAGTCAGCCCCCAAAACGTTATTCGCATTGAGGTCAAACTCGAACTCGGTCCGATCAGCGAACATCCCTGATAGCGTCTGGCCTCGTTCGACAATCGTAAAAGCCTCCCCCATCACCAAGCCTTCCAAGGGCACGCCATCAAGCGCCAGTTCGCCGCCATACAGGTTGACTTCACCTGAACTGACGTCGAAGTCATCACCGAAAGAGCCGCTGCGGATGTTTAGCACGCTGCCAAAACCTGAGTCGAAACCATCACCAAAAGATCCGCCGCTAATGTTGACTACGCCGCCCTCAGCGTTGAAGAGTTCAAAGGAACCGCCGCTGATGTTTACCACGCTGCCGGGATCGTCACCGAAGGGACCGTTGGCGTCGAAGGAAATGCCAAAAGTACCGCCGCTGATGTTTATCACGCTGCCGGAGAATGCATCGAAATTTGAGCCTACCGAGCCGCCGCTAATATTTACCATACTGCCAAAATTGGCCTTGAAGCCATCACCAACACTACCGCCGCCGATGTTTACTTGGCTGCCAGAATTTGCGTTGAAGAAAATACCTACCTCACCACCGACGATATTTACCTCGCTGCCGTCGTTGGCGTCGAAGAAATTGCCTACGTTGCCGTCGCTGACATTCACCTCGCCAAGAAAAGCGTCGAATCCAACTCCGATCGATCCGCCGTCAGAGACGTTGACCTGAGTTATGGATTCATCAGTTCCGATACTTTCATCATCGCCAATGTTCGGGTCAGATGGCACGTTGATTACGTTGTCGAACAAAGCCGAATCAGAGGGCCCTGAGTCAAAAACTTGAGCAGCAACTGGCGAAGTAAGCAGAGTCAATCCGAGTAAACCCAGCAAGCAAAATGGAAACCGCGTAATGAATTGATGCGTAGTCATAGAAGTGTTCTCAGTGTTTAGAAGACAACCCAAACCGATTGCCTCGTGGAGTATTGTCAACGCTAAAGTTAGAGCAAGATTGGCAACTAAATTCCGGCCTAACCGGCTATCAGAATTTCAATAAACGGCTCAATATCCATGAAGTTAACTTCACCGTCTCGGTTGATATCTGCCTCTTCGAGAAAGCCACCGGACAATAGCAGCTCGATAAATGGAGGGATATCAGAAAAGTTCACGGCTTTATCTTGATTGGCATCTCCCAAGATGATGATGAGCGTCACCGATAGCGCTGCATTAGGAGCGAAAATGTCACCGCCCTCAGCAGGACTAGTCGAATTGAGCTCAAAACTGAACGGTGTTCCATCAGCAAATTGACCAGAAAGGGTCACGTCGCGATCGTTGATCGTTAATGTATCACCAATCTCCAAGCCATCATCGAGCGTCACTCCATCAAGCAGAAAATCCCTACCAAACAGATTGACGCTGCCATTGGCTACGAAGTTATCGCCAACCGAACCACCTCTAATGTTTACTTCGCTACCGGTTGAGACCTCAAAGTCATCGCCTACACCGCCGCTGTTGATGTTTACCACACTTCCAAAGTTAGCGTCAAAGGCATCGCCTACTACGCCGCCGCTGATATTCACCACACTGCCAGAGAACGCGTCGAAGTCATCGCCCACGCTACCGCCGCTAATGTCGACCGTGGTGGAGGCATTAAAGCCGTTGCCGACTAAGCCGCCGCTGATAGCTACCGCGCTGCCTGTCTTGGCGTCGAAGTTGTCACCTACCTCGCCGCCACTGATGTTCACCACACCGCCGGGATTGGCATCGAAGAGATCTCCCACGATGCCGCCGCTAATGTTTACTAAGCTTCCTGAATTGGCGTCGAAGCCATTCCCTACGATACCACCAATGATATTAACCTCGCTGCCGGCATTGGCGTCAAATGATGCCCCTAGCGAACCATCGCTGATGTTTACCTCGATGCCACTGTTAGCAACGAATAAGAAGCCGATACTGCCGCCATCAACGTTCAACTGGGTCGTTATGCCATTTTCATTGCCCCCAAAACTTTGGGCGTCGCCAAGATCCTCCATAAATGGCAAACCGATGACGTTGTTGAACAATGTCTGATCAGAAGGCCCTGAGTCAAAAACTTGGGCGGCGACCGGAGAGACAAACAGAGTTAGTCCGAGCAAGCCCAGCAAGGACAATCGAGAGCGCATAATCATTTTTTGCATATTCATGGAGTGATTCATAACGACATCTTGTGTATTAAACGAAAGAGAATTTGGCAGCACGAACTGAGCCGTTTTGCACCGACGACAGCAAGCCATACTGAATAACTCTCAGAAGCTCAGCTATTCTAATAAGAAAGATCCGCTCGGCGCGCAGTCGATCTATGAAATTTCATAGCTTTACAGGCAATTGCGCCCGAGATTCAGCAAACCCTACGAAAAAAGCACCGCCGAGCGTGTTAACGACTCTTCGGTGCTTTGCAGTGAGACCTAGCTAAATGGGCTACAGGCCGACCTAGCCAACCACTCAATGAAGGGCAGTAGTGAAAAGGGTTGGTGTCGGCCACACGCTGGATCCACATGCTCCTGTAGATTTGAAATCGGCCGCTTAGCCGCCTATCAGAATTTCAACAAAGCGAGGAATATCCGCGAAGTTCACGTCACCGTCGTCGTTGCAATCCGCCTGAGCAAGAAAAGTGCCATTTATCAGATACTCGATCATTGGCTCGATATCGTCAAACGTCACTGCACCGTCTAGATCGCAATCGCCCCGTAGAACAGGGACATCTAGTGAGCTGATCACTGCGAAAACTATCGGGCCGGTTCCATTTTGAGCATCAAATTCAACGTCCGAGGTGGAAGAGAAAAAGCCAGATGGTTCTTGGACAAGAAAAAACGATGCTGGAGCAGAGTCGAATTGTGTCGCCGGATCAATGAGCAGAGCATCCGAATCAAAAGGGTTATGCAAATCGTAAACCAAGATTATATTGCCCCCATTGGCGTCAAGCAGAAAGATCCCACCACCATCAAGATCCCGCTGGATAACAACATCGCCACCCGCATAATCGACTTGTGAAATGTAGCCACCCTCGAATTCTATCGTTGCAGACAAAATTGCATTCGGATATTCGCCGCGATCCGAGCTCGGGTCACTATCCAGTACGGATGTGTCAATCAAAAATTCAGCTATGTACGATTCCCCAACGGAGATCTCGGGGGCCCTCGACGAGCTATCGAGAATTCCACTATTGTTTGCGAATCCGGAAATCGAGTAGACAACTTGGCCATACAATTGGCTAGAAGCCCCACAGAAGCCAACCCACAAAGCCATATACCAACATGTTCTAATAAAAGAATTCATCACGTCACCCATTCTTAAAAAGAGATAGAAAGAGAAGTGGTCCCAGCTCGCACGCTAGGAGCAAATTGATGTAGAGAATTGGTCTTCGCTCGCACGCCGTGAGCGCTTCGAAGCAAATTTTTAGCACGCGCAAGGGGGCATTGCAAGAATTTCCCATCGGACTTCAATTCTCCTACTCTCCTATTCGTCCCAGTCCGCCTCTTCAAACTGCCAAAGAAGTATCTCTGCATGGCGGGTCTGAAATCGTGCTTGTTTACACCAGAGCTGATGCGCGGTGCGCACCGCTTGGTAAGCCGCTCATCTCGCAATCAGAATTTCGATGAACGGAGCGATATCCTCCGTGGTCACTTCTTCGTCTTGGTTGAAATCGGCTTCGTCGAGAAAACCGTCGTTGGTCAGAACTTCAATAAACGCAGGGATGTCCGAGAAGTCCACGAAACCGTCTAGGTTGCAATCGCCCAAAATGATGATCTTGCTCACGAACAGGCGAGCGTAACCTCCACCATTGGCTCCCCCGCTACTGGCACCAACGATGAAATCGGCCATACCATCTCCGTTGACATCACCCGCGCCGCTAACTGAGACGCCAAAACTATCGCCAAAGAATCCGTTGGAGGGATCGCCCTCGAAGGTGTAGAGAATGCTACCGTCAGCTCCGGAGAACACCCGAGAACGACCGCTTCTTTGGCCGTTGGCGGCAGCATTGGGGGCTCCCGCAATCAGATCAGCAAAGCCATCGCCATTGACATCACCCGCGTCACTAACTGAAACGCCCAAACTTTCACCAATACCAAAAAGGTCGGTAGATGAATCACCCTCGAAGGTGTATAGAACGCTACCGTCAACTCCGGAGAACACTCGAGCAATACCGCTGCCATTGGCATTGTTGTCATCACCGGCCGCCCCGACGATGAGATCTGCAAACCCGTCGCCATTGACATCGCCGGCGCCACTCACGGCCCTTAACCCGTCGCCAGCTGAATCACCATTAAAAGTGTAGAGCACACTACCGTCTACTCCGGAAAATACCCGAGCACTACCGCTCTCTAGGCCGTTTATGGTGTCATCCATTGGTGCTCCTACAATTAGGTCGGCAAACCCATCGCCATTGACGTCGCCCGCGCCGCTAACTTTCCTTCCAAAAAGGTCGCCAGCCAAGTCACCTTCAAAGTTGTAGAGCACGCTGCCGTCTACTCCGGAGAACACCCGAGCACTGTCATTCAGCGGGTACCCCACAATCAGATCAGCAAAACCATCACCGTTGACATCGCCGGCGCCGCTCAATTCCCTGCCAAAGAAGTCAGCAGTTGGATCACCGTTGAATGTGTAAAGAACGCTGCCGTCCATCCCCGAGAGTACCCGGGCACTGCCGTTGGGTGCGATATCGTTGACATTGGTAGGTGCCGCCACAACCAGATCGGCAAACCCATCATCATTGACATCACCGGCGCCGCTAACTGACCAGCCAAAAATTTCGCCTGCTGCATCGCCGAAGAACTCGTATAAAACGTTGCCGTCAATTCCAGAGAGCACCCGAGCACTTCCGCTACTGAGGCCATTGTTGTCATCCATTGGTGCCCCCACGATCAGATCGGCAAATCCATCGCCATTGACATCCCCCGCGCCGCTCACGTCGAAACCGAACTGATCGTCACCTGAATCACCGTGGAAAGTAAACAGCGGTACATGCTTGACGGTTTGGGCGAGAGCGGGCGCGATTGTCAACGCACACCACGCCAGCAAGCACAATAAAAATCGCCTCAACAATTGTTGAATATTCATAGGATCCTCTACAGCAGCGAAAACAGGCCAAGTGCTGCGCGGATCGCAGAAATCCCTGTCCTTGACGTTGATGTCGTTAACTTCTTAGAAGTATGGCGATCAGCAATCTACCCGTCAAGAAAATTATCAATGGAGGCTAACGAAGCAAGCCGCCGGAAGACGTTGCCGCAACTTAGCCGGCAATAAGAATTGTTATAAATGAAGGAATATCCGCGAAGGTCACGGCATCGTCCAGATTGCAGTCGGCTTCTTCCAAAAAAGTACCACCGATCAATATTTCGACGAACGCATCGATATCCGAGAAGTCTACGACACCGTCTAGGTTGCAATCACCCAAGAGGGGATCAGGAACGACGATCGTTGTATCAACCGTGTCGTAACCAAGATCTCTAAGAATACCAAGCGAAGTGTTGGAAAGGAAATTTGAGAAGGGATCGTTGGCGTTGGATGCGTTTGCGATGGCCGGGGTCATCAGTTCATCCTCAGCAGCTCGTCCAAAAGTGTCGGACAGCGGATTGTCCTCATCAAGGTGGCCATTGAAGACCATGATCCCGCCGGGAAGGATTTCATTCTGCAACGGTACATACGTGGCGTTGGAATCGAATTCTGCCTGATACGCCATCAAACCTTCACTACCGATGTACTCACCTCGATTAGGGGCAAGTGAGTTGGCATCGAATAAACTCCCGAAACCTAAGGTGTGCCCTATCTCGTGCTTGAGAACGTCAATAATTAGTGGGGTATAAAAATCTGCAGTATCGATGGTCACAACTCCAGCCGAAGAGTTAAATTGGTTGTCGACAAGGAATGTGAAACCGCCTCGCGTGATGAAGAAGCCGCCCGGCCCGGCCTGTGCCAATATTTTACCCGGTCCATCAATCGCCGCTGCTTCTACGACAATATCGATACCATCGAGAGTTACGCCGGGCTGATAGCCGATGATTATTGATTCCCAGTAGCTCTTCGTCGCGGCTAGTGCCGGAGCCAATTCAGTTTGTTGTTGGGCTGTTAGACTGGAGTCGTTAAAACGAATCTCAAACATACCTGGGGTTTGTGCTGACGCACTGGCTCCAGTTGCAAATATGGAGACAAGTACGACGGCTGCCAAGGTCATCCTTCTTCTCATGATCTACTTCTCTAGTGGGTCTGCCGCCAGCGCTCACCGCTGCTGCCTAGCCGGCAATCAAAATTTCAATAAACGTGTCGATATCGGCGAAGTTCACTTCACCGTCTTCGTTGCAATCTGCTTCATTGAGATAGCTGCCTGCTATAAGAATTTCAACAAACGGAGGGATATCCGAAAACGTCACTTCTCCGTCTAAATCGACATCCCCCAGAGCGGAGACCGGCGAGACGACCGTAACCGTGAGAGTTGATCCAGATTCAAAAAAATCCAAAACGTTGGGCCCAAATCGCGAACCCTTGAGGTCATAACTGAACGCCGACCCATCAACTAGCAGGCCAGTGAGCGTAACGTTGCGATCGACAATTGTGAAAGCATCGCCAATCGTCAAGGTATCGTCCAGCGACACACCATCAAGAACAAAATCTCTGCCAAACAGATTAATCACGCTGCCGGAATACGCCCGGAAGACATCGCCTACCGATCCACCGCGGATATTTACCACGCTGCCGGGATCGGCCACAAAAAAACCCGATACGGTGCCGCCGCTAATATTTACTTCGCTGCTGGAACATGCGGCAAAGTAATCGTCTATGGAGCCGCCGCTGATGTTTACGACACTGCCAAAATCGGCTTTGAAGCTACCGTCTACGGATCCACCACTGATATTTACGCTGCTGCCAGAATTGGCATCGAATTGAGAACCAACGGATCCGCCGCCAATATTAACAACGCTTCCAGAGTCGGCACGAAAAAAATCGCCTACGGAACCGCCATCAGAAATGTTTAGCTGAGTGGTCAAGCCATCGCCTCCAACACTAGCCGAATTACCGCGGCTCGAGACAATCTCGACCACATCTTGTGGCACATTGATAACCGTGTCAAAAACTTGGGCGGCAACCGGAGACGCAAACAGAGCGCATCCGAGCAAGCCGAGTAAACACAGTGGAGATCGCGCACAGAATTGTTGAGTAGCCCATGTGCGATTCATAGCCATATCCTGCATCTTGGTAAACGGAAAAATATGGGGCGTCTTTCCAGCCGTTCAGAACAAACGGCGACATACCGGAGCATTCCGATTGGCTTGAGGGAGTTTCTTCGCCCC
>CAZDBE010000261.1:0-8248 GCA_964503675.1 uncultured Pirellulaceae bacterium | reverse complement strand
ATGTTTGAGTCAAGAACGATGCGCATCGGGTCGTGGTCGAATGTGCTCCATCGCTTCGTCCACGGCACTATCAATGTCGTTTGATGTTACGCCGTTTTTCGAGGCGTGGAGTTTGGCGGAATCGAGCACTGATTCAATTTGTTGAGCGGATTGCTCGCGTTGTTGCTCGGTTGGCTCGCTCGCATCGAACGAAATGATGTAGACACGCTCACCTGAGCTGATCGGCTGGCCGAGAATGTTTTCCAGCGACTGTTTGTCACCAGCCGGGATTTCGCCTGCGTTTCTAGAGATATTCGCTGCCATGTCCTTAGTATACCTTGTGCTTGATATTGCAGGCAAGAAAAGTCACGCCGATCTTTGAGCGATCACCGCACCGGCCAACTAGGTTGGCCGTGATCGCCCTGCTAGACGCTTTGCCTTCCGTAGCGACGACGCGAAACTTTGCGGATGACATTGGCGTCTGCCATCTGGCGATTCCGTTGAGGTGGCGGCGATGTTCGTAAAATAAACGGACGACTGGGGACACCATCGATGGCCAAGCGTGTCACCGCATGATATTTGGGCAAGCTGATTAAGTCAGCCGGATTGAGCGGTTCACCAAGTTGATTGGCCATCACTTCCGCATCGTTAAACGACAACTGAAAGGACACAAGCGTACTGACGTTGCCAAACATTGCCGCCATTAGCCCCGGATCGACCTGATCGAGATATTGTTGAGCTCCGGTAAGCCGCAATCCATACTTCCGCGCCTGGCTCAATATCGCAGCAAATGACTCGTTCACGTAGACCGGATACTCATCAACGTACAGGTTGAAGATTGCTCGTTGGTCCTTTTCCAGCTCCGCTCGACTCATCGCCGCCTGTTGAATTCCCGCTACCATCAACGAACCCAGCAATGTCGCGGCGTCCTCACCTATCAGACCTTGCGACAGGCTGACCAGCAGAATCTGGCCGCGATCCATTACGTGACGCAGATCGAGGGTTCCTTTGGGATCAGACAGAATCGCTCGAGTGATCGGATTCGCTGTAAACTGCCCTAGCTTATTGAGTATGGCCGGCATCGTCTCCTTTTCGTAACGATCGGTCCAACTAGCAACTTCATCTTGCCAGAATGAGCGTACTTCTTCGTCCGCCAAGTTTCCGGCCACTTGCTTGCGATAGTTCTTATCGACTAGTACTCGTCGGACATCCAATAGAGTTGTGTTCTCTTGTTCAAGCAGCGCCAGTAAGGTGTAACGCAACGTGTTGATGAGTCGTGGGGCATTGGTTTCATCAAAGCCAAAGACCTTCTTCAACGCCGACAACACACTTGACGCAATTAGCGGGCGTTGCTGCGGATCGGAACATGCGAGCGGATTGAAAGTCACCGGGCATTTCCGATCTGCAACATCCGCTAGAACGACATCGTTCGTCCGCGAACGCGGCAGCGTGGAAACGATATCCTCGATCAAATCTGAATGCGGATCAATCACACCAATCCCAGCACCACTAAACGCATCATGAGTCACCAAATTGTGCATTAGCGTCGATTTACCGCATCCAGATTTTCCCGTAATCAGGCAGTGAATTCGATCAAGCGGCGGCAAATAGCAGACTCGATTGTCACTACCGAAGGCAACCCTCCCCAACTTCGCCGCCCCTGCAGAGGCTTCAGCGGTGGGGAGATTGACTGGCGGCGGCAATTGTCGGATCGGTGGCCGAGCCAACGTTGGTGTCTGTACTGTATCCGTGGGTATGTGCCATAGCTGGGCGAGATCGGCGTCGCTCAGTAGCGATGTCGGGGGGAGGCGACGAGTCCCCTTTCGCACTCGTGATGCTACAAACTTACAACGACCATGCTCGGTGAACTCGGCAAACGTTCCCGCCATAGCCGACAATTGCTTGCGAGCCAAAAGTGCGTCGGCTGGGTTAGACCAGGAAACCAATTCGATTGACGCATTGCAGAGCTGCGCGTCAACTTTGGTGGCTAGCTCGTCGTCGTTAACTTTGACGCGTGGGATCAGACACCCCATGGGCCAACTAAGGACACGCCGACGTAAGCGACCGTTCGCCCAATCAGCATAGATATCTTTAAGGGTCGCGTGTGTATCCCACCAAGGATGACTTAGCCGCTGTATCAGCCGTCGCGCTCGCCATCTTTGCCAAGCGGTGGCCGGAGTGACGCTGATTCTGACCACTGAATGGACCGACGTATTCGAACTGGTGCTGTGTTCTCCAATATCCTGTACGGCTTGAAGTAATGCGCTAGCTGGATCCACGTAGTTGCGTTCCATGTGGTCCTGAAACCGTTCCCTAAAGATGAGAGGACGGATATCTGGTTTGAGGAGTAAGTAGCGGCTCCAAAGCTGGTCATTTTCGTTGGGACGAAGGTGTGTTTCGCAGCGGCTCAGCTGAACGTCGGGGAATTTCGCAGATAGGAGCCGTTCAGCAATCCTCGTCATGGCGGTGGGGACGTCAACCATCAGCTGCGTCTTACCATCTAAAGTGGCGTAGAGCAGGTGGAATGTGCGGCCTTGATCGAGCAAATCCGTAAGTACGGCCCGCATGAATAGCGGATCTCGTTTGTTGCCGGTTGGTGATTGGATCGCGATTAGCAGTGGCCACTAGAGTGCCATGATTACTTTGTAATAGCCAGCATTTGCCCGCTGCCTTCCAAACACTGCCATTTCTGCGATATTCACTTTTGGTCGTCGAAACATCAATGGTTCGTAGGGCAGCTGTAAATGGAAGTCACTGAGCACACAATCGACTTCAGTGTCCCCACAAGCGACGTAAAAATGCTGCTCTATCAGCCGTTTGTGAAATTTGAATCAGAGGATCAAGAGCCCTTTTGTTTATCGCGATCTCGAATTCAGAAATACGAGTCATCTATCAGACGGGTTTTCGATTGTGCGAAAAGTGTGAATCCATCCTTCGTTGTGCTGCCGGAGTACAGTGTGCCCGGACTCACTGGCGTTCAGCTAATTGATGACGCAATGCGTAATGCTGAGTTTCCGAATAATACAATTGTAATTGCCGGTGTCGATGGCCTATCGAAGGCCGACTATGAGAAGGTCGTAGAGTCTTTCGGCGATTCGTGCGAAGTAGCGGAAGCAAATAGGCCGGAAAGCGTGAGTGATACTGAATGGGTAAATTGTTCAATTACGTGGTTGAAATCAATTGCAGGCAGTGTTTCAGTGTTCATACAACCCAAAGTGACTGCGGCGTGGCCAGAAGAAAACGCGTCGTTCTCTGAAATGTTCCGAGGTCGGTCGATGAACCTGTATCGGGCAAAATTTTCGAATGGGGTCGCACTCCGATTTGCATCGTTTCTTTGTTACGACTGGATCGGTCGGGACGGCGACGGCCATCAGCAAGTTCCAAAGCAGTTCTTGAATGCCATTAACGAGCAATGGAGGCCGTTAGGTGACCCGAAACAGTTTCATTTGGCCTTCCTCTTGCAGCACAATCCGAAGCCGAACCACTATACGTTCACTAGCGCTACGCGGGAGTTCCTGGTCGATTCAAGCACTTACCCCTTCGTTGACCGGTCGGGTTCGGCTGTAATTGTGGTCTCGACAGCTGCAGCCGAGAGACCAACTCGGAAAGGGTTGTTCGGCTTTACTTCAATCGTGTTTTCGCCGTCGGCACCGGTCGATTGCAACGTGAGACAAGCACCTCCGTCGATTACGGTTAAACCAAAACGTCTGGACGCTACGCGTGATTTGGGCACCTGTAAAGATATCGTATTCCGTGAAATGGGAGAGTGCATTCACACTTGTTCGGTAAGAATGCCGTCTTTTGTTACTCTCGACACGACGGATCGAAAGCGACCGGTGACTGCCGAAATCCACCCAATCGAAACTTCCAATGATGCACGGCTGCCGTGTGCGAGCGTACCGGCCGCAACCAAGTGGATTCAGGATGAGCTAGACGAAATTGAGGCCAACCCGCTGTCTGATAGCTTGCTTGCTCACTCTAGCTTCGTTGAGGCGGCAATCGCCGCGGAGGGAACGACAACGACTGCAATGCGTTGTTTTGATGGCAAGTCGAGCGAAGAGAAAATTCGACTCTGCAGTCCCACGGCAAGTATGACCGATGTTGACGATTGGGATCAAGAGGCTGGATCTGGGCTGGAACATGTCTGGAATTCGGTTGTGCTTATTTCGACGACCACCACTGCTAGTATGGAGAATGCGAGCTTACACGCAGCTGTTGGCACCGAAGGCACTGACATAGTTGCAATAAAAGCAGGCTCACACCAATTGTGCCGAGAACACTTCGAGAGTTTTCGCACGAAGTCGCATGGACCTGTTCTTGTTGTTACACGAGATGACCACAACTCTGTTGCAACGGAAGCGGAGCTTACCAAGTTCTATGAGACGAATTCCGCAGGGATAAAACTCATCGACTACGCAACGTTGCTATCTAGTTGCCAAGGGGCTAGCAATGAAGATGATTTTCGGAAATTCATTACGGAGTTAATCGACGTCGGTGAACGCAAAATCATTTAGCGCAGTCGAAGACGCGATATCGCAGTCAATTCCGGAAGTCTCGAGGGAGTCATTTCGTGAGCACGGCGACCTGTTGGTGTACGCGTGGAAATCAGATATTGCCGGGATTGCGATTTCCAACGGCTCACCTGCGAATCAATACGAATCAGCATATTCACAATTCAAGCAGCTCTACCGTGAATTCAAAGCGCAGTGGGACAATTCGTCTCTTTCCTTCGTGTTGTTCCGAAATGATGATGAGCTGGAAGAGGATGGTTTCTTCGCTCAAGTTGAAGCCGATCCGTATTTCTGCCGCAAGTATGTTCTTCGATTCTATGAAGACGCCGAGTCACTTGCCAATGAAGTTGCACGTCTACCATTTCTTCCATTGCCAAGTAGTGG
The DNA here is from genome assembly GCA_964503675.1 of uncultured Pirellulaceae bacterium. Lineage (GTDB taxonomy): Bacteria > Planctomycetota > Planctomycetia > Pirellulales > Pirellulaceae > Mariniblastus. The sequence continues at coordinate 3,374 of CAZDBE010000261.1, read as the reverse complement.
GGCAACAGCTGTTTCGCGACCAATGTCCGCGCGAAGTTTGATGCAATCATGTGGTATTAGCTCTGATTTGTCGCGAGATTTTGTTGAGCCGGGACGTCGGTCAGAAAAAGGGATCGTTGAAACGCTCAAGAACGGAAGTTTAAAACTACCCGATTTGCGAGGGGATTTGCCCAATAGCAAAACTGCCACCATCGAAACATCGGAACATGCAACAAGATTGAAAGCAGTTCATCTTGAAGCATTTCGTGCCTATCGAAACGAACAGTCGTTTGATTTAGCGGCGCCGATTACCGTGCTGTACGGGCAGAATGGGTTGGGTAAGACGTCGGTATTTGACGCGATAGATTTCGCCTGCACGGGTAGGATCGGACGTTTGTCACGTATTAAGCGGTCAGTAGAGGAGTTTGCCGCGTTGGCGACGCACCTCGACAAAGGAGAAGCACAGGCTGAGGTGGTTCTGGAGTTTGAGGTGACAGACGATTCTGGCACGGTTGACTATCGTTCCCGTAGGTCGGTCAAAGACACTAATGCTTGCTGGATAGATACGAGGCGGCTCGACCGGAAGAGTTTATTGACGCTGCTAACAGGGGTTACGAGCAATACCAAACTCACGATCAACCATCTTGAACCGCTTTTTAGGGCTACGCACTTATTCGGGCAGGATGACCAAGAGTTGCTCCTCGAATTTAGACGGAATTCATTCATTCCTAACGATTTGTTCTCAAGAATGATTGCGCTAGACGACTATACAGCGGGGCTTACCAAAGTCGAAAGAGTCGAGAAACTCGTCGGACAATGGTTACAACGTGAAAGCGAGACTAACAGAGACCTTAGTGAGCAGCTGTTGCAAAAACAGCGGCATTTGGACCGCTTAAAGCAATCGCTTGAAGCCTCGTCAGACTTGCTTCCCTTGGATCAACTCTCATTACAACTTAGCGCACAAGTATCGTCGATACTGAACCTAGAAGTTGCGATATCTGAAGGGGCTCTAGCAGAGACAAAAGCGATAGCCAAGGCTGAATTGGCAACCGCGTCACGTGAACTCTCCACGTTGGCCGACTTAAAAACTCAGTGGACGTCTAACGTCGAGAACCGAAACAAGAGCGAAGCCGAATCGAAGGAATTAGCCTTACTGGTCACGAAGTCGAAAAGCCTAATGGAACGAATCAGCGAGCTTAATTCAGCAGTTTCTCGAACAGAAGAGCTGCTGACGCGCAATCAAGATCTACAAAGATCCGCGCAGGATCGGCTCGATTCGCTGAAGGTTCTGGGGCAATTACGCCGTACGATACGTGATCTCGATACACAACTCGAAAAATTACGGTCAGCCGGAAAGATCAATAAGCAAAGCGTGACAGAACAGCAACTCAATCTCAAGAATGCTGCTGCGATACTAGCTCAGGCGACTAAGCTCCTCTCGGAATTGGAGGCAAGCAAGACGGCCGCGTCGCGAAAACTTGATGCGACCACAGAATTGGTGCAGATGGCGGAGCGACTCGGATCGATGTCAAAAAAGCAGCGAGAACGACGGGAGCATTTGGAATCGCTACGGAAGAGCTTGGCCAATACCAGATCGGAAATGGCCGCTCTTAAAGTTGACAGCGATACTGCAAAAACGAAGCTGGAAAAACTCTCTCTTTCTCACAAGCTAATTTCCGAATCAAGCACGGACCTGACCCGTCTTCTTGACGAAATTGAGCAATTTGTTGACGACGACAATTGTCCTGCTTGCGGTTCGCCTTTCGAAGATCAATCTAAAGTGTTAAATGCAATTAGATCGCGTAAGGACTCGCGTTCGTCAGAAGCAAGCAGAGTGTTCGACACGCTGAGTGCAACTCGAAAACAAGATGCTGCTTTGGATTTGCGAATCACTGAATCCAACCGACAAGAAGGAGATTTGTCTCGACGAGTAAGCGATTTCGAGAATGACATAGAGGTTGCAGGCCGCGAGATTGGTGTGATTGAAGCCAGGTTTCGTGAAAAGGGCATGACGACTGAACTGAAGTCACTCCGTGAAGCTAGGGAGATCGCAAAACGTGAGTTTGAGGACTGCAGTGTGAAAGTCACTTCGCAGCAGAAAGAGCTTGCTAGGGCAGAGTCTGAACGGTTGGCTAGAGACAAGACTGTTCAAGACCTTTTGAAGTCTTCAGCGTCTGACATCGACGCTATTGCGGATACAGAGTCGAAGCGGTCACGCCTCGCCGAACAACTCCGAGAGTCTATCGGTAAACTTGGAATCGCCGAAGATGTTTCCGATAGCGACTTGCAGTCTTCCGAATCGGATTGCCAACGTGAGCTAACTGAAATCCGCAAACAGCGAGAATCCGCCGTACAGCAATTGAATAGGCAAAAGACAGACTTGCTTTCGGTTCGAAAAAATCGTGACTTGGTAGACGAAAGTATCGAATCATTGCGACGAAGCAATGATGTCACGTCAACACGAATTCAGTTGTTTGAAGAAAAGGTCGCCGACCTAGGAATCACGAATCTGGCGTCGGAGGGCGCTATTTCAGACCGTATTGCGAAGGCACAGCGTTACCGTATTGAGCTTCGTGAACTGGAGAAGCTCATGGTTCAAGTAGAATCTGCGATGAACGCGGAGATCACTGAAAAAGAAATCGCGGCCATATCCCAGGACATTGCCGATATTGAACTGTCACAGAAGTCAGCTCTAGTTCAAAAAAACGCTGCTGCTGCGAACAAGAAGTCGGTCGGAACACTAAGGAAGTTGCTTGCAGAATATCGACGCATCGCTATCGCCAAACATATCGACCTTTACGGGCCATTCATTTCGATTCTTCAGCGGCGACTACGCGCAGTATTTGGATTTGAAGAAATTCATCTGGTCCCGACGGAAGACAAGGTTGTCGTGGAGGCTCGTTGGGGCGACCGCCAAGTCAAGCCCGTAGACTACTTCAGTGACTCTCAGAAGCAGATCTTGATGCTAAGTGTCTTCCTAGGTAGCTGCCTACGCCAAAACTGGTCCGGTTTTTCTCCGATCTTGCTTGACGATCCGGTGACACACTTCGATGATCTAAATGCGCACGCGTTTGTGGAGCTGATTCGTGGTCTTGTGGCGACCGAACCGGATCGCTGGCAATTCGTAATTTCGACCTGTGAAGATCGACTTTACTCGCTCATGCGCAAAAAGTTTTCACATGGTGAATCGGCCGCAACCTTCTACCACTTCAAAGGAATGACCAGTGAGGGACCAGTTGTAGAGCGTGAGAGCTAGGAAGCTGAGCGGTTTGCAGGGCTGCTCGAACTGGCACAAGGGTCGATTGTTTCTTGCGAAAACTCCCACCCTTCGAGCAGATCGCTCTGCTTCCAGGTGGGCCCGTCGTGACTAGCAGCAAGGCTCAGGGAGAACTCGG
>CAZDBE010000260.1:0-8304 GCA_964503675.1 uncultured Pirellulaceae bacterium | reverse complement strand
GGCGTTCCATTTTCTGTGATTGCTTGGCGGCCCTTTCTAATTGCCGGGATAAGCGACATCAGAGATGCTGCACACAACAACGGAAATATAAGCACGACGCTTCTTACATCGGTTTGAGCAAAATATGAAGAATGGGCGGTCAATGCAAGCGGAAAGAAAAAGCTTGTTCCCAACATCAAATAGAGCGGACCACGAAACAAAGCTCCAAACTTGATTCCAAGAGAACGGATCAGAAACTCAGACAGCAACACAGCGAACGTAAATCCAGCCGTCGCTAAAAGAACAGCCGTTGAAGGCATCGCAATACAAAACGAATCGACACCAGAAGACAAAGCAAGTAACAGCAACAGCAGCACCATCAGAATCGATCGTGCGTCATCCCAGACTTTGCCGTATTTCACAATTGCCCACGCGCTTAGCGCCAACAGCGTTGTGTATCCATAAAAAAGGCTCGCGAATATCCATGCGGAATTCGTGAGCTCGTCTTGTGTGACCGACACGCTAAACCCATAAAGCACCAGAGCGGCGCTGACCAAATAGAATGGGTTTTGGTTGTAGAGAAACCGAGCAAACTTTAGTCCGCCCGGCTTTGATGGCTTGTCTGTCGTTGCGTCTAAAATCTGATCATGCATCTTGCACTCCTCGCAACAGGTGAAAGAGAAATCGCCTACTCTGTTAATCTACGAACATTCATATGGGATTGTTCGCGGCCCAAGCGGGCACAGAGCTGAATGGAGTGCTGAGACGTTGTTTAAACATTCTCAATAGCGGCATGAAAGTCAAGCCGCGGAGGTTCGCAATAAGCTGGCAGCGATCGTCCTGTCAAAATCTTTTTGTCATGAACTTTTCTATCGACTTAAATTGTTGAAACAAGATCGATAGGACGGAGTACTAAACCTAGTGATGCTCACCACTGGTTTTAATTAATGCCGTCGGCGATTCGATTCCAGTTTTCCCAAGAGTCGTCTTCAGGCGTTTCCCCAGTTAGGGACCGTAAGGCGAAAACAATCGCTTCCCGGTGATCTTTGTTTTGATCCTTTTTTGCGTTCTTCTGAGCCACTTTCTCTGAGACCGGCGTCTTATAAACCACATAGTCAATTCGTTGATTCGCAGGCCAGAGCCCGTGATCTTCAACCGGCTGCACGACCGAGAAATCCTGAGTCAAATAAGTGACGTCCGCTCGAACAAACGTACCTCTGCTTGAATGATAATATTCTCGAGGCAGCGGTTGTCCCCAGCTAGGAACCTGTCCCCGACTAGGATCCTGCCGTGACATTGAGGGAGCGTGACAGAGAAGGCAATTCCTGAGATGGTTAACCGCCACGACCTCTTTTTGAAAAAGTTTTCCGTCTTCCTCAACCGAAGTCAATGATTTTTCTTCTTTCAAAAGTTCAACGAGTTCTGGAACCGCTTCCGCATCGTCGAGTCGAACGAGCGCCTCGGCGCTGTGCTGAGCGACGACGTACCACGGGTACTCGAACCCCTCTAGTAAAACGTCCCGATACTTTTCTCTAGGAGCTTCCTTGAGCGCGAGAGTTGCCGAAAATCGGACTTCAGGGCGCAGGTCAAACTTGGCTCGTTTAGCGAGCAATTCGATAGCGGTATCCGTGTTGGCCTCACGCAGGTTCTCGATTACATCCAGTACTAAACGGGTGTGATCAATCTGCATCATTTGGTCAAGCGTTACCAAATTCTGAGAGGAGTTTTCTTTTGCATGTTTTTTGCTGCAACTTTCAACTGCCGCCCCAACAACCATTCTTCGCGCTGAGGTGTCGTTTCCAAGATTCCGATTGCCGAACGTGTCGAACGTTGCCAACACTCTTCCTATACTGCTAGAAACGCTAGTTTGGATTTTTGCGTCCTCTTCACTAAGTCGACATTCGTCGCCCATCGCTAAGGGAAGCCCCTCTAGGTCAGGACGATCTGGTAAAATGTCTTCAAGCGGTTCGAACAGTTCCGCTTGCTGTTGCTTTGGAAGTGCTCTTCTTTCGTTGATGTTCGTGCTAACAAAACTAATGGCCGAATTAAAAGCGTCAACATCATCGAACAGATCGTATGAACGAGAGTTTGCATGCAGCTGCGCTTTCAACTCCATACCCGAAAGGTGTTGAATTAGAGATTTGGTAACAAAATTATCCACTTCAATTGGGGGGGCAAGCTTACTTCCGTTGTGAACGAAGTTTTTGAACTCGGCATCATTGATTTGGCTTTCGGTAGCAAGCGCCTCTTGAGATCGCGTATGGGAGGCAACTGCATCCTTCTCGACTTTGCCACGATTGACCTGTTTTTTCCACCGCAGTTTTTCTTTCGCAAGTCCGCGCAGAAAACTTTCCGTTTTAATCACGGCGTCTAAGCAGACTAGGAGCTCGTCAGTTGACGGAGAGTATCGCAGATCTGCAAAGAGCGATTCCTTGATCTCGCTGAGCCACGCTTGCTGCTGGGGTGAGAAGTTTCGACCAGTATTAAGATTCTGAAGAAACACTGGTGGCTTCAGGTTAACCAGCTCAAGCGGGATTCTGCCCGTTCTGGCGGCCTCTGCTCTCGCCTGAAGAGCTTGATGATAAGCTTCCATGGCCGGCCTTTTTAACTCTTCAGCAGCCTTTCTTGCATCGCGTTTTATTTTACTTGCGATCGAATTAGCTAAGGATAAACGAGTTCTGAGTGGGGCAAGATTCAATTGAACAATTGCTCTCTCTATGGTTTTTTCGATTTCAGCCGGGGCCTCAAAACTAAATCGCTCGTTCCCAATTGTGACGGAGCCTCCAATCTGTTCTCCAATTTGCCCCTGAACAAACGCCAATCTTTTCGCAGCCTCGTTCCCGATGCAGCGAATCAGGTGTTTGGAATTGATCAGAGCCCCATTATCAGTTACCAGTCCGTTGTTGATCGTCAAAGCTCCAGCTCCTTCGTCGTTACAACTTAAAACCAGATTCCACGTTTTGTTGGATTGAATAATTCGGTCGTCGTTGACAGGCTGATCAGGTGCTGCTGGCAGGTCATGCATTTCTGGCAGATCTTGAACTGCAGGTAGCTCTCGCTCAACTGGTTGGTCGTTAGATGCGAACAACCGAGCAGCGCGATGCTGGTTCTCCTGCTCAGGGCCTGTCGCTGCGCGGAAGTCAGACGGTTCTTCTACTCCGGCGACTGTATCAGGCAGCGAATCAATTTCTTCAGGCGATCCGTAGTCCTGCATTTGCTCTTGCGGCTGTTCCGATTGATCGGAGGCGAGATCCTCTGCCGCTCTTTCGTCATTGGAGTTTCCGACTCGGGAGAAAAACGCTTTGGGCGCCGGAGGCTCTTGAGACTCAACTGTCTGCTTCTCGGCTGGGATCGGAATGAGAAAATATGCAGAGAGCGCTGCTGCGGCTAGGCAGCTGGCAATGACAAGAAACCCATTTCTTCTGGAGGAGGGCTTTTTAGCTATTTCAGGCTCGAACGATTGGTGCGTGTGCTCCGCAACGGTGGACGCCAGACATTTTCCAGGAGCAACTGAGACATCTTCTTTAGGAATGTTTGATTCGTCTTTCTCTGGAACAATTGAGATATCTTGATCAGAATTGCGTTCAAAAGCCGGGGCAATGGTTGGAAGCCGCTTACGAACCTGACCGTTGGCGGAACTATCAGCGTTTGATTCGGCAAGTTTTTCCATGACCTCGTCAACGAAGTTCGTGTTGTTGGAAATTTGAGATAGGCCTCTAAGGCTCGAGTCCACCTCAAGATCGTAAACTTGTTGTGGGGCAGCTGTGAGATTCTCAGATGGGCCTTGCGCGGCACCGGATTTTCGTTTGGCGATATGTTTCGCCCATTGTTGCTCACTCATCGGTTGGTTGTTCGGATTGGCACTCATGATTTAGACTCTGCTGTTCGTTGGAAGCGAAATTGGAGTTCAGCTTAGCTGGGTAGTTTTGAATTGATGCAACGTAATAGGACTTTGCGAATTCGCAGGAGTTTCGTCCGAATCGCGCTGCGTGACTGATCATGCATCGCTGCAATCTCCACCGCAGTCATTTCTTGAAAGTAAAACTGGTCGATCAACCTCGCCGACCGATCTGGTAACTCTGTCAGGCAACTCTTAAGGACCTCCGCCCGAGCGCGCCCGACTTCATCAGTTTCGAGCTGAAGATGGCTCATCTGCTGTTCAATGAGTCCAGCTTCAAAGTACTGTTGACTTCTCTTCCGCTTAATTCTTTGGTTGCGCAAGAAGTTAAGTGCCTTGCGCCGCGCAATTCCGATTATCCATGTCGAGAATTTTGACTGTCCGGCAAACACATTCAGCTTCTGATAGGCAACCAGAAAAACGTCTTGAGCCAAATCATCGGCTTGGTGAGGACAGCCAACGAAATGCGCCAGATACAACCGCACGGACTCATGATTCAACTCAACCAGTTCGCGGAAGGAGTCCGTACACCCACCGCAAGCTTGATCAACAAGTCTTCGGACCGAGTCAAATTCGTCCAAATCTAGTTGTTCGATTTGTTTCTCTCTTGATACTGTGGTCATGTCGGATGTGAGTTCCACTAAATGAGGCAACGTCACAGGAAATCTTTTAAAATTTCCAGAATTGCTGAAGGAACGGCGCAACGTGGGATAGAGACACAAATAAAGCATATCAGCGAGAGAAGGCGCTGTCAGATATCTCGGCGGCGCAGTGGCCAGAGACGGCCATTGGCTCAATGCCAGCGACTGCGGGGTTTCAGTTTCTTTCCCGCCGACAGTTTCACAAGGTCGTCGACTACCTCCTCAACGCGGTTGGCTTTTGTCTCGCGTCGCTTGGCCGAGTTAACTCGGTAAGCAAACCCTCGGCGTTTTCCGGGGGTGAGGCCTGACCAAACTGCTGCCGCTTGGTCGTTGACCTCTAAAGCGAACCGCAGCTCTTCGGGTACTTCGACGGCGTCTTGGTCGGCGATGTCGAACTGAATGAAGACGCGGTCGCCCAAAGAAACGTCGCACTGCTTTTGCATCCGTCGCGGCACCAGTAGATACCACTTGCCGCTGGCAGGGTGAAGTGCGTTAGCGAAACGAATTCCATTTATCTCGCCGTCAATCCGAAGACGTGGATACTCCTTCAGCGGCAGTGTCTTGATCAATTTCACCGGAAGGTAAGCGACTGTGTAGTTGGATCGGCCGAACTGATGATGCTTGAGCTTGGCAGTAAATTCAAACGCGTACTGGTACATTACTTTTTAGTGCTAACGATTGCGAGCTGACTATTTCTTGAAACGCCGCCAGATAGAATTCGTCAGTTCGTCAGGGGTCACCGCGTTATCCTTGTTTTGATCAAATTTTCTGGCTTCTCGGCGTTTGATGCGCGGAAGTTCGCTTTCGACGACTTGGCCATCCTGATTCTTGTCGAACCTTTCAAAGTACTTGGTGGCAAATTGATCGAGACGTTTGCGCTGGAGCTCATTAAGAGATTCAATGGTTGGCAGATCAGGCAGGATTTTCTGGCTCTTCTCAGCGGCAGTCGCAGCCGCAAACTTGCGTGGTCTTTCGACATCAAAAAATGCCACCGCCATTTCCTCAAATGTTTGATCGCCCCACATTACCCAAGCCGAGGGATCTGGGTTAAAAGGGTTGGAGGCCGAATTGTCGAACTCAACTTCAACACGAATGGATTCGACGTCGTCGAGGATTGGTTGGTCCGTGAATTGATAAGCGTGCTGCCAATTGAAATCATATCGAGGCACGTTGATCATTAGCTCCGGTGAAGTCTGATCAGGACTAGTGGACTCACCGCGATGAATCCAAGCCTTAAAAGACTTGCCGCGAAAGTGCATGTGCGGAGAGACGCTGATCAATTTCCGGCCTTCTCCAAACCCAGAAATGCTGGCTGTCACTCGATGGCTTTTCTCGTTTGGCTTGATCTCAAAATCTTGATTGATCGCCATTAACGTGATCAACTCGGAGTCAATTTTGTCTTCGTCAGCGAATACAATCCCAACATCAGTGATGTCCTCTTCTGCTTTGCCCGTCGTCGTGTAGTGCTGCTGGAAGACCAACCGAGAGCCTGCTGGAACGAAACGGGCTCGATTGGGTTGGTATTCCAAACCGCGTTGCCCCGGGACATAGGCGCCCAACCAACCAACGCCGGCAGGGGCTGTCCCGTCGGGTGGCCTAATAAACACGATGCTGTGGTGAACTACCGAACGGTTTCCGGGACGCACTTCGACAGCCGAGATCCATCGGTCGGTTTTAAATTCCGGATTGACGACGAAATATTGGTAGTCCACGACTCCGTCGGCGGGGACTGAAAAGGGCGTGGAAGACATGGGAATCACAAGGTCGGGTTCCTTGGGAAGGTTCCAGCCAGCGACCGCTGGAGGGGCTGGCGGCAACTGCTCTCGATTTCCGAACGGCATCCCGTCGTCGATCCATTGTTCAAGTGTTTCGATGTCGGATTGAGACATTGACCTTTCGTTGAGAAAGTTACCCACCGCCGGATCGGCGTGCCACGGCGGCATGCGTTTCTCACTGATTGTTTCCATCATCATGTCCGCCCAACCCACAACTTCGTCGTACTGTTCCATCGAAAATGGGCCAATTTCATTGGTGCGATGACACTGGAGGCAGTTCTTCGCTACGATTCGGGAAACTTGATTGGCCCATGTGACAGTAGGGTTTTTCGAGACAGTCTTTCGTCCTCGGCCAATCAGGCACCCCTCGGGATCTGTCCGAGCGACCGCTACTGGTTCTCCGGCAAGTGCTTGGTCGATGGCAATGCGCAGATCATTTCTAGAGGGTGCTTTTCGAGCGATTCCAGGCGAATACTGATCATCGATTCTACCTCGGTAGAGAATCTGCCGATCGGAGTTGGAGACCAGAAACACTTCCGGCGTCCGTTTAACCGCCAGTGCGTCGGCAAGATGTTGGTCGTCATCCTTACCGATAGGAAATTTGATACCGAAATCACTACCGAATGCTCGTAGGTCGTCGGGGGAATCTTGTAGGTTTGGGAAAAGGCCAAGAAACCGTACGTTGTCTCCAGCGTACTTTTGTTCTAGCTCGACCAGCCTAGAGGCGTACAGCTTCGCTAGGGGGCATTCGGTGCCAAGAAAACAGACGACCGTAACTGCAGTGTTTCCCGTAGCGGGAGTGAGTTCGCTAGCCGAAGCAAGTGTGACCGATTTCGTTTTGGCGGCTTTAGCGTTGGTGGATTGAATCTTGAAATCGGGAAACGTCTTTGCGGCGTTGGCATTTCCTTTGTAGTTGTCCGCACGAACTGGATTGACACTGGTCAAGGTGAATGCAAGGACCAGTATCAGACATCTGGCACTGATAAAAGCTTTTGAAATCGAAACGTCCATCGTGCGCTGCCACCCCGTTCTGAAAATGATCAGAATTCGCTCATGTTCTTGAACGCTGATACGACTGCCTCTTTATCCAACAACATCCAGATTAGCGTAACCGCAGCTAGGACGGCTGACGCAACTAACAGTGGAAACGAGAACAGGTTTGGGCCAACCTCGATATCAGCCACCGATTTCTTCAGATGCCGCTCCAATTTCCTCCAGCCCTCAAAACTTTGTTGGTTCCCGCTGGCGACGAGCTGCACGTTTCTGCACCAGTGAATCGATTCGAGGTGCAGGTGAATCTGTTTTGATGGAATCAGCAGGCTATCTCCTGACCAGCGCGACGAACTATCGAACTTTTTGGCCACATCAGTCAGCAGCGGTCGCAATTGCTCGGGGGTAATGTTGTAGACCACGATGCGCGTTCTCATCAGCAACACGATCAGTGAAACCAGCAACCCATAAAATGCCAGCATCATTAACCAAACCATCGCGCCGTAGTGGGACGCGGCCGCCTGAGGCATGAACAGTTCCATGGGCCCAGCGATCACTAGGCCTGAAATGCCGATTCCGACTGCTGCTGCATCACGAGCGCCTGAGGTGACAAACGGAGTCCGCCGCAGGTTCAGCAGGCCCAACAGCAGTAGGTAAACTGCCAGTGGAACCATCGCGATGCAAAAGTGAAGTGGGTCCATGATGAGGGGGGCTAAGGTTGAAGGACACAATGAACCGGTTAGCGGGCGCCAAGATGTCGCCGCTCATGAGCGTGCTGGTCCAGTTGTATGATTGTTTGCCGGTAATGCCCGTACGTCAATGCACGGTCATGCACAGACGGGCGGCTAATCTTTGTTTACCCATGTATTGTCGGAAATGTTCTGAAAACCGAGGAATCCACCTTTTTAGCGGCTTGAAATCTGGTAGCCGCGCCGGGACAGCTTGCCAAATGCATCGGTCTCGGTCACGAATGGCACTTAGTTATGCGAAGTTACCTTTCAGCATTTCGCGTTTTGCCTCA
>CAZDBE010000259.1:0-8394 GCA_964503675.1 uncultured Pirellulaceae bacterium | reverse complement strand
TTGGCGAAACTCGCTGGGGGCGTTGCCAAGCTAAACGTTGGTGCCGCGACTTAATCTTAAATGAAAGAAAAGAAGGCCCGTGTTGAAGACGCGTTACACGCGACTCGTGCGGCCGTTGAAGACGGTATCCTGCCTGGTGGCGGAGTAGCGTTGTTGCGAGCCTCAGCTTCAGTCAAGCCGGGCGAATTGACCGACGACGAAAAGACTGGTTACGACATCGTGCCTCGCGCTTGTCGTGCTCCGCTGAACATGATCGCAACCAATGCTGGTCAAGATGGCGGCATCGTTTGTGAGCGTGTGGTAGAAGGTAAAACTAACTTCGGCTACAACGCTTTGACAGACGAGTACGTCGACATGGTATCTGCTGGCGTGATTGATCCTGCCAAGGTTACCAAGACGGCGTTGACCAATGCCGCCAGCGTTGCGACTTTGTTGCTGACCAGTGACGCGCTGATTGCTGACAAGCCTAAAGAGAAGGCTGGTCATGGACACGGCGGTGGACACGACATGTACTAAACCGAAAATTCGGTTGGTAGAAGAACAAAACGCTGCTCGGTTGTCGGGCAGCGTTTTTTTGTGCGCCCGTTGTTCACAAAGCCGATAGCCGTTTTCTCAGCTGTTCTTTCCAGCTGTCTGACAGTGCCGCAACCGAAACCAGTTCCTCAATCTTTGATTTTGGAACGTCACGCTCATACATCACCTGATTGGCATCGGCGATCGTCCACTTTGATGAACCCGATCCAGCATCAACGAATTCAAACGCCTGCCCTGCCCTTGCCTTTCCCGGTTGAATCACTCGGAAATACCAACCTGTTCTTCCTGTCCGTTGAACCTCGACAGTCAGCGTTTTGCGGTCCCATCGTCGAGCTAGTTTCCAGCAGGGCTGGCGCGGCTGCGAGACTTCTACGATAGCTGATCCAATCTGGAAACGGTCGCCAATGCAGACTTGAGCCTCGTTTAATCCTTCGGTCGTGAAATTCTCACCGAATCCACCTGCGTCCATCTGTTCGTCCTTCAGAAAGGAACGCCAGAAACTGAAATGTTCGGAAGCGTAGACGCAAATCGCTTTGTCGGGACCGCCGTGATTGGTTAGATCGGCTTGGCCATCTCCGTCGATTCCTTCGTGTCCGATGGTAACGGTCTGTGAGGTTGGCGTTTTGAAGAACCCGGTGGTCCACGGTTTTGAGGCAAGTGAACTCTCTAGATCGGCGGGGTAGGCAGTGGGTGTACCGGTTTGAATGGAGAGGAGTTTTGCCATCAGGAAATTTCTTATATGTTACAATTGGATAATCCTTTTAAAGTTTCTCTACCTTTACCCGATGTCGCAAGCGTGTCTTTGAATAACAATTCGCCATCTGAAGAATCTGTCGGTGGTTTGCCAATTGTGGAGTGCGCCAATTGTGGCGTTTGCTGTTTCCATATGGGCTATCCGGCCTACATCACGCCACGCGATCCGATGACGGCAGATGAGATCGATTCGCTTGAAAAGCAATCGGATAAGAAGGTCAGCCCTCGGCGGAGAGAGGAATTGCTATCCGGGCATCCGGGTGAGTCGTATTGGCACAATCTGCCTGATGATTTGAAGGCCGAGCTTGAAGCTTACATTGCCAGTTATAAGAAACCAGAGTACGGCCAGACGCTTGATACATTCGACGGCCCCTGTATTTGGCTAGATATGGAGACGCGTATGTGTAAGCACCATACAGTGCGCCCCAATGTCTGTCGAGACTTCGAAACCGGCAGCCCCGAATGTCTCGACTGGCGGCGCACCTATGATGACAAAATCAAGTAGCTAGTCGCGTGAGATGCCGCGCCGCACTATCTTCTCAGTTCACGGAACAACAGAACTGCTCCGACAAGCATGCAAGCAGCATTACCCAGCCACGCCGCGCATGGCGGCAGTGTCATGTACTTGGCGCCGTTTAAACCGTACATGAACAGCGGGTAGTAGACAAAGAGTATCGGCAAAAAGCAGATTCCAAATGTCGTCGCGAAGTTCCCTGTCTTAAGTTTCATGGCGACTGGGATACCAATGATTACGAACGCGAGACAGCTGAAACCGTTTGCCCAGCGTCGATGAGGTACCACGTGCAGGCGATGAAGCCGGTAATTGGCGTCCTCGATGTTCTTTGCTTGCGATTTCCAAGGTGAAGAGGTCAAACCAACGAAATCACCCGTCATCAGATGGCTGGCCGCCAGCACGGCAGATTCTCGACGCAAGTCACGAACTTGGTTGCCTTGTTTGCGGATCGCAGACCCGATCTGGTTCAAATACAAATGTCCGGGGTCGTCATAGGATTTTGCAATCTGTTCGGGTGTCTTTAGCTGAATTTCGCGCCGTTCTTGTCCGTCGAAACGGTAAGAGGCTTTACCCTCGGCATCGACTAGGCCGTTGTTCATCGTGAAGACAAGACTGTGAGTTTCCGGATTGGCGTCCAGTGTCGCCGACGCAGCGCTGGCCCGAAGAACATTGTTTCCTGAGGAATGAAAGGTCAGCGTGGGCCGAATCAGTTGGCGATCTTCGACGCCATCAACCTCAATGGAAAATTTGTCTGTGCGAAAGCTGCCCTCTTGTTTCAGCACGCCATACACGATCTTGTCGCTGGCCTGCATCACGACTCGTTCTACCCCCCAGTAGCTCCAGGCGAACGAAATGTCATTGAGCCACACCGCGAACAGGCTAACCGCAAAGGCAAGAATGATCACGGGGAACACGATCACGGATTTTGACAATCCCATTGACTGAATGGCAACCAATTCGTTTTCCGCCGCCATTTTCCCAAACACAACGCAGACGCTAAACAGGCAAGTCGCCGGCATCGCAAACATCAACGCCTTGGGAATGAGATAGGGTATCAGCTGGATGACAATTTCCGGTCCGATGCCGCGGTCACGTGATTCTTCTGCTAATCCGATCAACAACATCAGCACGACGAATCCGGCTGATGAAAGGAAAAATACCTTCAACAGCTCCCAGACAACGTAGCGTGTGATCAGTTTTGGAAACAAAGACCGAAGTGGTGGGTTGAAGGATCAGGAACTTGGGGAGATTTACAACAGAAAGAAATTCTGGCCAGACACGTTTGGCGTTAGGCTGATTTTCTGCGCTGTGTCGGTTGTGACTGGGCAGCAATTTGCTGAATGACGTTAACATCCAATTGAGGAAACGGAATCGAGATGTTGGCGAGATCCAGTTGCGTTTTCGCAGCTGCTGTCAATTGTTCACGCACACCCCAGTATTCAGCCGGCTTGCACCAAACTCTCAATTGCCAATCCACCGACGATGCTCCCAGCGAGTCCAAATAGACTTGCGGCTGAGGATCAACAACACTTTCTGAGATCGACATTACTGCGCGCTCCAGTGCTTGGCGGGTTTCGTCCAGATCCGCACTGTAGGCGGCGCCGACAGCCACATCGACTCGGCGAAGCTCGTTGCGTGTGTAGTTTTCCAGTTTGCTGCCGAAGATCTCGCCGTTGGGGACGATCACGTGCCGGTTATCCATCGTGTTGATTCGGGTAGTGAAGAGGTCAATTTCTTCCACCGTGCCTTGCGTGTCGGCAAGCACGATAAAGTCATCTACCTTGAATGGGCGAAACAGCAGCAGCATCACGCCGCTGGCGAAGTTGCCGAGCGTTCCTTGGAGCGCCATACCAACAGCAAAACTAATCGCGGCCAGAACGGCGGCAAGTCCAGTAACGTCGACGCCAATATATGACATGGTGCCCATTGCGACGACAAGCATGATTAGGTTTCTGATTGCCTTGGTCAAAAACTTCCCTAAGGTTAAGTCGACCTTTCTGGCAACCATGCCACCAATGTATCTTCCGATTGCTGAAGCAATGATGTAACTGATCCAAGCGACTGACATGACTAAAAATGCCTTCGCGAGGTATGTACCCAAAAGGACCTTTACGGCTTTTTCGCTCGCTTCGCCGCCCGCGAACGCTTGTCTACAGAGGTTGATAAAACCTTTGGCGAGTTCTTCGTGGGCTTCGACATTGGCAGCATCTTGAGCAAATAACTGAGACGAGGCCAGCGCGACGTAGATACCTGTCGCTTTGCCAAGCATTGAGGTAGTGAACCTGTTCTTCAACATCCGCGTTGCCAAACTCATTTCCAACTCCTTTTGGATCAGTAGCCAAGCCGACAGAGGGGCTTGGAAAAAACGCCAGACTTCCTGCTGGCGGGGGGTGGGCAGTTTAAAGAGACCGCACTGCAAATCAAGACCGATCGCGGCTTGGAGGAGTGCTATCACTATTGGCTTTGTACTTGTTCAAGCGCGGGTGTGTTCCGGAATCGGGCGGTCACAACATCAAGACATTGTGCGCTCCAGAGATTACCGTACTTTGCGACTTCGGAAAAACGTCTGGCATGTAATTTTCGATTTATCTAAAGTCTGGCCCGCACGTTGTCGGGGCTCCTGTGGAAATCCGCCTCGAACCACCATTTCATCCGGACGTCACTATGAGTTTTGAAAAACGCTGGTCAGACTACTTACTGCCAGTTGGAATCATTGGATGCTTGCTGGTCATCTTCCTGCCGCTGCCTCCGGCAATCATGGATGTGCTGCTGGCCGCTAACATTTCGTTCGCGGTTGTGATTCTGTTGGGGGCGATCTATGCCCGATCGCCGCTAGAGTTGAGTGTTTTTCCTTCCATTTTGCTGGCCACGACGCTGGCTCGGTTGTCGTTGAACATCGCCACGACTCGTCTGATTCTGACCAAGGGAGCCACACACGGAGAAACGGCTGCTGGTGGAGTGATCCAAAGCTTTGCCGGATTCGTAACCGGAGAAAGCATCGCTGTTGGCCTCGTAATATTCTCAATTATTGTCGTGGTGCAGTTTGTGGTCATCACCAAAGGAGCCACACGGATCAGTGAGGTGACCGCCCGATTTGCACTTGATGGGTTGCCAGGACGGCAAATGGCTATCGATGCCGAGTTAAATGCTGGCTCAATCGACGCCAAACAGGCTCAGGTCATGCGTCGCGAAGTTGCGGCCCACGCCGATTTCTACGGAGCAATGGACGGAGCTAGTAAATTTGTACGTGGCGATGCGGTGGCGGGTGTGCTGATTACTGCTATCAACATCGGCGTTGGCTTGATGATTGGTATGGCAAATCAAATGTCTCTTTCTGAAGCCGCCAGCACGTTCACGATGTTGACGATCGGCGATGGCTTGGTCAGTCAGATCCCCGCCTTATTGATCTCGTTGGCTGCAGGATTGTTGGTCACACGCGGTACCGAGGAAACTAGTCTGTCCTCTGAATCAGTCAATCAATTCTTTTCCAAGCCCGTCGTGATGGTAATGACGGCCGCGTTCTTGTGCGTAATGGTGACGATGAAGATGCCAATGCTACCGCTGCTGACGTTGGCCGCCGGTTTCCTAGTGATTGCTTTCATGACCGACGGGGCAACTGAAGAAAGCGAAGCCGCGCAGGCTGCGAGTTCCGGGGTTACGCCTCCCCCAGAAGTTGGCCTTGAGAAATTGCTCAGCAATGACGTGCTGGAGATCGAACTTGGCATTGATCTGATTCAGTTGGCCGACACACGGCAGGGTGGCACGTTGTTGGCGGACATTGGTGTCGTTCGCAAGCAATTGGCCAGTGAAATGGGAATCGTGCTGCCGAAAATTCGCATCAAGGACAATTTATCCTTACCGCAGAATTCCTACCGAGTATTGCTGCAAGGAAATGAGATCGAATCGGGGGCGGTCAATCCAGCCGCTTTACTGGCGATCGACAGTGGGTTGGCGACGGGGCCCTTGGAAGGTCACACTATCGTTGGCATGGCATCGGAGTCAGTGATGCCTCAGCCCGCATATTGGATTTTGCCGGAGTACAGTCAGCATGCTGTAGCCGAGGGCTATCAGATCAGCAAACCAACAGAAATGTTGACTGCCCAAGTCAAACAGTTGGCTTTGGAGCATGCGGCAAGTCTGCTCACACGTGACGCAACACGCACGTTGATCGACGAAGTCTCCAAGCACTCGCCTTCGGTCGTCAGCGAACTGATTCCGAATGGAATGTCGCTTGCCGAAGTGCAGCAGGTCTTGAAAATGCTGGTTACCGAAGGGATTTCGATTCGACCGCTCAGCTTAATTTTGGAAACGCTTGGCGATCACTGTTCGGAGACAAAGAACCGATGGCAGCTCAACGAGAAGGTCAGGATTCGCCTTGGTCGGCATATCTCTGCGGGGCTCGCGGGGGTTGGAGGACGCGCTATTTCCGCATTTACTCTGTCGGATGAATTACAGGATCGCATCGCCTGCGGATGGCACCGCGAGCATTCGGAAATTCGCTTGGATCTGCCTCGGCAAGTCGTCGATTCGCTGGCCCGTTCAATCGTTAGCTTCGGCAACCAGATGGCAGCTAACGGGATGCGGCCAATTATCTTAGTGCAGCAACACATTCGTCCTGTGATCGCTGAGATGGCAGTGGAAAGTCAGACCGAGTTGTTTGTGATGGGAACCGGCGAGGTTGTTAACGCAACGGTTGAGATCGTAGGTGAGGTCACTGCTGACCAGCTTGGAGAGGAAGCGCCTGTTGCCGCGTGACGGTCGTTGTGCAAGCGTTTGGGGCCAAGGGAAAATGGTCCTACTCCGGTCGTTGGTTCGTTCGTCAATCTGTAAATCTGTTGCCTTGAGGTCGTGGCTAGCAAAACATACATCTCCCAATATGGGAAAAATCGGAATTTTGAATGATTGCCTCAAGGCCATTGTGCCGATGAAACAATCCGGCGCATTATGCTCCATGAGAAACGCAGTAGGAAACAACTGAGTCGTTTAAAGAAAAATTCAACTTTGTAATTTGTTCATTGACGCACTAGAACGTTTTCTGATAACTATCTCCCTTCTGGCAACAAAAGGAATTTCAGATTGAAATTTCGAATGATCGCCGGGGAGACAAAAAAGAGTGGTGGCAGGTTCATATGTTCCCTTCTGGGGAACGCCTGAACCCGCCAATAACAATAAGATACCCGACAACGCTTTTAAGTTACGTTGATCGCGCGAAACAATCACGGAGGATTGAATGGCGACTTCTGTTGCATCACAAGAAGAAATTCTTGAAGTCTGGAAGCAGTACAAACCGGATTGCTCAGACAAACAACTTCGAAATCGATTGATGGAGCGATACTTTCCGCTTGTCAAATATAATGCTGAGCGAATTTGGCAACGTCTGCCCGATGGAGTTGAGCTGGACGATTTGATTTCGGCTGGTGTCTTTGGATTGATGGATGCCATCGATGCCTTCGACATGGAGCGCGGAGTTAAGTTTGAAACTTATTGCGTGCCGCGTATTCGCGGAGCGATGCTGGATGAACTAAGAACGATGGACTGGGTTCCACGTTTGGTTCGATCGAAAGCCAGCAAGGTTGCCAATGCGACAAAGCGTTTGGAAACCAAGATGGGACGAGCACCTACTGTGGTCGAACTTGCCGAAGAATTGGAGCTGTCGGTTAAAGAAACCGAGAAAATGATGAGCGACGCAAATGCAGTCGGTTTGATCAGCTTAAACAAGAAATGGTACGAAACGGACAGTTACAAAGATGTCCGTGAGATCGATATTCTCGAGGACAAAAAAGGCGAAGATCCAACTCGCCGAGTCCAGAAGAACGACCTCATGCGTTTGGTTACAAAAGGCCTTAATCGCAACGAGCGCTTGATCATCATTCTTTATTACTATGAAGAGCTGACGATGAAAGAGATTGGCACAACGCTTGATTTGAGCGAAAGTCGCGTCAGTCAGATGCACAGTAGCATTGTTCAGCGTCTCCAGCAGCAGTTGGGTACACGTCGAGTGGAGTTTGGTCGACGTTAAAGTCAGTTGATTCAAAGAATCAATCAAGCAGCAACTTGCATGGCAGGTTGCTGCTTTTTTTTGTCGCATTTACTGAGCAGGCAGCACTACCGCGTTGCCGAGCGCTCTAGGGTTGTCCGGCTGGAACTGACCCGTCGGCGAGGTTTGAACTGGAACTCAAGATCTAGTAGGTCCTCTGCAAGGTCGAAGCTGAATTCGAAAAACTGCTCCAAATCGACCTCGATTGGTTTTTCGAATCGTGACAGAGAAAGCTCAATGGTGGGTGGAGCCAACGAATTGCTGGCAAGATTGTCAGTATTTTCGTCGGAAGCGTTGAATGCACTCATAGCAGAGTTCCGGATAGGTAAGATGAAGAAAAAAAATCAAAGTTTGCCTATCCTGGCGACGTCTCGGGCGTTCCTTGCCTGACCGTTATACAACGTATGACAGCACTCGATTGTTCGTTTGAAACTTGTTTTTCGTTTTATAAATATCGCCATTGTGGCAGTTGAGAGATTCTGTCTATACTCCCGAAGGAAGGTGGTTTCAAAGAAATTTTGATTTCTTCCGAACCATCTTTTGCAAGGCACGTACT
>CAZDBE010000258.1:0-8431 GCA_964503675.1 uncultured Pirellulaceae bacterium | reverse complement strand
CCGTCGAAATCCATCAGTCCAGCGGCAGCAGCAGCGATCTCCGTTTTGATGCCCGGCTGTTCGTGGCTGAACCGGGCAACACTGAAATAACTCTGAACGAAACCACGCCTATCCTCAGCCGGGTGCGTAGTTCCAACGGCACTTGGTCAGCGCTGCAATCGGCGGTCTTTTTCGTCCCCGGTGAAGCCGCTTCGACGTCAAACCTTCGTATCAGTGAAATCAATTACAATCCAGCAATTAGCGGTGCCGAATTTATCGAACTGCACAACATTAATGCCATTGGCGGTGCAGCCGTTGATTTGTCAGGCGTAACGCTGACCGATGGCCCTAGTGCCCCGCTAACTTTGGCCGTAGGTACATCGATTGCGGCAGGTGAGTTTGGATTGCTGGTTGGAGACGTCGCTGCGTTCACTGCGGCTTACCCCAACGTCGATCCTGCTTTAATCTTAGGCGTCTATTCAGGCGGGCTTTCTAACAGCGGTGAAGCCATCTCTTTGATTGCCGCCGATTCGAGTGTCATTGTCGATTTCACCTACAACGATTCCGATCCGTTTCCGTTCGCTACCGACGGTGACGGGTTTAGCATCGTACTTGATGATGCAGTGAATACTCCCGTGGAGGAGCTTGGCAAGTATTACAGCTGGCGAGCCAGTACTGAGCTTGGTGGTACTCCCGGCGCCGCGTCAGCCAGTCCGTCTGGGGTAGTGATCAATGAGATTCTTGCTCACACGGACGCGCCTCAGTCCGATTCAATCGAGTTGTTCAATTCATCGGGATTGGCAGTTAACGTCGGTGGTTGGTACTTGAGTGATCAAAGTAATGATTTATTGAAATATCAAATTCCAAGCGGCACGGTTATCAGCGCTGGCGGCTATCTGGTGTTGGACGAGTCAGATTTCAATCCGAACGGTACTGGATTTGCCCTCAATGGATCTCAAGGCGACCAAGTTTACTTGAGCCAAGCATCTGGTGGAGCCTTTATTGGTTTGGAAGATTCAGTTGAATTCAACGCAACCTTTAACGGTGAATCCCTTGGTCGCCTGCCCAATGGCACAGGTCGATTGACACGTCTTGCTTCGACCTCATTCGGTAGCGCTAATGGTGATGCCGAAGTTGGCCCGTTGATGATCAGCGAAATCAATTATCACCCTGGAGATCCAAGCGCGGCGGCTTTAGCGATCGACCCGACGTTGAGTGACAATGATTTGGAGTACGTTGAAATTGCCAATCCAACCTCGAACGCAATTGATTTAACGAACTGGCGTTTGCGTGGGGAAGCGGACTACGATTTTGCCGCTGGTACTTCCCTTGCTGCGGGAGAAGCGGTCGTGGTGGTTTCATTCGATCCGTCTGACATATCTAACGTGTTCAAAATTGCAGCGTTTAGAGAACACTACAATATCTCCACCGGAGTCACTATCGTTGGTGGTTTCTCGGGTTCACTTTCCAACAGCTTCGGTAGAATTTCACTACAGCAGCCCGACACGCCTGATGTGCTAGGGGAGATTCCGCACGTTGTGGTCGACGAAGTCGTCTACGACGACCTTGCTCCTTGGGGCGATGCTGATGGTTCGGGGCAAGTTCTGGAACGAGACGCTCTTGCTGCCAACGGCAATCTCGCGGCAAGTTGGATCGCAGGTGCTCCAACGCTAGGTGTGTTTGAAGATGATTTCCTACTAGGCGATGCAAACCGAGACGGAGTAATCAACTTCGCTGACATCCCTTCATTCATTTCGATTCTGCAATCCGGTATTTACCTTGATGAGGCAGATATCAATGGGGACGGAGTTGTCGACTTCTCAGACATTCCTTTCTTCATTGACATCCTCATTGCCCAGTAGCAACTTCTAGCGTGCCTCGTTCCATATGCTTGGTCTGTTGGTAAATGACGCGGCCTCCGATGTAAAAACATCACCTGTGCAATTTTTTCTGCCGAAAAAGGAGCACTGGTTTCGTTTGACTTAGAGAGGAAGAAACAGAAATCGCTATTTCGTTTCTGAAATACTCAGCCAGTTTTTCCATGCATCAAGATCCGTACCGTGATTCTGGCCGGTGACTTTTTCCAACTGATCCGCGACGAGATTTTTTTGTTCATCATTAGCAACATCGAAAGTCTTGATCAAGAATTTGGGGGACTCTAGCAATTTTTGATCCGCCAAAAGCTTGTCCATTTCACTTTTGCCCCTTTCGCTTGCGATTTCGTTGAGTCGCGATTTGACTTCAAGCGTGAGCGATTCGTCCTTCAGGTACTTCTCAATCTGCGCCGACCAACGAACGAAGCCTTCGGCCAGTTTTTCGCTGGCAGTTTTTCTTATCTTGTAACTATCAGAGTCTAGGTCATTTATCAGCTGCTGAACTTCTTCCTCGTCTATGTTTTGTATTTGTTCGAGTCTGACTAGGGCAAACTTGAAGACGTGAGGGGCCATCTCGTCCATCGGCATCTGGATCCCGAGATGCTGAAACAGCGGGAACAAAATCTTGTTTGCAGCTTGCGGGTTGTCGTTCACGAAATCGGAAAATGTCCTGCCAACATAAGCATTTACTTTGTCGTCTTCGATCCAGATCAATTGCGTATCGCCTTCTTCGTTTTGGATGAACCGTATGAAAAGTTGTTCGTAAGAGAAC
This sequence comes from uncultured Pirellulaceae bacterium, assembly GCA_964503675.1. Lineage (GTDB taxonomy): Bacteria > Planctomycetota > Planctomycetia > Pirellulales > Pirellulaceae > Mariniblastus. The sequence continues at coordinate 5,806 of CAZDBE010000258.1, read as the reverse complement.
GTAAAATTGAGTTTCCCATTTGTATTATCGCGGATTTCGAAATTTCGTTCGAATGCTTCGGTTTCTGTGAAAGAGAATCAAACATCATCTTCAATAAGGAACGCGTTGCCCGTCAGACCGCGTGTTGAAAAAGTCATCCGTTGTTGCCTTCCAGATCCGCCTCTGGAAGAACCACCTCCGCCCAAACTAGATTGTATCTCGAAGAACGCTTCTTCAACGCCTGTGCTTTCTCTACCAAAAACATCTCCGAGTGCGCGCCCGGTGAGTACTCTCAGGCGTCTCTCGTCAACACCTCCCTCGACCAGTTTCTCGATTGCTTCTTCCAACTCCTCGTCTTTTTCAACCTTCTTTTTCCTTTCGTCCCAATCTCGCTTTAGCGCGATGTTCTTACCTTTCCATTCCAGCCGCAACAAGCCTCCCATTTCCTCAGCCACTTCTTCCAGTGGCCCGTAGCCAAAATCGGGCGTATCGATCTGCGGTTGTTGTGCAAAGCAATTGCCAATGAAGATGGCTGCAAGACAAGTGAACAACAGTGTAGTTTGACGGACTGCAGACATTATTAGATCCAAAAAACAGTATGAGATTTGTCACGTTTGGAAGAGGGCTACGAATTCAATTTCGGCAGTCCTGATTCGCCTGCCGCGTCAGTCGAATAGAGCGTTTTTCGAACCAAATCACAATGAAAACCAAGCCATGCGGTTCGGGTGTAAATACTATGCCCCATCGTGGCGGCGGCCAGCCCGTTCGTATTGTCGTACTCGACCAGAACGCTGATGCCCTCGTTGGCAACGCGCGAACCAATACTCGCGTGGCGAATGTAGTCGCCACGCTCGTGACCCGGAGCAATAAATTTTTGCAACGCCGTTTCGCAATCGCGAGTGCTTTGGTCCAGTAACCAAGGTAAAAACTCAGACCCGGCAATTCCTAGAATCTGAATCATATCGCCTGAAACTTGTTCGTCGCTGCCATCGGTAGAATCCTGCACGGCGACTTCTGTACCGGCACTTGAATTGTAATTTGGAAACAACCATCTTCCTGCGACCTTGACAGGCGGACACAACCAAAGCGGCTGACCGGCCGCGGGGTGGTGATTGACGACGTGCATCAATTTGCGATAGCCACCGGAATCCCAACCGTAGCTAACGGGTGTGCCGAAATTGACGATATCCAATTCTAGTCTTTGGGCGGTGCCGCTGGAAAATGCTTCTCGCACTTTCTGCAGCGCCGTTGGCTCGGCGCTCTGTTTATTGGACGCCGGAAACAGGGGTTCGGTCAATTCCAGAAATGCGTCCCGGCACCACGGTTCGGCGCCGATCATATTAGTGACTAACGCTGCGATGTTGCCCGCGTGACTGTGCCCCCATAACAGAACGCGCGGGCAAGTTTCAATTTGTGCGGTCATAGCCGCCAGCAATTCGATCGCCGCTTTGCAGCGACCAGAGTGGCTGTTCTCACCCGACCAAGTAATACGATTGACGGGGACAGTGCCGGAAATCTGCTCCGCGAACCGATTGCTAAAGTTACCCGTGTCACCGGCGAGAGCGTCGGTGAGATTTTTGCCAAGAAGTTTCAGTGTCGGGCCAAGCGCCGGAATTGCGCGTTCGATCTGGCCAAAAATGCCAAGTGCATCGTTGCCGACGAAGGTTCCATGGACCAGCCAGAGAGAATCAATGCGCTCTTGGATAGAAGAGATAAAGCGCTCAATTGAATCCTTGAACGCGCGGTCACCCAGTTGAGCGGGAAAGGGGGTGGTGATGGTACTCCAAGGAGCCTCGGGCTCGTCGGCGGTCAGACGTTGGTGTTGAAAATGGTTTTTAGCAGGCACGCTGTTATTCTTCGTAGAGCTCTGGGAAGACTTCTGGAGCGAGATCCTGTCTCTTGACCAAGGTACGAAGACGAGCCAAAAAATCGAATTTGAAGTTGGCCACCTGTTGTTCAGTAATACCAAGTAGCTCAGCAGTTAGCTTGTTAGGTTTGCCTCTTACGATCAGCATTTCGATGCATTTGAGCTTAGTCCAATCAGACTTGGTCTGCCATTTTTCAACTTGTTCGCTCAATGCTTCGGCCAGTGCTTGCTCTTCGAGCCCTTTGCGTTCGACCGATCGCGCGATACTGCTGGCCGGACGGTCCTCTCCTTGAAGTTGCCAGTGACCGCCGCTGGAGTCCTGTCCACTGGAAAGAGGAATCGCCGGCCGGCGCCCCTCACGGCGGAGATGATCTGTCATCTTATAAGCGCAGATCGAAAAGAGATAACTTTCCAGAGACCGCCTGTTGTCGTAGTTGGGCAGGCTGTTGAGAAATCCAACGAAGGCTTCCTGGACGATATCTTCACTGGCCGATCGATTCGACAATCGGCTTTCCACAAACGCCAACAAGCGTCCCTCGTACCGCGCGATCAAGTCGCTCCAAGCGTCGCCCTCGCCTGAACTAATTCGCTCTATGAGGACGCGGTCGATTTCGTTGGAACGTTTCATGTTGGTCTATTGCAAATGAAGCCCGGCGCGGATTGTTCTATCCCAAACGAAGCTACCGAGGTATCTTTCTCAAGAACGACCCAAGATCAACATCGCTCTGAGCCGCTGGGCTGGCCTCGGGGACATCCAAATCGATCGAATCAACAGCTTGTTTTTCGGGAGTCCCAATGTCTTTCAACTGGTTGCCAACGAAACTGATCGACGATGGCGCGGGCTGAGAAGGCAACCCCTCAAGTGCACTAACGCTGATCGATTTTTCAGGTGTAATAAACTCTTCATCACCCGAAAAGATGCTGCTGGACGGGCCAAGTTTTGAAGCGCTATCTTTTCTCAAACGCGGAGCATCTGTACTTTCGCTGGAATCGCCAACCGGATCAGCGGCAGCTCTCTCGGGCAAAGCCTCCGATTCTGATGCAGACGCGTCTTTTGAATCCGGTAGCGTATCACGCTCGTCGGCCGGCGTTTCTTGGAGCTCTTCAAAGTTAATTGTCTCGTCTTCGTTACGCTCGCCGGTGGGTTTTTCTGCCTCAGTAGAATCGTCCGCGACCGGTGCCTCGTAGACGGCGCGAAACGTTACATTACCTAGCGTCAAGAGATGGTTGGGGGGCAGCTTTTGAGCTTCTTTGATTCGTCGATTGTTGACGTAGGTCCCGTTTAGCGATCCAAGGTCCTTCACGAACAACCAGCCGTCTTTTTCGGAAATTTCGGTGTGTTTGCGGCTGACCAGAGCGTGCGGAAGAGTCAACGTAACGTCTTTGCCCCGACCAATCACGGTAGGGAGCTTTAACGAGACCTCTTTCGCTTTGGCGTCACCACCAACAACGACTAATTTTGCGTTCAACATGTATATCCAGTTCGAAATGAGATCGACCTACGTCAGGAAAAGCGCACGCATTCTAACATTTGGCTGCCAAATTTCGACCGCTGAAGTTGGTGGATTCACATTAAATTCACACCAGAAGCCTTTAAAGGAGCCCGAAAACCCCTAAAGTCCACCAAGTTTGCGCTTGTAATTTCCTTCAAGCCGACCAATCCCCTTCAGACTTCCTGAATTGACAATTGGCTGATGAGCACTTGTCCAAGGCCATTCTATACCTAGTTTGACAAATAAAGGTTCACTGAAAATTAAGGCTGGTGCCAAACATCATGAAGTTTCGTAATCTCGGTTCCGATAACGACACAATCGAAAAAAATGGGGCTCGTGCCGAAGCCAGACGATTGTGACTCTGGCGAGGCGATTTTCACTTGCTTGCCAAATTGGGCGGTCTGTGATCTTGTAAACAGAGGTTATCGACGTATAATCTCGCCCCTATCGATCGCGGGTGTAGCTCAGTGGCTAGAGCGTCACGTTGCCAACGTGAATGTCGTCGGTTCGAATCCGATCACCCGCTCTTTGGTTCATTTCCCCTTTCTTGATTTGATGGGGAAATTCAGAAGAAGAATTGAGACATTGCTGATAAAATCATGCCGCGATCTGCAGCATGATTTTTTTTTACTTTCAATCAACGTATTCCCCGCTGGTGATGTGCTATTTGGCATTTCCACCACCATCAAAAACGTTCAGGAAACAACAACGTGAGTACTGAAACTACAGAAGCCCCCGAGAAGAAATCACTCAACCTCAAAATCGATGTAAAAGAGGAAAGTGCCTGCGAACGTCACGTGACTGTTACCATTCCGCGTGATGACATCGAAAGCTATTTTAACAAGCAGTTCGATACGCTTGTTCCTCGCGCCGAGGTGCCTGGTTTCCGCGTTGGCAAAGCACCTCGTGCAATCGTGGAAAAAAAGTTCCGCAAGCAAGTTGCTGCCCAAGTGAAAGGTTCGCTGTTGATGGACAGCCTGACCCAGATTAGTGACGACGAAACATTCTCGGCAATCAGTGAGCCTGATCTGGATTTCCAAAAAGTTGAAATTCCAGACGAAGGTGATCTGGTCTACGAATTCAATATCGAAGTTCGCCCTGAATTTGATATCCCTGACTGGAAGGGCTTGAAACTTGAACGGCCTGAATACGAATTCACCGACGCCGATTTGGAATCCGAAATTGCTGATCTGGGCAAACGTTACAGCGATCTGGTTCCTGTCGATGAAGCAGTTGCCAAAGGCGATCACATCGTCTGCAACATTAAGACCTCTCATGATGGTGAGCAAATTGCGTTTGCTGAAGAGGTCGGCATTGATGTCAACGATAATCTAAGCCTCGCCGACACGTCGATTGAAGGTTTTGGCAAGTTGGTCATTGGTAAAAAAGCCGACGACAAAGTAACAACGAAAGCTGAGATCAACGAATTCGGTGACAATGAAGAGCTGGCTGGAAAAGAAGTCGAAGTTGAATTCGAAATCCTCGATGTGAAACGCGTCGAAGCATCTACTGCTGCAGATTTGGCAGAAAAACTTGGCTTAGAAGAAGAAATGATCCGCACCTCGCTCAAGTCGTCGATGGAGAATCGACTGGCTTACGCTCAACGTGAGCAGGTCCGCGAGCAAATCAGCAAAACGCTAACAGAGTCGGCTGACTGGGAATTACCGCCAGATCTACTTCGCCGTCAGTCCCGCCGCGAGTTGGATCGTTCGGTAATTGAAATGCAGTCCAGCGGTTTCTCAGAGCAAGAAATCATGGCTCGTGAGAATGCTTTGCGGAAGAATGTTCTGGAGAAAACTGCGACAGCACTCAAGGAACACTTCATTCTGGAGCGTATCGCCGAAGAAGAAAAAATCGAGGACGCACCTCAGGATTATGAAGTCGAGATCAATCGTATCGCGATGCAGCAAAACGATTCTCCTCGTCGCGTCCGCGCCAAACTTGAGCGTAGTGGACAAATGGACTCATTGCGAAACATGATCATCGAAGGCAAAGTCATTGCCAAGATCACCGAAGAGGCCAAATTTACGGCCACCGAGTACAGCCCAAAAGAGCAGTCCGACACCACTGCTCTAAATTTCTTCGCAGCCGGCGAATCGACCAGCATTCCAGAAGCCATGTATGGCGGCGGAGAAGAGCCAGCAGTTCCTGGCCTCAACGATGGCAAAAGCTAATCAATGGCCAAAATGAGCCTACCGATCGATTTTTTGTCGGTAAATCAAATGATGAGCATCAATGCCGCGTGGTTCTAAAACTACGCGGCATTTTTTTGGTTAGTTCAGCAAAAGCACTACCTGCGCAAGTGTCCCTAGATTGCCGCAATCCATTCAGTGCCGCGCTCTCGCTTCGGGTTAGTCGGACACAGAAGGCACCTGATATCTGGCCAGTTTGATCCCGTCTTGCCTGAACATGCCAATCGCGGTACCGTTGGTAATTCAGAGGGCTGCTTTCGGTCCACATTTTTTGT
>CAZDBE010000257.1:0-8445 GCA_964503675.1 uncultured Pirellulaceae bacterium | reverse complement strand
TCTGGAATCGACGCATCATGAAACGCACCCAATGGCTCAACAACGTCAAGCAATCTCTTATCGTTAAAAAATCTCGCAGCAACCGCCGGAGATTTCAATCTCAAGGTCCAACGTTTGAAAAACTCGAAGATCGCAACCTGCTGGCGACCGTTTCGGCTAGTGCTCCAGAAGACGGCGACCCTACACAAGGCCGCCTAATCTTCCAAGCTGATTCTGGCGAAGCCGACAATGTGACAATTGAGTCGCTCTCCACAACAAGTGTGCAAATTACAGTGGGCATCGGAGAATTTATCAGACTTGGAACAAATTTGCAGGGCAATGCTGCTTTCCAACTTAGCAATTTCGACGGTTCTACCGACGAATTCCGCACTTTGACAATCGATACAGATCTGGTTGGCAATGTAGGCTTTGATACCTTCTTGCAAGACCAGTTTGTCTTTGAGTTGGAAGATATGGACGACACTTTCTCGGCGAGCGGCCTCAGCGCAAATTTTCGCGTTTCGGTAAGGGCAGGTGATGGTAACGACAACATTACCGGCGGAGCAGGCGACGACTTTCTTCAAGGGGAGATTGGGAACGACACGATCAATGGAGGCGCTGGAGTTGACAGAATAAGCGGGGGCGACGCCTTTCTGACAACCCCTCGAGCGGTAGACGCAACAGGCAACGACCGCTTGTTTGGCGGAACTGGCGACGACATTATTCTAGGACAGGGAGGCAACGACCACATTGAGGGTGGTGATGGAGTTGACACCTTGCTCGGTGGTCTTGGGAATGACACTCTTCTCGGCGGAGCGGGCGATGATAGTTTGAGAGGAGGAAACCTACGCTTTTCCTTCACTAATTTAATACTGCCTGAGGATCTCACCGGAGAAGATCGCCTCTTTGGCGGACCCGGCGAAGACACGCTAGAAGGAGAAGGAGGCGACGATTTCCTCCCTCAGCTTGATGGTGGTGATGGCGACGACACAATCGAGGGCGGCGCGGGCGCGGACACTATTGATGGTGGCGGGGGCGATGACACCATCTTGGGCAATACGTCCCGCGGAATTCTTACAGTAACATCAGAATTCGATGTTTTTCCATTCAGAGTAGGTTTCGTTGAAGGGGCGGGGCCTGCAACCGTAGGTGAGTTGGATGAGATTGACAGCGACAATGACCTCTCTGGTGGATCTGTAGAACTAGAAAGCGGACCCTACACCGTCATTCTCTATGATGAAGACCAGACCGACACCTTTCCAAATACCACAGCAATATCTGAGCTTCCGGCTGATGCAATAGTAGCAACAACGTTTGAAATTGTTGCGGGAGAAGAACTCCCCCTGTTGCTTACAATGGATGCCGCTGGAAATTTTGTCGCAATGACCGGAGACAGCATCAGCATAGTTGACGGTGGCGACACGATCGATGGCGGTTTCGGTGATGATACGATCGATGGCGGTACCGGTGATGACACGCTAAACGGCAACGATGGCGACGACGATCTCTTCGGCGGTGCAGGCAACGACACGCTCAACGGCGGTGATGGCGACGACGATCTCTTCGGCGGCAGCACCGGCCGCGATCCGGGATCTTTTAGCATATTCAACGACCTAGTGGTCTACCGCCCCCGAGATGCATCCGTCGCAGTCGGTACCGGCATCGACACGCTTAACGGAGGCCTTGGCAACGACGAGCTATACGGTGGAGACGGAGATGACACACTCAACGGTGGCGAAGGTAACGACGATCTGTTCGGCGAACTCGGCAACGACACGCTTAACGGGAACATTGGTGGTGACGCCCTGCTTGGTGGTGACGGCGATGACACGATAAATGGAGGCGAAGGAAATGACTATTTGTCCGGAGCTGATGGTGCAGACACCCTTAATGGAGACGATGGCAACGATTCGATTGAGGGCGGTGCTGGCAACGACACTATCCTTGGCGGAGATGGAAACGACTTTCTCGGTGGTGGATCAATCAATCTTTCTAGCTCAGGAATTGGAATCGTAGGAGCAGTAGTAGTAGTTGACGACACTGCTCCACCTGCGCTACTACCGGGGCCGAACATCGACTTCTCAAATAGCAGCTCTGTTTCTCGCGAATTTAACTCCGACTATTCAGAAGTCAACTTTTCTTTCTTTTACGAAAACACGGGTGATGTTGCGCTAAACAATTTAAGCATTACCAATGATTTCCTAACTCAGTTTGGTGACGCAATCTTTGCCGTCGGCACACCAGAAATCACCAATTTCGACGCTTCAGAAGGAACGCCCCCAACCGTAAACGCCTCATTCGCAACCGGGCCTCAGGATGACAGTCTGATCAGCGGCGGTATCCTGAATCCTCGAGGAGCTTTTACAGTCCGTTTCACTGCGATCGTCGACCGTGCAGCAGTCGCAACAATGTTCTCAACATCTGCGACTGCCCAAGGAGCGTCGGTAACCAGCGGAATTACTACAAGTGAAACCGGCACCAGCTCCGTTACACTCAGTGCACTCGATGATGAATCTGGCGAACGACCAGATGACGGCGTCGATGACATCGAAGGAGGAGACGGGGAAGACAGAATTTTCGGAGGAACAAACGACGACATTCTCGATGGCGGCGCTGACGACGATATGATTTTCGGAGACTCCGAATCCGGCCGTCTTGTTTTCGACAATCAATCGGACACGCCAGTGGGTATTAGGCGTTCCACTTCTACCCCTGATACCATTGGAGGTCTACTAAGTTCTTTGGAAATCATTGCGCCAGGTCGGACCAGAAGTATTGAAGTTTCCTCAGATGACAACGACATCGCTGTCATAGATGTCGCTTCCATTTTCTTGCTTCCCGACAACACGCCGATTGACGCAGCAGATATCGCTGGCCTGACGCTTTCCACGACTTCAGTATCAATTCCTTCAGGAGAAGACGCCAATTTCAATATCGCCGACAACGGAGTGATCGCTTTTGACACATTCTCTCGTGCGACAGATGGCAACGATACGATCTCGGGTGGCATTGGGGACGACGAGATTTCAGGTCAAGGCGGTATCGATGACATTTCAGGTGGCGATGGCAACGACACTCTCGACGGCGACGATGGCAGCGACGAAATTACCGGTGGATTGGGTGACGATGAAATCTTCGGTGGCAATGGCGACGACACACTGGATGGCAACAGTGGCAACGACTCGATCTTTGGCGAATCTGGCGAAGACACCGTTTACGGCGGTGACGGCAACGACGAGCTCTTCGGTGGCGACGGGGCTGATACGATCAGTGGTGGGCTTGGAGATGATCTGATTTTCGGTGCTTCGGATCCACTACTCTTGGAGGTGGACGACGGAGCCAATGACTCGCTCAGCGGCGATGCAGGAAACGACACATTGCTCGGTGGTGCTGGGGATGACATCCTCAATGGCGGCGATGGAGATGACCAACTGGGTGGAGTTTCGGGCATCGTTCCCGACGGGGTTGGTTTTGTCACCATCTCTGAGGCTGGAAACGACGTATTCAATGGAGGAGAGGGAAACGACTATCTCATCGGAGGATCAGGCAACGATACGCTCAACGGCAATGGTGGCGATGACTTTATTCAAGGTGAGGCCGGTAACGATTTGATCTCAGGAGGGTTGGGCAACGATACGATCGGCGGTGATCAGGGAATCGACACAATCGCGGGCGACGCGGGCGATGACTACATCGATGGCGGCGACGACAATGATGCGATCGACGGCAACTCGGGTGACGACATAATTAGCGGTGGATTCGGTGACGACACGCTCTCCGGCGGCAGCGACGATGACACGATAATTGGAGACTCTGATCACGGAAGCTTTATCCTTTCCAATACCGAACCGACCGGTGGAACCGTTTATGTCACTTTGATCCAGCCCGCTGGTACACCGCTGCCGGCTACGATTGGAGACATCCGTGGCAACCTTCGACTGGTTGCACCCGGCGAATCAGTTTCCACAGGGTCGCTACCGGCAGGAAACTACGATGTCATCGTTGCCGATGCTCTGCTATTTTTCAGCCTTGACCGCAACATCTTGCTGACCAGCATTCCGCCAGGGACACTAGTGACGACGGATACTTCAATTGCTCCGCAAGCTGATTCGGTTCTGGAAATTTCATCCGGAGGCTCCGTGGCCGCCGGTTCAATCATTGCGTCTGTCTTGAGTGATGGCGACGATAGTATTACCGGCGGAAGTGGAGACGACGTTATCGATGCCAACGGCGGAGTCGATAGCGTCAATGCAGGCGATGGAAATGATATCGCCCTAGGAGGCGACGGCGATGACCTCCTAGTCGGCGCTGACGGAAATGACACGCTTTTGGGTGAAGCAGGCGATGACACGATTCTCGGCGGAAACGGCGACGACACGCTCGACGGTGGCGATGGTGACGACTTCCTTGCAGGTGCTCTCGGACAGGATTCCATTGACGGCGGCGACGGCGAAGATTTCAACTCGTTCCAAGGCGTAACGCCCGGTGTGATCGCCACGATCTCCGCCGACGGCAGCGGAACGGCCGAAACGATCGGCGTCGCTGGCGAAGACGAGACGTTCCGCGAAATCGAAATTCTCAGCGGATCTGAAACGGACGATATCCTGACCGTTGTCGGAATTCGAGGAGCCACGATTCGCGGATTGGGCGGAAACGACCTGATTCAAGGCAGCCGCGGGAACGACCGACTGGCCGGAAACGACGGCGATGACATTGTTCGCGGGGGCGGCGGCGATGACTACCTATTCGGCAACGACGGCAACGACTCACTTAATGGTGGTCTCGGCAACGACGAACTGAGCGGCAATGCTGGAGATGATTTCCTGATTGGTCTAGGAGGAACGGATTCAATCATTGGCGGTGACGGAAACGACACCAATTCGTTCCAAGGAGTCGCCGCAGGCGTTGAGGCAAACCTGTTTACTAATGGCGCCGGTACCGTCGGTCCTGTTGGCAGCGGCGCAATCGAAGAGGAGTTCTTTAGCATCGAGAATCTGACCGGCTCCGAATTCGATGACATTTTGAGAACTAGCAACACCACCGGATCCGTCCTGCGTGGCCAAGGCGGCGACGACACACTTGCTGGCGGCATCGGAGACGACGATCTAATTGGCGGTGCTGGAGACGACATATTGCGAGGTGGAGCAGGTGACGACCGAGCCATTGGAGGCAATGGAGACGACAGGCTCAACGGTGGCACAGGAAACGACACGCTGGCCGGCAACGCGGGCGACGACTACCTCATCGGTGGCGATGGAACCGATCGTATTTTCGGTGGCATTGGTTACGACGTAAATTCCTTTGCCGAGGTCAGTTCAGGCGTAACGGCCACGCTCGGGGCCGATGGGTCTGGATCGGCAGAGCATAGCTTTGCGAACGAACTGTTTGCCGGGATCGAAGCACTTTACGGATCTGAGAACGATGATCGCCTAACCGCGTTAGGCGACTTTGGGCGAATCTTGCTTGGGCAGGGCGGCAACGACGTGCTCTATGGTAGTTTTGGCGATGATCAAATTCGTGGCGGAGCAGGTAACGACCAAATCTTTGGCCGCGACGGGTTTGATAGGCTCTTCGGTGATGCTGACAACGACGAACTGTTCGGTGGAAATGGTGATGATTTACTGGTCGGCGGGAGCGGAAATGATCAAGTCTTCGGTGGCGCGGGAGATGACATCGAAACAGTTGACGGGATAATCGATCCGCCGACCGTCTAGTTTCAGCGTTGTCGGATTTGAGTTTTGAAATATTGAGCCTGCATGTCGCAGCAGCCTGCTCAGGTTGCTAGTCATGGAGGCTTTTCTTGTTTCTGGTCATTTATATTAACGAGGCCCCATCAATCGACATCCGTTTCTCGTGTGGTGAAAGATGGCGCCCGAACGTCCGTGGCTTTGGTTCGCAGGATCTTGCTGTAGCAAGTGGCGCAGAAGGGGTGTTTTGTTAGGCGCGTCTTCATCAAAGGATCATCGTCTCCGACTGACTTGCGATTTTTCCTGATAAAATGATTGCAATGAGCGGTTTAATTCGCCAAAATTAGAAATTCGAGATCCAATGGAAGAACTGCTTGAGTGAGTCGTTTCCCATAGGACCGCCCGATAAATTGGTGACTTACTAATGGGCCGGTCCTCAATGAGTCGTCCTGAGGTCGAGTAAAGACCCGATTCATCGCTAATTTTGCGTCCCCGTTTCCAGAGAAATTCCAAGAGCACAAAAATGCAAACCAAACGAACTGTACTGAAAACAGCGTGGCTGATCACGATCGCCAGTTTCTCTGCGTTAGCCAGCCCCCAACTTTCGGTTGCTCAGAACCTTACCCCTGAACAAATCGATCTCGCTCACCACGGCGTTCGGATATTGAATACTTACTGCAAGCGGTGCCATGGAGACAACCAAATGGCTCCGGGATTGGACATGAACAATCGCGACGGATTGCTTAAACATAAGCGTTCCTTCCTTGTGGCCGGCGACCCCTCATCATCGCTTATTTGGAAACGCATGATCGACACGGGCAATTCGATGCCGCCCGAAAAACAGCCGCAACCTAGCGCCGAAGACAAAGAGCTATTCAAGCAGTGGATCGCAGACGGCGCTCACTTCCCGCCTCAACAACGCAAGAAACGTGAGTTTCTGGGCGACCGCACAATTGTAAAAATGATCGCCCAAGATTTAGATACCGTCAAAGAGGAAGCCATTGAATACACGCGCTATTTCACGTTGGCTCATTTGTGGAATGACGTCGACGGAGTCGAACCGACAACCGATGAAGATCTCCGTTACGTTCGGGCCGCTGTTTCCAAATTGATCAACAGCCTTTCCTACCAGCCGCGCATCGTCCCACCGCGCATCGTCGATGCAGAATATGGAACGCTGATGGCGATTGATCTCAGAGACTACGGCTGGACAGTCGACGACTGGGACCAGATTCTCAACCATTATCCGTATGGATTGCGTGTCGGCGGTCAGGATGAAAAACGAATCATCCGCAACACCGGTGGCTGTGCCACGCCAGTGATACGGGCCGACTGGTTCGTCAACACTTGCTCCCGGCCTCCGCTGTACCACGAATTACTGGACATTCCAAATAACGCAAAAGTTCTTGAAAGAAAACTTGGCGTCGACATCCCACAAAACTTTCGTTCCAACCGCATGATGAGAGCCGCGTTTTCTGGACTCAAAAGTGGTGTCTCCGAGCAAAACCGTATGATCGAACGGCACGACCAAGCTGGCGCCGGGCGATTTTACTGGAAAAGCTACGACATGCTTCCCGGTGCAGAACGTGAGCACGATTTCCTGCGATCACCGCTGGGACCGATCGGAATGGACTCCAAATACGATGGAGCCGCATTTGCTCACGATGGTGGCGAAATCATCTTCAGTTTGCCTAACGGACTGCAGGCTTACATGTTGGTCGATGGCAATGACCAACGCATCGACATCGGGCCTCAAGCAGTTGTCCGTGACCCTAATCAACTCTCTGGCAGTTTCGAGATCGTCAACGGCGTCAGTTGCATGGGGTGCCATAAACAAGGCATGATCGACTGGAACCCAGATTTTGTACGACCTGAATTCGAACGACTTGAAGGCCAACGTGTGGCGGACAAAGTGCTGGAAATATATCCTACTGACGAGTATTTCCTCAAAGTCGCCGACGAAGACCGGAATCACTTCCTCGGTGCAATGAAGCAGGCGTGCGGAGACTTCTTGCTTGGCTCGGACCGCAACGAGAGGGCTCGAAACTATCACCAGTTTTTCCATGACGTGATGCTGTCCACTAAAACGCAATTTGATTCTGAAAAACTCTGGGACTTCGTCCATATCGAGATGCAAGACGAACTCTATTCATCAGTCGATCCTAGAGCGGCCATTCAACTGCTGGCGGCAAAAGGTAAAGAGAAAATGGGATGGAATATTTCCTTGGATGCGGTCTTAGGTATGTATGAGCTGAATCCGATGAACAAACGACAGACAGTTGGCGATTTTGCCGATCCGGTCACCCAGGTAGCTGGAAAATATTTCAAAGACATTACGCTGGATGATGCTTGCCGAGAACTTGGTTTACCAGAAAACCCTGAACAGGCCGAGGCGGTCAACATGCTGTCTATCAGTGATCTAAAAGCTTTCTTCCGCTCGAGACCATCTCGCCAAATGGGATTATCAGCATTGGCCGGCAAAGACGGTAGTATTGCAAGAAAGTCTTGGGAACAGTTCTACGGAAAGGTCGCCACGGCGATGGACCTTGGGATTCCACTTGAATACTCGACCCACTACCAAGAAAAATCACAGCACCAAGGTTCTTCGAACTACCAAGGTTCGCCTCAATACAAGGGTACGCCTAAGCAAAAAGGCTCGTCCAACTATTAGAAGTGATTTTGTTTCCGGCAACGGTCTCACTACTGCTGCCAATTTTTTCCCAAGCAACCGTTTCGAACTTCCGACGAAAGTAAAACAATGCGTTCCATTTTTAGTCCT
>CAZDBE010000256.1:0-8464 GCA_964503675.1 uncultured Pirellulaceae bacterium | reverse complement strand
TAGGATAGAAGCGACCAAGAAGTGTGCAACTTCAAAACTCACGCGTCGGGTTAGTATGATTTTCGCCGCCAACCAATCCCACCCAAACATAAATGCCCATGATCCTCGAAGCGATCGTCACCACAACCAACGAAGACGGCTCGACCAACGTTTCGCCGATGGGCCCCACCGTCTCTTCAAGTTCCTCTGCTGCGATTGAAGAATTTCAGCTGCGTCCGTTCGACACTTCTCGTACGTTTGCAAACCTTAAACGGACGCGCTGCGGCGTGCTGCATGTGACGGACGATGTGATGCTGTTCGCGATGACCGCGATTGGCCAGAAACCAGAGACCCCGAATCTGATCGACGCCGAGTCTGTTGACGGCAAAATTCTTGCTGACGCATGCCGGTTTTATGAGTTCAAGGTCGGATTCATTGACGAAACGGGCGCGAGAATGAATCTGAATTGCTCAACCCTTCGTCAAGGCAAGCTCCGCGACTTTTGGGGCTTCAATCGTGCCAAACACGCGGTGTTGGAAGCGGCCATTCTGGCAACCCGATTGGATTTCCTACCCAAGCAGGAAATCGAAGATGCGATGATCAGATTGAAAGTGATCGTTGAAAAAACTGCCGGCGAGAAAGAAGCAGCTGCGATGGATTTAATTGAGAACTTCATTGCGAAGGAGTAAGTAACGATAGGCGGCCCTTCGAGCGCGAGTTCACTTCGCCCAAACAAACCGACCTTCGTTTTCATCAGCAATTACCCTCATCATCCCGGCTCCTATCCCAGTTGATCCTAGCGTGACGGTGTGGACAGGTATTTTTTTGGCTCCTGTCGCAGAGTTCGAGACGTTCATCTTCCGCAGCATCCCAAGTGTATCGTCCATCAGTTCGCCATCGGAAAGGAAAAAGACCGAGCTCGGTTGAACTTCCAGAGATCCCCGAAGTGCGCGGGCGGGAAACGTTGAACCCACAGGTCTCTGATACTTGACCCATTTCAGTACCCGTTCGACATTTTCCTCGGTCGCCCTAATCGCCTTCGTCTGCATCAGAGGCGTATCGAGCATTGGATAGATCCTGTCATTGTAAAGCACCACCAGAAACTCTTGATTGTCATCCATTAACCGCAGTGACTGCCCCAATTCATACACAGCCCTTTGGAAACGCATTTCGTGTCCCATGCTACCAGAACAATCGACCACAAAAACCAAACGGTCGCCGCTGCCCTCGATACCAAAGAAAGATGTGCCCTTACTACCTCCGTCGTCTGAGTCCCCCGGGACTTTACTTGCCCCTGGATCCACTGAATCGAACAAACCTTTGGCCAAAGCATCTAAAGTTGGATCTGGCTCTTCCGTCCAATCCATCGCAGCATCTACGACTAAAACTTCAACGAGGGCTTCTTCAAACTCGGCTTCATCTTCTTCAGGCGTCACTTCGGCCGGCAAACTAAAATTCACTTCTGCCAGCTCTTCATCCTGCACTTCAATCGCGGAAAATGTCAGCGAAAGTGGCTGCCGATCTTGCCCCCACGATGAGACGTAGCACCAAAGGTAAATCAAAATCAAAGCGTTGAAGGCCAAGCCAACGATCCAAGCCAGCGATAAAACCTTCAATCGCTTGCGCCAATCTAACTCTAACTCTTGCCCTTCTTCAATCGCCAACTGCTTGGCGCGTCGTTCAGCTTTTTCAACTCGCCGGAGTTCTCGCTCTTTTTCACGACGGCGCATTCGAAGGAGCGCCGCCGATTCTCGTTTAACGGGTTGCTTTTTTTCGCTTTCAGCGGATTTCTGATCGGCGACGCGCATCCGACCGAGATTGGCTGACGGGAAATCAAGCCGCTTATTTTCAGCCCTGCCATTACGGGCTGCATCAGGCAGCTTTCGCACTGGCTTCGGAACGTTAATCAACTTGTTAGTGGGAGTGTGGAAGTTAAGACGAGCATCCAAATCGGGGTCTGAGAACCCGATTGCATCAGCGGAATCGCTCATACGAGATACCCAAATTGTTTGAAGTAATGGTTACCGTTTAATGTTTCAAAGCTGGATCAGCAATTGACGTGTCAAGATTTCGGACACGTATCTTTGGCTCTAGAAACACTCAACAGTTAGTGGCAAATTCTTCTTGATCGTCACTTCATTTCTTGCCAAATACTCATTTTTTTCGCAAGCATACGGTATTTTTAACCCGCAAGTGGTCAGAAGTAACTTATCGAACCAATTATGCCCTCAATCGGTCAGAAGTAAAGTTTTTTTCGGGTCGAGTCCGCCGCGACAGGGGAATCTAGCTGATTAACTGGGACACGTGGCCCCTCAACGCTAGTAGATCGCGTTGATGAATAGATTCATTCGTTTTTCAAGACCAGCGATGTTCTTGCCGAAATGGCGAACAAAAAACGCAACGCGATCCAATTTTGTGTGTTTGCGAAAATCTCCACGAAGAGCGTCCCGCCTCAAATAGTTCATATACTCAGCCTGGCGGTTCTCGTTAAGATAAAAACTGATCGCCCACGACACTGCATAAGCCAATTCGGGATCAGAATCGAAAAGCCTGTCGCTTTGTAACAACTCGAGCAGTTTCCCTTCGGTCTTTCCCGCGTAATCAAGCGCGCGATAAGTTTTCAGCCGCTTGCGATTGACTCGGTCTTTGAGGTCGGGGAAATTCTTAAACTTGTAAACGCCACGCGTCTCACAAAGCGTTGCCAACCCTTCGGAAGTCCATTTAGGCACCCGACTGAAGCGATTGTGCACGCCGCAATTGAATGCTATCTGGTGCGCTACCTCGTGAACGATCGTTGTCGATTGCTCCAACCAGCCGGCTGCTTGCTTTCTACCCGTTGGCGTCAGAAGTGCAACTGATGGCGCGTAGGTCGTAATCCGATTCGACTTTGTTGAATAGTATCCAAGGATGTTTTTGTCGAACGAGGCTTCCTTATCCAGTTTCAGGTCAAATTCCTTGCGGCTACGCAAGACGATGGCGATCAATGGAAACTCCGGTTCAGACGTTTGAAGGCCGTGGGCTTCAAAATAATTGTTTAGCCGCTGAAAGTGTCGCTCAAAAGGCTTAGCCCAAAAATCAGGTCCGCCCTTGGGGTGAATCACCACAAAATGCTCAGTCGTCGAAATCGAATAGCGGTTTCCAAAATACTTCTTCAAACGCTGCTTAAGCTCTTCAGTCGAATACGGTTTGAATCCATTGCTGTACTTTGTGACCTTGATCTTCGGATCGTTTATTGGAAACGTCGTCAGTCTCCCATCCCATCGAACAACCGCAATATTCTTACCATCGGTGACCAAAGGCTTCCCGTAAAATGTCTTGCCCTTTTGCTTAACCTTCACCGTCACCGTTTTTGGCCTGGGGTCAGACTTGGGGCTGGGGGTGGCGACAACCGTGGGAACCGCCGGAGCAGCATTTGTCGGTGGAGCTTCCGCCGGAGTAGCACCAAATATGAACACGCCATCATCCAGCGCTGAGCTAGTCGCAGGGTCTTCAGGAGCTATCGCAACCGGCGGGCCGACCTGTGCCGAGGCACAACTAATGCACCACCAAGTGAGCACTATTCCGACAGCGCAAACAAGCGGCCTGACTGACATGTCTAGGCCGCGTCGTTTCGATGATGGCTTGCCCAACAGCATTCAACTGTTTTCCGATTCGGAGACCGATTTACCTTCCGCGTCAGCGTCCGTCTCTCCAGCCAAACTGCCATTAGAGTCGGAGCCATTGGAGGCTGCCTTCTCGCTGTATTTGACAATACGTTTGGCGTTGGTTTCTTTGCGTTGCTGATGCAATGAGGGACCAATCAATGCCGCAATCTCATGCCGATCAAGTTCTTCATCTTTCAGCAATCCCTTGGTCAACGTTTCCAGCTGTTCACGATACTTAATCAACAAATCAGTAGCATCTTTGGAAGCTTTCTCAAGCACCTGATGTACTTCTGCGTCGATCAATTCCATCGTATGTTCGCTGAACTGGCGGCTCTTGTGCATCTCGCGCCCTAAGAACGGATCTTCCTCACTCATCTTGTAACTAACTGGGCCAAGCTTCTCGCTCATCCCCCACTGGGTTACCATGCGACGCGCCATAGATGTAGCACGTTCCAGATCGTTTTCGGCTCCAACAGTCAGCTCTT
The DNA here is from genome assembly GCA_964503675.1 of uncultured Pirellulaceae bacterium. Lineage (GTDB taxonomy): Bacteria > Planctomycetota > Planctomycetia > Pirellulales > Pirellulaceae > Mariniblastus. The sequence continues at coordinate 4,356 of CAZDBE010000256.1, read as the reverse complement.
TGTAGATCAGCCACTCTGCCGCGCGCCCCGCCATCAGCATCACCAGATGCTCGTTCAACTCCTGCCGAGACATGCTGACGCGGTCTTCATCGGGAACGATCTGAGTCACCCCCAACGCGCGGCCACGCGGAATGATGGTTACCTTGTGAACCGGTGGCGACAATTCTTGATACCACGCCGCCAACGTGTGACCAACCTCGTGATAGGCCGTGCGTTCCTTCTCCTCGATGGACATCGCTTCCTCACGCGCCGCACCCATCAGCACTTTGTCGTGAGCATAATAGAAATCGGCCATCTCAACTTGCGTTTTATTGTGACGGCCCGCCCACAATGCGGCCTCGTTGACAAGATTCTGAATATCAGCTCCCGTCATTCCGGCTGTCGCCTGCGCCATCACTTCCAGATCAACGTCAGGCCCCAACGGAACATCCCGCACGTGAACCTTGAAGATTTCAAAACGTCCTTTTTTGGTCGGACGCGAAACCGTCACGTGCCGGTCAAATCGGCCCGGACGCAACAACGCCGGGTCAAGAACATCGGGACGGTTGGTCGCCGCTACCACGATCACGGAATCCGTTTTGTCGAAGCCATCCATCTCGCCAAGGATCTGGTTCAGCGTTTGTTCGCGCTCGTCGTGTCCACCGCCCAGTCCAGCACCGCGTTGGCGACCGACAGCATCGACTTCATCAATAAAGATAATCGCCGGCGCCTGACTTTTTGCAGTCGCAAACAAATCGCGCACTCGACTGGCACCAACGCCAACGAACATCTGAATAAATTCACTTCCGTTGACACTGAAGAACGGCACGCCTGCTTCGCCCGCAACCGCGCGAGCCAGCAATGTTTTGCCGGTACCGGGAGGGCCATTGAGCAATACGCCTTTGGGAACTCTACCGCCAAGCCGGGCAAATTTCGTAGGATCTGACAGGAATTCGACAATCTCCAGCAAGTCCGCTTTTACATTTTCGAGTCCGGCAACATCCTTAAATGTAATCGGGTGATCATTGGCTTCGTATTCTTTGGCCGGGCTTTTAGTAAAACTTGAGAGGAATCCCCCCCCGCCCATCATTGGGTTTTGCGAACGCCGAAGGCTGAACAACATGAACAACAAGATCCCCAAAAACAGCATCGTAAATAGCGCTGAATAGAGGCTCATCCATTCGCTGTTGGAACTAGCACGGGTATTGATACCCTTGTTTTCCAACTTCTTCACCAGTTCATTAATGGACTCGCTACTTGGAGGAAGCTGTACGGTAAACTCGCGTTCGAGCTTGGTGCCGGGCTTTTGCGGAACCCATTCTCCATTGTCATCTTTGCGTGGTTCAGCTTCCGGCAGCGTGATGAACGTACCCTTCGCTTTGTAGCCGTCCATAATTTCAACCGATTCAATATTGGTTAAAACAGGATTCTGGTCGGCGTCGAAGATCTGCTTGCCGTTGTAGTCCTTCCCGTCAATTAGATTCTTGAAATATGTGTAGCTAATCTTTGACTGGGCTGTTGAAAACATCAGGAAGACCATCAGCCCGATAAAACAGATCAGCATCAAGGGTAGCCACGGATTCCAAGCTCGTTGAGGCCGCGGCTGCTTCTTGTCGGAGCCACTGTCGAGATTGGTTTTTTTGTCGTCCATTGATTTCCACTAAGTACTACTTATTCCGAAATCTCGTGTCGGGCAGAAATGCCCAACCTAAAACGAGTATTTCGGATAGGTTCAAAATATTCTGGCGAGCCTCAGACGGGTGCTATTCCACTCTGGCTCGGTAATTCGTTCGTCCTCAAATACACCCGCAATCCTCCATTGTAGCCAACTTTCGCGGTTTTGATAATGTCGCCTAGCGGGAGTCGTTTATTCAGCCAAACACAAGAAAATACCCCAACGTGAACAGCGCCGCGTCAACAATTAAGTGGCTAATCCATGGATAGAGTAAATTTCCGGTGTGACGATATAACCACGCCCAAACGCACCCGCCAAAAGCCACACCAGCAGAAAACAACCAAGTTAACGGCGAGTCCCAGCCAAAGAAAGTCGCCAACAGGATCACATGATGTGCCATGAACCCAAGACTCGACACAAGTATCGCCTGGCCATCAGGCAGATAGTCCCGCAGCCTGACAAACACAAACCACCGCCAGTAGTATTCCTCTAAATAGCTGTGGATCAAAGAGTAGAAGACGCCGAGCGCCGCAAATCTCAGGGGAGTATCGAGGTTCATCCCCTCGACTTTTTGCCGGACAGTCTCTAGGAACGACTCTTCGATCCATCCAGCTCGGCTCAGGAACCAATAACCGGCGAATATGCTGGCCGCCACGAACAAACCAAACCAGACCGAAACCAACCAACCCGTTCCAGGCATTTTCGACTCGTTCTGATCCACCTCGGCCGCCAACTCAGGGGGCTGCCGCCCGGGCACCAGCGCTGGAAGCGTCCCTCGAAACCAGCACCAACTCCAAAACGCGGGGAATCCAAATTGGATAAACTTCAAAATTGAATAGGCCGACTGCTGCGCAGAGGCAGCCCAATTGGACATAAGTACGAAATACACCCATGTCAAAACCGACGGAAACACCATCGCGAAAGCTATCGCAGTAAGGGTTGAGGATTTTTTCTCGGTTGGCATTAGTTTCCGGGGTAGGGCAGGGTGAAAATCATCCTACCTGATGAAATACCTTTCCACACGCCCCAGCGTTTCGATCAATCGGTCAATATCGGAGTCGCCGGACAATAGAATTGGATGATGAAGCAACATTGTCTGCGCGGCGGCGGACCGAGAATGTTTCAAATCGCCGACGCTTCGACAGCGGCGGGCACTGCGCTTGGCAAACCCGCGAAAACCTTCTGCCAGCATAATTCCTTCCTGCTCAACGACCGCTAAATACGACGCGCGATCAAATGGAGCCTCCTCCCTGATGCGAATTGGCACTTTATAGAATGCTGGCATGCCACGCTCGGAAAGCCCCTGCTCTTCCAACGATTGAAGCCACTTGGATTCCGTGAGCGCTGCGGTGACTTTCTGAACCGCCGACAGGCGACGCTGATTCAATTCCTCCAGTTGATCCAACTGAGGTAATAGCAGTGCGGCTTGGATTTGAGAAAACGGGAATGCATCGTTGCCACGATGAGCAAAAATTCGCGCACGTTGCAGCATGGATTCGTCATTGCATAAGACCGCTCCGCCGCGGCCGGCTGACAGAAGTTTGCTGCCGCCAAAGCTGAGCGACGCAACATTTCCAAACGTGCCCAGCATGCGTCCGTTGAGCATTGCGCCCGGTGATTGGCAAACGTCTTCAACAACAGGAACCTCTGCATCCTTGGCGATCGCAACAATCGCTTCGATGTCTGCCGTTTCGCCATGGAGATGCGAAACTAAGACCGCCCGTGTCCTTGGCGAGAACGCAGCTTTGAGCTGCTGTGCATCCATCGTCCAACGATCTGGCAGAACATCGACCAACACCGGTCGCGCTCCGATGGCTTCGATGGCGCGAAAGTTTCCGGGAAAATCATAGGCCGCCAGAACCACTTCATCGTCGGCTTTGACACCCGCAGCGCGAATCGCCAGCTCGACTGCGACCGTCCCGCTGGAACACAACAAAGAATTCTCTAGCCCCCACATTTCCTGCAGGGCGGCATGAGTCTGCTGAAGCAACTCTCCTTCGTACAATCCCCACTGTCCACTGGCCAGCGCGTGGTTGATCGACGCAACGACGGCGTCACTGGCCTCCGGCCACGCCGGCGGGCCGTCAGGAAATGCAGCTTGGCCGTCCTCGATCTTAAGCAACTGATTCAAAATAGTTGATCGCAAAACAATAAAAACTTGGGGCACGAATTTGCGATTCGAATCGCATCGCGGTTGGTTCAAGCAGTATACTCTGCTACTAGCGAGTTCTTCGATTAACAATCGAATCTACGTAGGTTCGATTGTCAATCGAATCACTAACTTCAAAGTTAATGCAGACACCAAACTTACAACAAACGACTGTTTTCGAAAATGAAGAAGATACGATTCCTGATGATTGGCGGTTTCCTAGGCGCTGGCAAGACAACCACCATCGGAAAACTTGCCGCCCACTACGTCGAACAAGGCAAAAACGTTGCGCTGGTCACCAACGATCAAGCCTACGATCTGGTCGATACGCACACGCTTCGCGCTCAAGGATTCGACGTCGGTGAAGTGCCTGGAGCTTGTTTTTGCTGCAAATTCGATGACCTAGTCGAAACCATCTCAGAACTCGCGCCCAACCCAGCGAACCTTCCCGACATCGTCATCGCTGAACCGGTCGGAAGCTGCACAGACCTTGTCGCAACTGTCGCCGAACCCATGGGAGAAATTTTTGGAGACCGATTCGAAGTCGGCCCGA
>CAZDBE010000255.1:0-8511 GCA_964503675.1 uncultured Pirellulaceae bacterium | reverse complement strand
TATTGAAGTGCCGTTGTACTACATGGGACAACTGAACGCTCAATCGCGTGAGCGTAGCACACAGTTGGCCACCATGGTCGGACTTGGAGAGCGTTTGAGCCATCGTCCGCCGCAGTTGTCCGGTGGTCAGCAGCAGCGCGTGGCCATCGCGCGATCACTGGTTAACGATCCCTATTTTATTCTCGCTGACGAAGCGACCGGAAATCTTGACTCGGTGACTACCGAAGAAATTCTCGCGTTGTTTCAGCGGCTCAATGATGAAGGCCGCACGATCATTATGGTGACGCACGAAGACGAGGTCAGCCAACATGCCAAACGAGTGATCTGGTTGCGCGATGGCGAGGTCCAATCCGACGAACCGGTCGTTGAACGCAAAGTGTTTTCAGTCGAGGAGATAGAGAGGATTTCAAAAAACGCTGAAGTTAGATCTTAGCTACTGAATGTGAGCGGAACGGCGCTAGCCGCCGGCAATCGTAGGGCTGTTTGGAATTGGGGACCGGTGGCTAGGGCCAGTCCGCTCAAAGTAAACGAACCCAACGGTAAAAAATCGCAAGAAGGGGACAGAAGTCCCAAACTCAACACAACGATGATGAGACTTTTACGAACATGGAAGCTGGGCCTCAAAAGCCTGCTACTACACCCGATGCGTTCGGCATTGACGGTGCTGGGGATATTTATTGGCGTCGCCAGCGTGATTTGGTTGCTGGCCATTGGTGAGGGAATCAGCCGCGAAGCCCAGAAACAGATCGAAGATCTGGGGGCGGAGAACATCATCGTACGATCCATCAAACCTCCTGCCACCAGCAGTGGAAGTTTTACCGATATCGTCGATTTTGGCGTGACACGTGCCGAAGCGGAAATGATTCGGCTCACCGTTCCGACGCTCAGGGGCGTCGTGCCCATTCGAGAGCTCCCGCAGAGTTTTGTCTACAACGGCAACAAGAACGCCAAGCCGGTCGACGGACGATTAGTCGGATGCACGCCAGAGTACATGGAAATCACAAGGCTGATCGTTGATCGCGGCCACTTTTTGACGCATCGTGAGCTGGATGGGAAACTCTCGGCTTGCGTAATTTCGGCAGTGCTGGCTAACCGCTTGTTTCCTTCGGAGGATCCCATTGGCAAGCAAATGTATTTGCCGGAAAAGCAAGAGTATTTCTCAATCGTGGGCGTGCTGAAAGAACGCAATGCTACCGCAGCGATTGGCGGTTCGCTGGCGGCTCAGGATTTTTCCCTAGACGTTTACATTCCTATCACGACCATGTATCAGCGCATGGGTGACCGTGAAGTCAAACGAACCGGCGGTTCGTTTTCTATCAGCAGTTTCCAGCTGTCACAGATCACGCTGCAAGTGGCCGATGTTGCCGACGTACCGCGTACAGCGAAACTGATTGAAGCCACGCTGAAGGCCAGTACCGGTGGCAAGGAACGGCAGGATCTCGCTGTGGTAGTACCCTATGAATTGCTGGAGCAAGCCAGGACGACGCGTTTGATGTTCATGATGTTTATGGGATTGATAGCAGCTATCTCCTTGATCGTGGGCGGGATTGGAATCATGAACATTATGCTGGCTACTGTGACCGAACGCACGCGTGAGATTGGAATCCGCCGCGCGCTCGGCGGAAAGCGATCGGATATCACTTGGCAGTTTTTGGTCGAAACCATTTCGCTTTCCGTAGTGGGTGGACTGACGGGTGTACTCGGTGGGTTGTTGTGTCCTTGGGCCGTTTCGATTGCGCGGTGGGGTGTGGCGGAATTTGCCCCGACCTTTTACCAAAGCCTGCCGGAAGTAGCAAAAATCATGCATCCCCAGATCGTTCCTGAGTCGATTCCTATTGCATTCTCTATCTCGGTGATTGTCGGTGTGGTTTTTGGGATCTATCCAGCGATTCGCGCGGCGAAAATGGACCCTATCGAGGCACTCAGACACGAATAGGTGAGTAGGATAGGCTTCCAGCCTGTCCCTGTGCGCCCATGACAGGTTGGAAGCCTATCCCACGTGTGATTTGTGAAAATGCCATGTCCTCATCCGGCTGAATCCTGTATTGAATGGTCCATGGAAACCACGCTTCACCGACAATTGAAAGAGCATTTTTGTGAGCCGGGCGCGCGGATTGAAGTACCGCTTGGACGCTATCGAATCGATGTCGTCAACGGAGATCGACTGGTTGAGATTCAGCGTTCAGGCTTGGCCGCGATCCGCGACAAAGTCAACAAACTTGTTTGCGATGGATATCAGGTTGATGTGGTCAAGCCGTTGGTTGCACGTAAGCGATTGGTCAAATTGACCAGTATCGATGGTGTCGTAAAGAGTCGCCGTTGGAGTCCGCTAAAGGCGACGATGCTGGACGTGTTTGATGAGTTACTATATTTCACACGCGTGTTTCCTCATCCAAATTTGCGGATGCTGATTCCGTTGGTTGATGTGGAAGAAATTCGCTATCCGGGACACGGTCGCCGGCGGAGAAAGAGAAAGAACGATTTCGAAGTCAAAGATCGATTGATGTTGGAAATTCATGAGACGCGTATCTTTAAGTGCGTGATGGATTTGCAACAACTGTTACCGGATGATCTGCCAAAGAAATTTGACACCGGTGAGTTGGCCGCTGGGCTTAGAGTGCCTCGCCATCAAGCACAACGTATCGGCTACGTATTGCGGAAAACGGGTGTTGCACGGGAAGTCGGCAAACGCGGCAACGCGATTTTGTATCGCTTGGTAACCAAGCGACAAGCCACCGCCGCGCTAAAAAAGAAACAGCCGAAGGTAAAACGCACTATTGATCTCAATGCCAAGCAGTCCTGTTTATTAAAACCCATCGCGGTCGTTAAGAAACCGGTGAAGAAACGCAAAACAACCACCGTCAAATCTGCTGCGAAGAAGTCGTCAAAACGCCGCAAAAAATCCGCGTAAGCGTGAAGTCCTAATCCTTCTCAAGGATCGCTTTCGGCACTTTCAAATAAGGCGAAGTTGCCAAAGAGGATCCAACCTCGCGCAAATCAATCGGTTTGATTCCGAGTTCTTCGGCTGGCGAGCCTTCCTTGAAACGAAATAGGCCTTTTTGCATTGCCTCGCGATCAAAGAGGGGATCGGCATACAACAGCTTCACAGGATCCTTGCCAATGTCGACAGGTTTACCTGTGAACAGTTCATTTCCAAGTTCTGTTTTAGCAGCGTACCCTTCACTCTTGTTCTCCGAGTAATAAATGGAGTTTTCCATCTTGGGGAGATTCTCATAAAACGGTCGGTTGGTCGCACGGTCGTCTGTTAGATACAGGCCGTTGCTCGATTTGGATGACGCCGGAGGTAAGAAGATGTTTCTCAGCGGAAGTACTTTCTTGGTACCACCTAACCACCCGGGCAAGGTGCGCCCACGCAGGAATGTTTCAGTGAAAATGAAGTTGTTGATGACATCCGCCGGCCCTTTGAGCCCCATCCCTCGTTCCGATTCCGAGATAACGTTTTCCCGGATAATGGTGAAGCTGGGATTGTCATCTAGGCGAATGGCACCGGCAGTGTCGTAATTTTGGTGGAGATAGTTACGCTCCACTAGATTGTTTTCGCCCATGGCGGAGAAGTAGATGGCGTTCCCGTCGTGCAGCTTTAGAAGCGTACGTGAAATGTCATTCATCACTATCTTGTTCTTGCGCGCGTGCAGAAGCGGAAGGAAGTGAGAGAGGCGGTTTTGGTATTTGGCTGCTAGGCCCTTCTTGATGTAAGGTTCACATTCCTCAAAACGAATCGAAGAAACCCATGCCCGTCGGAAAGGGATTCTTTTTACAAGGTAAAACTCATGAGGACGGCAACCGCTGACTACGATACCGTTGTAAGGAACCTCACGGATCGTGTTATGCGTGATCTCGTTGTGCCCGCTTTGCGCGATGAAAATTGCTGGCGCGTGAAGCAGAAGCTGTCCGATGTGGTGGATGTAGTTGTCGTGCACAACATTGTTCTTGTTCACATCTTTGGTACCTGGCCCATAGCCACTGAGCACGATGCCGCCTCCGCCAAGATGATGCAAATGGTTGCTGGAGACTGAAATGCGCTGACAGTGTAGATCCATGCGGATGCCGGTGCCGCTGCTTGACTTGATAACGCATGAGCTAACGCCGCAGTCCTCAGCAAAGCGAAAGCGAATCACCGCGTTGGCTTTGTCGTACATTTCCCAGTCATGCTGCAGCCCTTTGTCTGCATCAAGTAGTGTGTCGCGCACGCCATGAGTGAAAGTGAGCCCTTCGAAATGGAGGTGCGAAACAAAGGGCCCACCTTCGGTCCCTTCGACCTTGATGAACTCCTGAAGATACGGGGCAACCACGTTCATGTCTGCCACGTCCTTTTCAGGCCACATGTAAATATGTCCTGCGTCGTGATTCACCACCCATTCCCCTGGCTCATCGAGGTATTCAATCGCGTTCTCAACCCAATAGCGATTCTTTGGGTTGATAGGTTGGTAGGTCGGATCAACGGCTAGGTGAGCAATTTTGTTTTTGGTATCGATGCGATCAAGAGAGATGACATTCGCTAACCACGGACGATCCTTCAGTATTAGCTCAATGTCCGAAGGGTTTGGCCAATCTTTGATGTCGTCGTTCTTGTAATAGACTGCTCGATCAAACGGCGCGACGGGCTCTCCTTCGTATTCCAATACCTTCGTTAATTTCTTGCCCTGTCGGTTGGAGTCGTTTTCTTTTTTGATATCCGCGTAATGGAAACTTCGTGACTTTGCGCGTTTGAGAAGCGTATCTCCATCGTAGAGAGATTTGATCCGCCATTGCTTTGAAACATTCTTTGGAATCTCTGCTACCCAGAGCTTCCCCTGAGCCTTTTCGGATACGCCGTCGGGATCCGAGGACAGTTTTTTCCATCCTGTAATTGGAATGCCACCAGTAAAAACAGGTTTCTCGCCAAGGGCAGCTTTGTATACGACGGGAGCTTCCTTTGTCCCCGCATCCTCCAAACCAAAGACAACAGTTTCTCTTAAAGGGTAGACGCCGCCCTTGATCAGTACCTCGATCGGTTGGTCAGGGTGCCGTTTCTTCAGCTCTCTTACCTTCAGTTGGGCAGCTGCCAGAGTTGCGATTGGACCGTGGGGGCTGACAACAAGCGGTGCCTGATACGCGTGAAGGACGTTGGAGCCCAGCATGCAACATAGAATAGCGAAGTTGCAGAATGGGCTAACGATTTTTTGAAACATTTAGCGTTTTCTGTTTGGTATTGGTTTCGCCAGCTTGAACTGTTCTACACAAAAAGCCGCAGGTTGGATTGGATCCGACCTGAGGCTTTCTTACTTTTATCTCGAACCTACCAGCGATCGCATCGTCTATAGCGCTCGTCGATAACGCTTCTTGGCTTTGCCGCGTGCGGCGACAGGGCCGCGGATTTCGTCGATCTCTTCCTGCATCGGGTCAAGCTGCAGTTCGGCATTGATCTTGCGCTCGATCTTTGTTAGTTCGACACCCTGCTGAGGTGTCACAAAAGAAAACGCGACGCCTTGTTTACCCATTCGGCCAGTTCGACCGACGCGATGCACGTAGTCATCACTCAAGCCCGGGAGATCGAAATTGATGATGTGCGAAACGTTGGTGATGTCAATTCCACGTCCAACAACATCCGTCGCCACTAGATAGCGGACCTTGCCAGAGCGGAAATCACGCATCATGCGGTCACGTGCGCCTTGGTTCATGTCGCCGTGTAGCGTACCCACATCGCTGAAGACGCCCGCCTTAAACATCTTTCGGTACAATCGCTCAGTACCCAGTTTTGTTCGACAGAAAATGATGGATTGTTCGGGTTGCTCGCGCGTCAGCAGCTTATTGAGAATGTCGTACTTCAGGTCCTCAGGAACCGTCATGTAGAACTGCTCAATCGTTTCCGCTGCGACACTGTTCTTGGAGAAATTTATAACCTTCGGGCGATACATGTAACGCTTAGCCAGCTGTAAAATGGCATACGGCAACGTCGCGCTAAGTAGCAACGTCTGTCGCTCTTTTGGGCAGCGGCGGAGGATTTTCTCGATGTCGGGACGGAAGCCAATGTCCAGCATCCTATCGGCTTCGTCCAGTACGACAAACCACAGTTGGTCGACGTTCAACGTGCCGCGGTTGAGGTGATCAATCACGCGTCCGGGAGTTCCCACGACGACGTGGCAGCCACGTTCAAGTTGATTGATCTGTTGCTTGATCGGACGGCCACCGTACAGGCAACAACACTTGACCTCTTCGGGATTGGACATGCGCTTGAATTCGTTTTCGACCTGCACGGCAAGTTCACGCGTGGGGGCCAAGATCAGCGCTTGAGGCTTTGCCTTCTTAACATTCAGATCCAGCATCTCAAGAATTGGAATGGCGAACGCGGCGGTCTTGCCTGTTCCAGTTCGCGCTTGGCCAATGACATCGAAGTCATCCAGTACTAGTGGAATGACACCAGCTTGGACGGGCGACGGTTTTTCGTAGCCGATGTGTTCCAGTGTGTCCAGCATTTCGTCAGAGAGTCCGAGATGCTCGAAGGAGAGTTTCTGTTTACGTTTTTCGATCTGTTTTTCGACTTTATTGGGCACAGCATTCAATACGTTAAAGTCGCCAAATTTCGTGTTTGGGGACGGGCCTGAGGTTTTCACCTATTAAATTGTTTTCGAGCAGGCATTAAGCTATCTGGAGTGGAAAAAATGGTCAACGCTGGAAGCGCTGTTTTAGCCTTGATTGCCGCTATTCCAGCGAAAAACAATGCCAGCGAGCAAGCCAACAGGCCGTTTTGACGAAAGTGGCAGCTTGGGTCCGACGCTTGGTTCAATCAGTAATACTGAAACAGACGACACAAAAACAGACTGTGGCTCATCAGACGGAGACGAAACATGATTGATAAAATTCTGGGTGCGATCCATGTTGCCGAGTCACAATCCGAGGGCCTCAAACGAATGGCTCAACTGGTGACCAGCCTATCAAAGATTAGCGATCAAGAAGTCGAGCAGTTGCTGACCGAAGCGGCCAGCATGGCCACTGCTTCAGACCTCAGTCCAATTCCAGATCAAGATGGCAACTGGAAGACGCGACTGGATCTATTGAGTCCCGTCGTGCAGGCGCTGTTGGTACGTGAATTGAAACTGGCCAAGGAAGTTCAAAAGAAGAACGCTAGCGGCGAATCGGAACCGCATACGAAAACTGAAACTGCTGCTGCTTGGTCTGAGCGCTTGCATCAGGCAGTTGATACGCTTTATTTTGCCACGCCTCCTGACAGCGAGTTGCGGTGCCATCTTTTGCAATGGTTGGCGTTGGGTTGCCAAGACAAACGGCTGAAGCACTGGGTGCAACTGTTAACCGACGAGCCTCCCGAGCACCGTTCAAGTATCGCGTTGGCGTTCGCGCCGCTGATGGATGCGTCGGTCGTTCCCCCCGAGTGGCTGATGGACGACTTGATCGCCGGCGCGACGGGCTATTCTCAGATCGCATCAGCGGTATACGACTTGGGCAATTTTTACTTTCGCCATCAAGTCATTGACTACCACCCGGCCGAAGACAAGTTGGAAGCTCTCAATACGTTGTTGGGGCAGCTGTATGAAAATCTTAAAAAGATCGAGTCCGGCCAAGTGAATCCGCAAATCGATCGTGAGGTGCTGAATCGTCAAGTATCGGATTCTGTAGCACTGATGGTGTCGCTTTGCGATACGTTTGCCTTAACCAGATATGAGGCAGCGTCGGAGCATATTGCTCAGGCGATGTCGCTGCGACATAGGCGAGTGCAAACCGAAGCTGCGGCGGCACTAGCGCGACTAGGCCACCAAGAAGGACGAGAGGCACTTATCGCGTTGGTGAAAGATCCTGTTTCCCGATTGCGTGTGTTGGCGTACGCCGACGAACAGGGATTCCTTGACCAAATTTCTCTTGAATACCAAGGTGAGATCGCGATTGCTGAAAGCCGCCTTGCGATCTGGCTTTCAGAGCCCGGTCAAATGGGGCTCGCGCCAAGCCGCATTGAGTTGCTTGAGAGTCGTGAGATGTACTGGCCCAGTTACGAACATCCAGTCGTTTGTTATCTGTTTCGTTTTTGGTACGGCACGTCGGAAAATGCGTTCAGTAACGTTGGGATTTGTGGCCCAATGACGCATGCGTTGTCCGCCGATATGAATCATCTCAGCCACGACGATCTATATGCCGCTTTCGCCGGTTGGCAGACCACCCATCAGGAGATTTTTTATCTCGCAGTCCCGCAAGCCGAGAAACTATACGCTTCAGAAATGCGGCGTCTAAACAGTGTAATGCTGGAACAAGAGATCGAGGATTTGGCGATTGAAACGGCAGCCAGCTTTTTTGGCGAGATTGTTTTGATTGGGCGTGGAAGTTTGGATGGAGTGATTGGTACGGCCATCGCCGACCAGCAGGATATCACTTGGGTTCCGGAGGGTAATGAAGCTGCTCCAATTGATTCAGGACTTGCATTTTCACTGTGGTGTGGGCGTCGACTGTTATCCGCATTCAACCAAGAAGACCAGCTCGCTTGATTAAAGCGTCGTATTTCTA
>CAZDBE010000254.1:5759-8512 GCA_964503675.1 uncultured Pirellulaceae bacterium | reverse complement strand
TGAAAGCTTGCATAGAAAATATTGTTGGTTGAATACTGTGGGCGAGATATAAAGTAGCTACCGTCGCCAGACGGTGGTACCACGCTCTGGCGAGCGTAGCTATGACTGGCACTGTTCCGGTGTCTACGCTTTGAAATCCCAATTGCGGATGTCAACGAAGCGACCGGCAACCGCTGCTGCCGCCGCCATTGCAGGCGAGACCAAGTGCGTTCGGCCACCTCGGCCTTGGCGTCCTTCGAAATTTCGATTGCTTGTCGATGCACAACGCTCGCCCGGTTCCAGTTTGTCAGGATTCATCGCCAGACACATGCTGCAGCCGGCTTCACGCCATTCGAATCCTGACTCACGGAAGATTTGGTCAAGGCCTTCTTCTTCAGCTTGGCGTTTGACCACACCGCTGCCCGGAACGACCATACCGTTGACTTTGTCGGAAACCTTGTGCCCTTTGATGATGTCCGCCGCCGCACGCAAATCTTCGATGCGTGAATTGGTGCAGGACCCGATGAAGACCCGATTGATTTCAATCTCTTCCATCGGCTGTCCCGCCTTTAGATCCATGTACTCCAATGCAAGTTCGGCCGACTTGCGATCTGTAGCGTCTTCGATGTCGGCTGGGACGGGCACGTTGTCGCTAACACCTGTCACTTGTCCTGGATTCGTTCCCCAAGTGACCTGTGGGGAAATAGTAGCCGCATCGTAAACTTCAACGCGATCATAGGCAGCACCAGCATCGGATGGCAGTTTCTTCCAGCGCTCGACCGCCGCTTCAAAATCGGCAGGAACATTTTCCTTGCCACGCAGATACTCAAACGTAGTTTCGTCCGGAGCGATCATTCCGGCACGAGCTCCGCCCTCGATCGACATGTTGCAAATCGTCATGCGTTCTTCCATGGACAACGCGCGAATCGCTTCGCCAGTGTATTCCATGACGTAGCCAGTCCCACCGGCAGTCGAAATTTGGCCAATCAAGTACAGAATCAAATCCTTGGAAGTAACGCCTCTCGCCAGTGTGTTGTCAAAACGCGCTTCCATCGTCTTAGGTACGGTTTGCAGCAACGTCTGTGTCGCCATCACGTGTTCGACTTCGCTGGTGCCGATACCGAAAGCCAGCGATCCAAACGCGCCGTGGGTAGATGTGTGCGAATCGCCACAAACAATGGTCATGCCCGGTTGAGTGAATCCCAATTCAGGTCCGATGACGTGGACGATACCCTGATTAGCGTCATCAAGATCGTAGAGTTTGACATCGAATTCGGCACAGTTCGCCCGGAGTGTTTCGATCTGTTGACGGGATACTGGATCGACGATTGGCAAGGATCGGTCCGTCGTCGGTACATTATGGTCTTGCGTCGCGATCGTAAATTCTGGACGTCGCAAACGTCGATTGGCCAGCCTCAAGCCTTCAAAAGCCTGCGGGCTAGTGACCTCGTGGACCAGATGAAGGTCAATGTACAGCAGCGTTTGCTTGCCCGGATCGTCGTGGACGACATGTTGATCCCAAATTTTCTCAAACAGCGTTCGGGGCTTGGCGGCAATCATAGTAAAACTCGAGCAATTCTTAACTAATTCTCATCTGATCAATACGTTGCTCCACTCGGCTGGGAAGCAGCAAGCATGGGATTTTAGCGTGGAATAGCCGAAAGAAATAGCGTTAATTACCGTGTCTGCGGCGGACCACTGTTTTTTTTCGTTGTCAGAACCGATGCTATAGACAATCGGGTTCCAGACCTAGCGACTTTGACTATTCTCTGCCCGCAAAAACCGTTTGGACGAACTTCCGTCTTGAGTCTGGACAAGCCTTGGCAAATCACAAGTCTTTCGTGTTACTTCCACCACTCACTGACCCATTATGAATGAAATTGTTCGCTCAACAGTATTCGGCATTGTTCAAGGTCTCACTGAATTCCTTCCGGTCAGCAGTAGCGGGCACTTGGAGATCGCTAAATACGTGATGGGAGATGACTCATTGGCCCAACAGAGCATGATGATGACGGTCGTGCTGCACTTCGCGACCGCCCTGAGTACGATTGTGGTGTTCCGCAAGGAAATTGGTGAGATTCTTTCAGGGCTGTTCAAACCTTCAGAAGACCGCAGCGAATTCTGGTTCTGTGTGAAAATTGTGCTGTCGATGATCCCGGCGGCTATCGTTGGAATTCTTTTCGATGAGCAAATCGAAGCCCTGTTTAGTCAGCAGATGCTGTTGGTAGGGTTAATGCTGTTGGTCACCGGCGCTCTATTGCTGATGGCAGATCGAGCCAAGACCACCGAGAAACCAGTGAGTGTTGTCAACGCGATCATTATTGGCATATCTCAAGCGATCGCGATTTTGCCGGGCATCTCACGCTCGGGTGCGACGATCTCCACATCGGTCTTGCTCGGAATCGACCGCGAGAAGGCCGCTCGGTTCTCATTCTTAATGGTCGTGCCGCTTATTTTTGGAAAAATGGCCAAAGACGTTTTGTCTGCTTTTAAGGATGGAACACCTCTCTTCGAAGCAGGGCAAGCATTGCCTCTGTCGATTGGCTTCGTCGCCGCCTTCGTGACCGGGCTAGTGGCTTGTCTCTGGATGATTCGTTTGGTCAAAGCCTGCCAACTGACGTGGTTTTCGATCTACTGCTTCGTCGTAGGCGTGCTGGTAATTATCGAGTCGCAGACTCAGTTCGTTTCAGGATTTGTCAGTGCGTGAGTTTCAGGCACTCAGCAGGGCAGGGCGATATCATGTTCGTTGTTGGAGCCCAGTGTTTGGGGGATAC
>CAZDBE010000254.1:0-5749 GCA_964503675.1 uncultured Pirellulaceae bacterium | reverse complement strand
CTGTTCGGTCGCTGATACACCAACCCACAACGTAACCTATGAATAAGTGAACCAGCGGCAAGTCGGTTTCACGGTCGTTTTTGGAGCCTAGTGTTGGCGAGGAATGGAGAAAGAACGGAGGAAATTATCAGCCAACCCCTGCCGACGGACAGTGTGGTGGCTTACGGACAATGTTATATTCTGTGAATGATGAGAAATCTCCATGACATTCAGTCCGTTATTTACCTAGCGACTTTTCCAGTGCTTGTCGCCAGCATGTGGATATGGGGATTTTCGATTTGGCTTTACGGTGTCACACTGTTCGCCTCGATCGTCTTACATGTAATTCATCACAACCACGTCCATTTAGGGATCTGGCATACCAAGTCTGCCAACAAGATCACCTGCCACTATATCAGCGTGCTGACGGGAGTGCCGAGTGCGATGATGGTCAATGGCCATATTAAAAACCATCACGTTCATCACCATGGTCCAGACGATGAAACGCGCACGTACCGCTTTGGCGGCGACCACAACCATGCGTTGGGTTATCTCTTGCACCCGTTCCAAGCGCTTGCTGTGCTTCTTCCGATGTTCTGGCGGCAATTTCTCGAGTATTGGCCAACCAGACATCAATTTGCTAAAGACCTCTTGCTGCAGTCGGTATTGATTGGAACCACTTGGACCCTTCTGTTGGTGATCGATTGGAGGAATGCACTACTACTGGCCCTGATCCCTCAGGCCTTTGGTACTCACTGGCTGCTAGGGGCCAACTACCTGCAACATGCGCATTGCGACGGCGAATCAGAGGTGAATTACGCGCGGAATTTCACAGGATGGATTAACTACATCTGGCTCAACATTGGCTTCCATACAGCTCACCACGACCATCCCAAAGCACATTGGTCGACGTTGCGCACATTGCATGTGCAGAGAACAGCAAAAATTGACGCGCGGCTTGAGCAACCGAATCTGCTGCTCTATGTCGTGAAGGCATGGTTGCTTGGTCCGTGGCTTCCAGCGTTCCGCAGCGAGTCTTTGCGAGTCGCTGCGGGCGGCGATCCTCCACCGAGCTCGTCAACTACTAACAGCGGCTGATCCTGTTACAATTTGGATTGATAAATGATCTACCTGATGGACTGAGGCAACGGATGAAGCGCTTTCCTTACATGACGCAGTACGTCAACGAGTTGTTTGAAAACGAACGGGAATGTTGGGACTTCAAATTTCTGCGTCCGGTCATCGTGTTCTTTTATTTCTTTCTGCGATGCATTGTCTTCCCACTCAAGTTCATCATCCATCGAATTCCTTACGGATTTGAGGGTTATCTGATCGATCGCACGCTGTCCTTCGGCATGAAGTACTTTGCTAAAACCGAGGCCGTAGAGCTTCTCATCCGCCACGCACAAATAGAGCCATTGCTTTACCGATATCTGCTCAACTTTCACCCAGAGAGCGACGAGTTTCCTCCAGAACAGAAGTTAAATGGCATCGAAGGCGATTACAACGTTGACGAAATCAAAGATGTTTACTGGAACAACATGACAATCGGTCACGATTTGCTGTCTTACGAGATTGTGGATCGTTTCGACAAAGAAGTGTTCTTAGAGAATCTTGAGAAACTGCGTGAGCTAAAGCCCGGCGATCACGAACAGTTCAGTAAGAAGGCACTCGACGAAAACAGGAAACATTCGTTCCAACTTATCGGAGCAACGAATGTAGCGATCATGGTGGTGGTCGTGATCACGATATTTGCGGATCTGAAAACGGTTGTTAACGCCCTGAATTCGTTCTTTTCCGATTCGATCGTGCTCTGGTGTATGAAGCACGTCTACCTTCATGATCCTCAGGCACTAATTGATCTCGATTTCTTCGCCCAAGAAGGTACCAACCGAGGCCACTACAACACGAGCGCTTTTTTCTCCGATCCCAGTCGGTATTTGTACTACCACATCGTGTTTGATGAAGTCGTTTACGACCTGCTGCGTAATCATCCGCCGCGATTGGCGCCGGCGGCATGAGCTTTGATTGCAAACTTCTTTGATTCGGCTTCCTATTCAACATCAGGTAAATTTTACCAATGGACTGCTTCATTACACACACCGGATCTTTCCTTCCGGGTGAGCCCGTCGGCAACGAGGCGATGCTGGATTATTTAGGGCACGTCGATGGTGAAGAAACCGTGCAGCGACAGGTGCTGGCCGCCAACGGAATCACTCAACGCTACTATGCGCTCGACCAGCAGCAGAACGAGACACATGACGTCTATCAGATGGCAGCGCTAGCCATCCAGAACACGCTTACTGACTTGCAGCTCGATAAACCGATCACCTATTTGGCCGCCGGATCGACTTACACTCCGTTTTCGGGGCCGGGCATGGCATCGCTGTTACATGATCGACTGTCCAGTATCCCGAACACACCGGTTGCGAATTACCCACTGGAAATCAACTCCAATTCTGGAGTTTGCACTTCTGCCGCGATGGGACTGGTTAACGCCTGTCGCGCTGTGCGATTGGGCGACCACGCTGCAGCGTTGAGTGTAGGGGCTGAACTTCCGTCGCGCATATTGAAATCGTCAGTGATCCAGCCGGTTCAAGACACCGAAATGATGGAGGCCGACCTCAAACGTTCGCAGTGGTTTATGTCTGTGTTCTTACGTTTCATGTTGTCCGATGGTGCTGGGGCGTTCCTGCTGCAAAACAGGCCGGCGGCTAGCGGCGTTTCTTTCAAAGTGGACTGGACGTTTTCGCAGTCGTTTGCCAATGAGGCACCGCTGTGCATGAAATTGGAGAATCGTACCGAAAGATTGACCCAAGACGTGAAGATTCTATCGCGCTACCTGTTCAAGTGTGCTGAGAAATTCGTGGACAGCGCTTTGACTCGGTACGATGAACAGTTGGACGATTACAAGGTCGTGCTTCCGCATATCTCTTCATTCTTCTTCCGCCGCAAGATGGAAAAGCTGATTAAGAAGTTTACCAAGTCACCCGATTGCGTCATCGATTATTGGACTAATTTGGCGACCGTCGGCAACGCGGGATCCGCCAGCATGTTTTTGATGCTTGACCAGTACGTGCGTGACCATCAAGTCGTTGCAGGTGATCGGATCATGTTGTTTGTGCCAGAATCGGGCCAATTCAATTTCGTGCTGGTCAGCCTAACTGCAGTTTAGCAGCGTAACAGGGAAGTCGTATTGAACAAACCTGACAAGAAGCGGTTGGCGATTATTGGCTGTGGCAGCAGCGGGCTGGTGACGCTTAAGTATGCGCTCGATGAACTGCCAGACTGGGATATTGTTTGTTTTGAGAAATCGGGCAGTGTTACAGGATGCTGGGGACGTCCACCCGCCGGTTTTGTCTCCACTTCTACTAAATATGCGACACAGTTTGCCTGTTTTAAGAAGTTTCATGCAAACCTAGAACGTAACGACGACAATGAATACGCCGACTTCTTTCGGGACGGTCAATACGGCGATTATCTGGAAGAATTTGCCGCCGCACTTGATTTGAGGTCGCACGTGCGGCTGAATAGCGTTGTTGATTCAGTGAAGCGAGTATCAGAAGAGCAATGGGAGTTATCCGTACGGCGTCTGACTCGGTCGACATCAGAGCCATCGACAACCGATACCGATACCGAAACTTTCTCTGCAATTGTTGTCTGCACTGGCCTTGCAGACCAGCCTAAACCCATCGCAAATTGTTCTGTACCGGTGCTGGAATCTATCGAGGCAATTGAGCAGACACGCAACAAGTCGGTCGTAGTGGTTGGCGGCGGCGAGTCTGCAGTTGATGTGGCAGACCGACTGGCAAATCCTGAGTTAGGCAACAAGGTCTATCTTTCTCTGCGTTCGGGGGTGCGAGTGAGCCCCCGCTATCACCCGATTCGTGGTGTGCCCTCAGATTTCCTACGAAACCGACTGCTGTTGTCGCTCCATCACAACGTGCGCAACGCCATCGGGCAGAAGTTTGTCGAGTTCCGGATACTGTTTTCGAAAGTGCTAAAGCGACTTTTCCCAGAGGCTCAAGAAAACTCGCAGCAGCCAGACGCTGCGTCAAACATCCTAGCCCGTCGCAAAGAATGGGACTTGAAGCTGACAATGACGGCCAAAGATCGGCTGTTTAACGTGTATCACAACAAGAGCGATGATTTCCTAGATGCCGTGGCCCAACAGCGCATCAAGATCATAGGCGCTCCTGTGGACGATCAGTTCTACGAGTTCTACCACTTCCAGTCGAATGACAGATTGAAACTGGATATCGATCTGGTGGTTCCTGCAATTGGATATCGATCCACGATAGAGCATCTGTTTGATGACCAAGTAAAACTGGACGAATTCTTTCAGGGTTGCATCCATGTGCAGGAACCAAGTCTGTTTGCCGTTGGGTTTACTCGGCCCATCATAGGAAACATCCCGTCGATCAGCGAAATGCAAGCGCGTTGGGTTTGCGGAATCATAGCTGAAAAACACGCGAGACCGGAGAAGTTGGAGCAGACGCATGCGAGCAACCGTCGCGCGCTCGAGGCGCAGTTTCCGCAGCTGGACACTGATGCGGTCTATCCAGTAGAAATGTTTCCGTACTGCGATCAATTGGCCAACATGATGGACTGCTATCCATCGATTAAACGAGCCGGTGGATTCTTGCCGTGGTGGCGTTTTCAACGCGCTCCCGCCACGACCATGCACTACTTCAAATCGCACCTAGAGAAATTGGGATCCAGAGAAACGCCTGTCCACTCGCCGTTGTTGATCACGGCACTGCTACTGTTGATCAAGCCAGTGGACTTTTTGTATCGACTGCTACGTGGCTGATGGCCCAAGCCCGTTTGGTCCATCCTACAGAGTTCCCATGTCGTCAAGCCGCAGCATGCGGCGTATTTCGTCGGTTTTGAATCCGAGCGCCATTGGTCGAGTCGCTTTGGGCAGCGCCACCACGTCGTAAAGCTCTTTCACGATCCCGCCCATGCGCACCCAGTGCGGCGAACTGCCATCGCGGAGGTCAATCACCTGCAAACCACATCGTGGTTCGGCATCCCGATCGGCCAAGTTCTTGTCCAGTGGCAACCCCCTGAACGTCCTGTTGTCGCGACAGGTCGACAGACCTACTATCGCGTACGGACCAGCAAATGCCATTCCGCGCCCGTAGCCACTTAGGAACGTCACTTCTTCAAACTTCCTCGTCTCTAAATCAACATAGCCCAGAAACCCTGTACCTGAATTGATCAGCCATAGCTTGCCGGGAAAGTCGGCATGGAGCCGCGGCGAGTGCGGCATCGACAGCCCTTCGGCGACGATCTCGTTCGAGTCGACATCAACCACCACGCCTCCGCCCTCACGGCGATCTCGCCATCCGTCGGCCACATCGCTCTTGCTGACACACGTGACAAACCGTGGTTTGGAAGTTTCCGGATCAGCCGCCACACCATTGAGGTGGCATCGATCTTCCGGCATCAATGACGAAATGAATGGCGGTTTCCACAGCGGCTGCAGGCTGTGCGTCTCACTGGTTGTCGCCAGACAATTGAACAGAGTACAGGCGAACACCGGGCGGTCACCCCCTTCAGCTGCCGGTCTGCGTTCGACGATCATGTCGTGAATATCCACGTCACCGGTCGTGTGTCCTTTGATAGGCACATACAGTCGGTCATAACCATCGCCGGGCGATTGTCCGGGGTCGAGAACGTTCTCGAAACGCCACAACTGATAGAGCGAACTCATCCAAAGAGTTTGGCCATTCTGAGCTTCACACAAGCCCATGCAGCGGTTGAA
>CAZDBE010000253.1:0-8526 GCA_964503675.1 uncultured Pirellulaceae bacterium | reverse complement strand
GGCGAGTGAGGCCTTTTTCGCTATCTCACTTCATCATAACTAAGTGCCATTCGTCCCACACACCGATGCGTTTCCGCTACGAAATATTCACTAGGCAGCTTGCCAAGCCACGTTCTTCCGGTCGGCTAATCGACACTCACTCCATCAACGGTTGGTTTTCGTATGCAGCATTTCTTGTACTTCTTGCCGCTACCACATGGGCACTTGGCGTTGCGCGGAGTCTTGTTGGATCGGATGGGAGCTTGAATTGATGGCGGAGTGATGCTCTGAGCGGCATCGGTTCGTTCAACATAAGACGGGGCTTCAGGTTCGGCAAATTGCTTTCTGACAGATGTTGGATTAAAACACGCCCAATGTCTCAACTCTTCAATAGCGTCAACAACCCGAGTCGGCCCTAGGCGATACACCACAACTTCTGATTCGGCTTGATCTGTTTTCGATGCGCTTTTAAGAAACGATTCGCTAAGAATGATTGACTGATCTATAGAATCCCAGTCTTGTTCATTCGTGGCCAACGCGGAGATCGAAGCGCCACCGATCTGTTGAATCGTAGCCGCAATTCCAGCGCTAACCTCGTAGGCATGGCCGAGTCCCGCCTTTCCCGTTTTTTTATCGACAACTTTCGTTTCTTCGAAGAGACGATCCAGTCGGGCAACCGCAGCCTCAAGGGAGATCTTTTCGTCCCGAGCGAGATACGCGTAGCTATTTGTGGCGCTCCAACGTACATACAGATTGACATTCGTATCACAAATTAACTTGTCAATCAGATCAAGATCCATTGCCAGAAACTGTGCAAGATAGCGGGGTACAAGTTCGTGGACGCAATCTCCAAAGAGTTCGAATGGGCCTTCGGTTGGCAGCTTGATCGCATCCAACACGACGGGTATCGACTCAGTGAGATTCCATTGGGAAAACAGGTGAAGTGAGAAAAATGGAATTGAGTTGTAAGTTTTTTCGTCATAGTTTTCGACGACGCCACCTAAGGCCTCAAGCCTTGCAATTTCGTCACGGCATTCACGAAGCAGCTTTGGCGCAAACCAGGTGGCGTGATCACAAACCAGTTTCAATTCATCTTCTGGCAACGATCCACCGTGGTGCCGAAGCTCTTCCAGAATACGTTCAGTTTCCTCGTCACGAATCATTTTAGATACTGATCGCAAGCGATCAATTAGCTCGCAAGCATCCGGCTCGCTGAGTTCTGGATCGGCGGATCCCTCCGATTGGACGTGGATGACATCAATGAGAGTTGCATCAAGGTGATTCGCGAGTTCCTGGAGCTTCAACTGCACGGCCTCAGAAACGCCGTCGCCTATTAAGCCAACCTTGGCTGCCGCTACGCAACGAGCAGCGACGGAGTCATCGCCAGACAACTCTTTCAGCGTTCCCAGTGCTCGGTCGAGTGGACGATTTACGTAGCTCATTGCATCATTCCTTCATGTCCGTGTTTCAAATGGCAGACACTATGATCTACTTGCTAGGAGGAACGTCAAGGTGAGCCTCATCTGCGGGTGTCTTTCGCTGGCAGTTCAGGGTACGGACTGCGAGAGAAGCGGACAACAAGAACAGGTCCAATTAGGACACTTCATTCCGACACACCGATGTTGGTTTTAGGCTTCGATTTCGATTTTACGTGGCAAGTTGAGCATTCAATTCTAGAACGGACAGGTTTTTTTCGCCAACTCTACTTTGACGCAATGGCTTTGTTGAATCCGTTGCCATTTTGGGATACCGTATTGTTTGAAACTTCCGGTTGTAGCAGGTGTTGTGAGATGCTTGCCAACACATACAAACTCTTTTCCCCTTGTGACCATGGATGTCATTGTTGGTATCGATCTCGGTACAACCAACTCGCTCTGTTCGGTATTTAAAGATGGCCAGCCCACGCTGATTCCCAACACGCATGGTAGTTTCTTGACGCCGTCGGTGGTTGGGCTGTTGAAAAATGGCCAAGTCGTCGTTGGAGCCGCCGCCAAAGAACTGCGTGTGACGCAACCAGATCAAACGGCATCCTGTTTCAAACGATCCATGGGTACTGACCGCGTGATCGAAGTGGGGGAGAAGAAATTCACCGCCACGAAATTATCCAGCCTAGTCCTGAAATCATTGCGCGGCGATGCCGAAGCATTTCTTGGCCATCCGGTTGAACAGGTCGTCATTACAGTGCCGGCTTACTTCAATGACAATCAACGTCAGGCTACCAAACAAGCGGGCGAAATGGCGGGACTCAAGGTCCGGCGGATTATCAACGAACCTACCGCAGCGGCGCTGACCTACGGTTTCCACGATCGTGATTCGGAAAAGCATCTGATGGTGATCGATCTGGGGGGAGGAACCTTCGACGTTACCCTGATGGAGATCTTTGAGGGGACGCTCGAAATAATCTCGACCGCCGGCGAAAGCATGCTCGGTGGCGAAGATTTTACTGACCGGCTGGTGTCGACGGTGCTGAAAAAGGAAGGCCTGCATCTGGAAACGGCCGAACTGAAACAGCCCTTTCGGACGGCGCGATTGCGTGAGGAATGCGAAAGTGCCAAGCGGCAATTGATGACCGAAGGCAAAAGCCGGATCCGCCTGCCAGATGAAGAGGGTACATTTGACGATTCAAAAGTTCTGAAGCTGAACCCCGAGGTTTTCGGGAAAATTGTCGAACCACTGATGCAGCGCATCAAGGATCCTATCAATCGTGCTCTGCGCGATGGTGACTTTGGTCCTGAGAGAATTGACGACGTGATTCTGGTTGGTGGGGCGACACGCATGCCGGTGCTACAGAAATTTGTCACAGAGTTTTTCGAAAAAAAACCTTTGGTCAGTTACAACCCCGACGAAGTCGTAGCGCTGGGGGCTGCGATTCAGGCGGCGCTGATCGGTGACGATGTGGCCGTTGAAGAAATGGTGATGACTGACGTCTGTCCGTTTACTTTGGGGGTGGAGGTCGCTAAAGATTTTGGCGGGCGTGTCACGGGTGGATACTATCAACCCGTGATTCACCGTAACACTACAATTCCCGTTTCGCGTGAGGAACAGTTTGGGACCATGGTGCCAAACCAGTCGGAAGTTGAACTGACGGTTTATCAGGGAGAGTCACGTAAAGTCGAGGACAATCTTTGTTTGGGTGAATTACGAATTGTCGATATTCCGCCAGGTCCTGCCGGCACGGAGATCTTGGTCCGGTTTACGTATGATATGAACGGGTTGCTGGAGGTGGAAGCGATGTTGCCGTCGACCGGTCAGAAATTCAACACGGTGCTGACCAATCATTCCTCTAGCCTTTCCCCCGAACAACTCAAGGCAGCGGTTGCGGAAATGCAGAAGCTGAAGTTTTACCCACGCGACGACCTGTGCAACCGCCGCCTTGTTCTATATAGCGAGCGCATGGTAGGAGAAGTTGGTTCCTTCCATCGCCAGCAACTGGAAGATTCGATTGACGCTTTCGAACACGCTATGTCGTCGGGCGACAGAAGCATTTTTGACAGTGCGCGGTTGAGGTTGTTGATGACACTGGAACAGATGGGGGTTGGTTACGACGAACCTGATGAAGATTTTGCCGGCGATAATGGGACCGGAGAACACCGTTGAGCGCGTCCCCTAAACAGAAACTGAAGTATGCTTGGCGTGCGTTGCAGATGAACCCTGCGATGCAGGGTGATCAAATCGTTAAACAGCGGCTGATCGCGCTGGGGCTGGCTGAGGAAAGCACGCTTTCGGGGGGCTCTAGCGAGCAACGTATTCAAATTCGCGGGCAGTTGGACGAATTAAGGGAGAAGTTTTGGGTGACGCATCCAGAATATTTGATGGAGTTGCTTGATGGACTCAACGTCGCTCCCTATCCAGAGTTGAAGGTCAGCGTGGCCCGCATGCGAAAGCTCTGCAGTGTTAAACCGCTGGTAGAAAAGCTCTCGATGCGGAAAAAGAAGGATATTAATTTCATCAACACCTTTAAGCGCATTTTTCTGCTGCCGCCACGCGAGGCGGGTAAGGTTAAAGAACGCTACTTGCGAAATCTGGCGACCAATCAGGCGATTGATATGGTGCAGTCGACCGTCAGGACTATCGAGGAGAAGTATCCGGAGTTGTATGAGGTGGAGTCTGATTGGTTCGGCCAGATACTCCGTATTCAATCGCGCTATCGAGAAGCTGAACCAGAGAGAACGGATACGGGAGTTTACTATGACGACGATGGATTTGAGATTCCGATTTACCTGATCATTGTTTTGGGGATCTTCGCATTGAGAATTGCGGCGATGGTATTTAGGGCGTCGCAATGAGCGGATCTGATGCGAGTCGGCCGCAGTGGAAGTTGTTGCCACATGATCCAGTCACATTTTTCGGACTTGAATCAGGGTTCGATCGCAAGACGCTTAAACGCGCGTACGGAAAGCTGATTCGGCAGTTCAAACCCGAGAAGTTTCCGGAAGAGTTTCAAAGGATTCGAGCTGCCTTTGAAACGCTCGATGGCCAGTTGCGCTACGGGCAGGTCCAATCGGACAGTGATCTGAGTCAGCAGTATCGGTGGCAGGCGTCTACATCCACAAGAAGTGATCAAAGTGAGAAAGATCCGGCTCCCACCAAGTCACGACGTTCGGCCAAAGAATCAGTTGCGTTTCACGATCGACTGAAATCGGAGAAACCTTCGGTCCTCTTTGCCGAACTCAATCGCAGCGAGCAGAAGACGCCCTATGACTATTTTGCGTTAGCGATTCTGTCCGATGTTGTTCAATCGGACCAGAAGATGTTCTTTCAGTGGTTACTGACGGGACTAAAGGAACACCCCAAGGACAGAGGACTGTTCAATTTGCTGTATGAGTATTTTCAAACGGAGTTGCCGCTGGAGCTGATTCCAACGCTGTTGCTGACGACATCGAAAGTGATCCGCGACGATCGGTTCTATTACCTAACCGAATCGGCGTGGCAGCAATTGTTGCGGTCGACAAAGTTTCCCGTTTTCGAAGAGACGCTTAAACGCTGCGAAGCCAATTTGAAGGATTTTCGGATCAATGCTCGGATTGCTTTCTATATCCAGACGTTGCGTCACGCGTTGTGGCGAGCCAACCCGAAATGGTTGCGGAAAACGGTCGACTGGTTGGAAGTTAACAGCGGCCATTTGCCGCGGCAACTCGAGATGGATTTTCATGTTCTGGAATTGATTCGAGACTATCAGAAAACGGCTCCCCAGTTTGTCGGCGACGACCCGACCCGGCGTCAGGTAGCCGCCACGATCAAACGCTATTTCTGTTTGGATACTGCGGCCGCCGATGCATTGGTGATCGAGCATCAACTTACACTTGCCGACGATGCCGAGTCTCTCATGCGTGCCTTTCCAGCGTCGCTTGAGGAAAGCGAAAGTGAGGGGGCTTCGGCGATGTGGCTGTTGTGGAGGTGGATCGGCCAAGAAGTGGCCGAACGCAACGGAATCGATCCCCCCCGAGTTGCCCCGGAAAAGTTTCTTAAACGTGTTTTCGCTTTGATGGTTGATCTCGATGAGACTTGGACAATCTCGCGCAAGCATATCACGATGTACTACATGCTGAACTATCTTCCCTACTTCCTTTTCGCGGCGGCTCCCTTTGTGGCACTGTTTCCTTGGCTCGGCAATTCTGCTTTGTTGGGTGGCGCGATTGTTTTGGCGGTAGTTTTGCTCGTGGTCTACCATTTTGTGTTGATTCCGAAGACGATAGATCCAATCTTCGAAAAAATGGTCCATCGCTCAATTGAAAAGAACTATCTCCATCTGTGGCGGGGACGATTTGTACATTTGATCGATGCTAATCACGTCGGTATGCAGGATCTGATTAAGGCGCTGCACGAAATTGTCTTTGAACGCAATCATCGCTTGCGAGCCGCTGTTCATTTGGTGAACTACGTCCCTCAGGACATTGGTATTGCCTTCTACGCAGAAGCCGCGCGGTTCCGGGTGTAGCGAGTTCTCGAGGGGAAAACAGGTGTCCCCCAGCTTTTCCATAGATTTCCCAATATTTGCGGCGGATGCGGGCGGCGAGGCCCAATCGGCCTAAATTTTTCCTGCCCGGACGGTTGGGCAAATCACGAAGTCTATTTTAGCGAATCAATTCACGTTTTCACTCTCCGATCTTTGAGGGCGGGTAGTTCTGATTGGGCCTGATATTTTTGTGGCTGATTCGCAAATGTTTCCTGTTCAGCTATCGTCTTGGCGGAGTTTCTGAGTAAAATTCCGGCTGTTCAAAGTTCCGATTTTTCAGGTCCGCGAAGAGTAAAAATCTGATGCCAATCGACGACACCCCTCAAGACGATGATGACACTTTGGTTTCGGGGGAACCGGGAGATACAGATGACGATTTGATCTCCGAAGAAGTAGGTGATGGACTTGATATCGATGTCGTTGACGAGTTCAACGAGGACGATTTTGATGAAGACTTTGACGACGATTTCGAAGAGGAAATTGTTGGCGAGTACGATCTAGCAGATGATCAGTACGGACAAGAGTTCGACAATACGTTCGGGCATCTGACTGATCCAACCCGCGAGAAACCGGCACCAGTACCGGTCGCTAAAGATGCCAATGGCAAGCCTATTCCCCCAGACAAAAAGGGAGCGTCGGTAAAGAAGCCAGGTATCAAAGCGGTAGTCGAAGCCAAAGCGAAGGCGAAAGCCGATGCGAAGCGACCGGCCAAGAAACCTGCTCGGAAAAAGTAGCGGTTACTTTTGCATGCGGCCAATGCGAAAGCGTTCGAAGCGAAAGCATGCGAAATTTCCCCCCCTGAACTTTACAGATCAACAGCCGCTCACTCTATGAGCGGTTTTTTTCGTTTGGGCGAACCTGATTTACAGAAACACCGTTTTGAGGGATATTGTTGGTCCGGTCCAACAAGGGCCGTTTTACAAATAGACGGCAATCCGGGCTATCACGGAGGGAGCTTTTTCTTGCGCAGCTCCTGCCGGTGGCTTTTTGATTTTTTTCGATTGAACATTCGAGCGATTTTATGCCTGAGAAGGAACAGGGCTCTTTCCAAGCGGCCTCCAATAACGTTAGTTTCCCCAAACAAGAAGAATCGGTTCTTGAGTTTTGGAAAAAGAACGACATCTACAAACGCTCGCTCGAACAACGGGCAGACGCTCAGCGCTACGTCTTCTTCGAAGGCCCACCGACGGCCAATG
Source organism: uncultured Pirellulaceae bacterium (assembly GCA_964503675.1). Classification (GTDB taxonomy): domain Bacteria; phylum Planctomycetota; class Planctomycetia; order Pirellulales; family Pirellulaceae; genus Mariniblastus. Next base: position 1,395 of record CAZDBE010000253.1, on the reverse strand, counting down.
GCAAACCTCACCCCGGGCACTGTCTGACACGCGCCATTAAGGACCTGTTCCCACGCTACAAAACGATGCAGGGTTACCTGTGTGAGCGGAAGGCAGGCTGGGACACGCATGGTCTTCCGGTGGAAGTCGAAGTTTGCAAAGAGCTGGGCATTCACTCCAAAGAAGACATCGAGGCCTACGGCGTCGAGCCCTTCATTCAAAAATGCCAATCATCTGTCTGGCAGTACATGCAGCAGTGGGAACAGCTGACCGAGCGGTTGGGTTTCTGGGTCGATCTAAATAAAGCGTACGTGACGTATCATCAAAGCTACGTTGAATCGGTCTGGTGGTCGCTGAAGAGTTTCTTTGATCGCGGCCTGCTGTATCAGGGACATAAAATCATTTGGTGGTGGGCTCAGGGCGGAACCGCGCTAAGCGCCGGTGAGGTCGGGCAAGGCTACCGAACCGTCAAAGATCCCAGTGTCTACGTGAAATTTCCACTGCTGGATCGTGAAAACACCAGTCTGTTGGTCTGGACGACCACGCCATGGACTTTACCCAGCAACCAGTTCGCTGCCGTCAACGAAAACATCCAGTACGCGACGGTCTACGACGCAGAGGAAGATCACTATCTGGTTTTTGCGGCCGACCTTGTCGAAAAAATCGCCACCAAAATGAAACGCGAACTGGAAGTCAAATCGACTTGTTCAGGTGCAGAGCTATTGGGGCTGCGCTACCAACCGCCGTTTGACTATTTCTATAAAACTGATGGCGATAAAACAGGTAAACTGAAGTCTGGTGAAACCGAAGCGCTTGCTTGGCGGATTACGTCCGCTGATTTTGTTACCACCGACAGCGGAACAGGCGCCGTCCATGAAGCGCCCGCCTTCGGTGAGGTTGATTATGAATTGTTGGTCTCCGAACAAGCGCGGTTCGAGTCCGGCCAAGGACCTGAGTTGATCTGCCCGGTTGGCCCCAACGGAAAATTTACGAATGAGGTTCCCGACTTCGAGGGACAGTGGGTCAAGGACGCCGACAAAGCGCTCACCAAGAAGCTCAAAGAGGAGAATAAACTCTATCTGCTGGAACAATACGAACACGAGTACCCGTTTTGTTGGCGGGCTGACGAGGATCCGTTGATTCAGTATCCGCGGCGCAGTTGGTTCGTCAAAACGACCGAGTACAAAGACAAAATGCTGGAGAACAACCAGCAAATCAATTGGTTGCCTGAACATATTAAGGACGGCCGTTTTGGTAACTTCTTGGCTTCGAATGTCGATTGGGCGCTGTCGCGTGAGCGGTATTGGGGTACGCCGCTGCCGATTTGGGTTTGCCAATCAACCGGCCAGATGGAAGCTGTCGGTGCCTACGAAGAACTGCTGACCAAACCCGGGCTTACTGGCACCGAAGTATGGG
>CAZDBE010000252.1:0-8558 GCA_964503675.1 uncultured Pirellulaceae bacterium | reverse complement strand
GTCGTCGGCGAACAGATCGCGTTGACGCCGCCGACAAGTGCTTGGTCGCAGTCGCCTTGCTGTAGACTTTGACAGGCTAAGTGAATGGCGACCAGAGACGACGAACAGGCAGTGTCGATCGCGATGCTGGGGCCCTGCAAGCCAAGGTAGTATGCAAGGCGACCGCAGAGAAAACTTCCGGCGGCTCCGGTGGCGATGTAGGGATTCAGATTCAGAAACGAATCACTGGCTTCGTTCTGATAGTCGTTGTGCATCCAGCCGACAAACACCCCCGTCGTTTCGGCGATTGAAGCGGCTTGCCAACCGGCTCGCTCCAGTGCCTCGTAGCCGACTTCCATCAGCAGACGCTGCTGCGGATCGACCCAAGTTGCTTCGCGTGGTGAGATGCCGAAAAATTCGGGATCCATCGTGTCGATCTCGTCCAAAAAGACGCCTTGGCGAGCGTACATTTTCCCGGGAACGTCGGGGTCGTCATCATGGAATGCGTCAAGATCCCAGCGGTTGTCGGGGATCGGGCCAACTTCATCGGTTTGATCGACCAGCGACTGCCAAAATGCTTCGGGTGTTTTTGCACTACGTGGGAACCGGCAAGCCATCGAAACGATCGCGATTTCGCCGCCGAACGCGGAACGCGCGTTTGCGGATTTTAGTTCTTCCACCTGCTGCTTGAGATCGCGGATCTTAAGCAACGCGCGTTGGTTGGGAGAGAGCCCAGTTGTTGGCGGAGTATTCATTGTTTGGGAGGACTTTGTTCTTGGTTCAGTTGTTTGTTTCGGAGTGTAGGTCCTGCGATCTTTTGTTTAACCGTTAGCCGAAGGCGTACGCTTGAGTCTTTAAAAGCGTACGCCTGCGGCTGACGGTTAAACGATATTAATCTTCCAGTTCGCGCATGAGTTCTTCGAGTACTTCTTCTTCGGTCATCTGAGCAATCTCGGTTGCGCCGCGTCCTACAGCGCTGATGCCCTGATCGATATTGGCTTGTGCCGCACTGAATTTTGCAGCGTGCGGGCCCGTCGGGATTTCTACTGCCGCATCGTCCGTTTCCTGAATTGTGGAAACCAAAAACGCAGCCAAATCAATCACGCGTGGGTAATCGAATACCGATGCTGCCGATATGTCTGCCGCCGGTCCGACTTCGGCCTGCAATTGATGGCTCAGTTCGACCAGCATTAGCGAGTCCAGACCAACGTCCAACAGACCGTCATCGACTTCTGGCGGAGTATCATTGCCCGTGATGGATTGAATCACGTTTTGCAAATAAGTTTGCGTCACCCGATGAGCCTCAGATGGATAGGCGGCCGCCAGTTTTTCTCTCAATTGTGGATCGACCGTTGCGCGTAGCGGCGCGCGTTCAGCGCCGTCTGCCTCACCAAGGCCGGGCGCGTTCTCGCGCAGGACTTTCTTTAGGATTTTGCCTGACGGATTGCGTGGTAGTTTATCGATCGCCTGCACATGTTTGGGCGTTTTGTAGTTGGCCAAGTGGTCGCGGGCGTATGATTTTATCGCCGCCAGAACTTCGCTTTCCGACTGTTCACCTGCCGCATTGGCATCGATCACCACCCAAGCGGTAACTTGTTCGCCCAAGACTCCGCCGGAGATTCCTACGACCGCCACTTCAGCGATCACGTCCATGTCCAACAGCACACGCTCCACTTCGGCGGGAAAGACCTTCAGACCACCGACCGAGATCATATCTTTGACTCGGTCGACGATGTAGAAATAACCGTCGTCGTCCATTGTGCCGATGTCGCCCGAGTAAAACCATCCATCGCGAATCGCGGATTCGGTTGCCTCTGGTTGATTCCAATATCCCAACATTACATTGGGACCGCGAATTGCGATTTCGCCCAGCGCTGCGGCCGGACAATCATCGCCGGTTTCGGTATCGACAATTTTCATTTCGCAGCCGTCGATGGCAGTGCCAATCGAACCGGGCACAAACTTTAAGCGGTGGTTGTAGGCAGCGAACGGCGACGTTTCGGTCAGTCCATATCCTTCATAGACGGGCATCGAGTATTTCTTTCGCCACGCGTCGGCGATCTGAATCGGCAGCGTCGTCGCAGCGGAGAAACAGTAATTGACGCTCGCCAGATCTGTCGGATCGCAATTCTCGGTCAGCATTTGGAACATGGCCGGAACGCCGTAAAGCTGAGAGACTGAATGTTCCATAATTAGTCGCTTGGATTCGCTGGGATCAAATTTTCGTTGGAGTACGATCGTACTTCCTACGTGGAAGCAAGAATTGAGAATCGCATTCTGACCGAAGCAATGAAACAGTGGGACGGTTAATAGAACGACTGATTCCGGTGTTTGCCCGCAGAGATGGTTGAATGCACAGACATTGGTGCGCACGTTCTGATGGGATAGCGTAGCGCCTTTGGCGAACCCGGTGGTGCCAGAAGTGTACAGGATCAGCGCTGCATCTGAGGGCAATGCGGAATAAGGACTGGGGAGAGCCGAATCGATGGGCGATAGTGGTTGGCCGTTGCAACGGCTAGCGTCGTCGGAAACGAAGAAGGTGTGATCAACGATGTTTGGCAAATCGTCGTCGGCGACTGGTTGGCTGTGGGGGGCAATCAGGACTTTGGCGCCGCAGTCGGTCGCCATGAAGTCCACTTCTTCATCAGCCAGCCGCGTGCTGAGTGCGACTGCGATGCCGCCGACACGCAAGATCGCGTAATACCAGACGATAAATGCTGGCACGTTGCCTAGTTGAAGGGCGACTCGGTCTCCGGGAGTGACACCAGCGGAAAGAAGTTCCTGCGCCGCGGCTGCGGAGAGTTGGTTGAGCTGCGCGTATGAAAATTTCTGTCCTTCAAAAACGATTGCCGTTTTCTCAGGGAAAATGTTTGCCGTGTCGGTTAAGTGTTCGCAAATGTTCATACGTTTGTAATGTGGTTTTACTCAAACGTCTCTTCAAACGAGTTCATGATAGGTGTTAAGCACTGCCCGATGCCGGTGTCGTGTTCCAGATCGGCAGACAATCTCATCAGCCACTGTTCTAGCCACTGGTCGCTGTCGTCAAAGACAAGCGGTTTGTCGGCTCCTAGCCTTCGGTCGGTGATCTCGTAGACTCGGTTGTATAAAGGGACCGTCAAACTGCCCAGCAATTTGCGCCCGTCACAATGGCCAAGCATATCTTTAGCGCGAAGGTCGATGGCTTGAACGGCAAAGATCAATGATGTGGCAAGGTACTTCTGAAAGAGGCCGACCGATTTCCAAGCTAGATTGGCGCTTCCCCAGCTGAGCCCGTTGATGTTCTGATTGAACTGCTCCGCATGGGTCGGATAGTGTACGACGATTGGATTGCCATACCAAGAAAGCATCGGCATGATCGAATTGCCGGTTATCTGCAAACCCTTCAATCCCATATTGTAGGGCAGGGCAGGGTTGCCTTGCAACGATGGCGGCAGCCCTTTGCTAAATTCGGGAGTTACCAGCGTCGCGATTTGCACGTCCAGATGCTTTGCCATCAAACCAATGTGATTTCGCAAATCATCCATCGCCAGCGCGATGTACTGGCCAAGAAAATTTCCGCTTTGACAGAACGCGTTGTGATCGGTGTCGATCAACGGATTGTCCGAGACACCATTCATCTCGGTTGTTACCGTTTGACAGATTCGCGCCATGCTCTCAACCACTGACCCCATGTATTGCGGGAAACATCGCAGTGAATAGCGGTCCTGAACCGTTTTTGGATGAGGCGTTCCATTGGAGGAAGCGCTGGCATGCCCGTTGGTTTTTGGATCGGCAGTCGATGTTCCTTCATTGAGCAACCGCAGCATCATTTGCCCGGTCCAGCGCTGTCCGGGATGAGGTTTTAGCTTATGCACCAGTGACGTGAAGGGCTGTTGCTGGACATTGAGCGCCGCCATCATCATGGCGTTGACGCTAAGACTGAGCGCCATCAGCTTTTTTGCTTCGATGACGCAATTGGCGGCAATCGCCGAGGAGAAAGAAGTGCCGTTGACCAGCGCTAGGCCTTCTTTAGGTTGCAGTTCGATGGGTTCAAGATCAAGTTCTGCGAGTGTTTCAGGCCCGCTGATTGTACGGCCTGCAAAACAGACTTCAGAGTGGTCGGTTTGGCCAGTGATAGCGCGAGCGATCGAGGCCAGCGGCACGAGGTCTCCACTGGCACCAATCGAGCCAAGATCGCGCACGACAGGAATCGCATCGGCATTGATAAATTTGAGCAGTCGTTCAACCAGTTCTAATCGTACTCCCGAGTGCCCTTGCAGCAACACATTGGCTCGCAATGCCATCGCTGTGCGCACGTGTCTCTGGTCAACAGGATCGCCGGCACCGGTTGCTAGAAACGAGAGCAAATTGTTCTGCGATGCGACCGACATCTCGTGAGGAACCGGGACGTCGGCCATCCCGCCGAATCCTGTCGTCACGCCATAGACAGACCACCCCTCGCGCGTCGCGCGAGTCACCAGGCCGCAGCCAGCTCGCATGCGCTCGACAAGGTTTCCGTCGTCGGCGACGGCCAGATCCACTTGCCGGCAACCAATCTGATGGAGCGTGTGCAGATCAAGCGCCTCTCCGGAAAGAGATAGCGTCTTGGTTTGCGAGTTAATTTGATCGACAGCAGACATAAAGGGGAGCTTAGTCCTAATGGAGTCGTTCGAGATGCGGTTACATGATCAGCACGTCTGGCGGCTCCGATTTTCGTAGATTTTTCTCGAAAAATCCAGCCAAAACTCGGTGTCTGTTGCTCAATAGACAGAACGTCGCACTCAGCGACAGCGCTTGGCAGTTCGCTGCCGACGTACTCAGACATCGTCCAGCCATTGGAAGAGGAAACCGTAAAGAGTGACGTTAGCTAGACTCGCAAGGTTCGTTGTATCGATACGTTTGCGGCGCGAAAAGCAACACTTTGTGCTCTGGATAGACCTCTTGCGGCCAAACGGTGGCACGTACTCTTGAGAACAGGGTCGACTCCTCATCAAACCTTGGGCACCGTCTTGACGTTGGAGTTTTCTACTGAGCGATAAGCAGTTCAATGAAAAAAGGGATATCTGCGAAGTTGACCACTCCGTCGCCATTGATATCGGCTTCCTCAAGAAAAATACCATCTTGCAAAATTGAAATGAATGCAGGGATGTCCGCAAAGTCGACTACACCGTCTTGGTTTGAATCTCCAAGCAAAAATGGTGGCGGCGTGTTGAGGGTAAATTGTGTTCCAGTAATTTCGAATTCACCATCGTCTAGGTTGCCGCCCCATTGATCGGCAATGAATAGCAAATTTCCGCTGGCGTATCCCGCAGTAATTCCGTCAATGGTCGTGTTAGTACCTTCTAGGCTTGCGATTGTGTCCGCACTGAAATCAACGTCCGCAACCAATACGTCTGAGGCCAACGTAGTAAATACGATCCAGTCTTGGCCGGGAGTATCACTATCGGTGTTGTACTCCCAGTTCGTTCCATCAAACCGAACTGCTATGAAGTGGTCGGCATTGTTCGGGTTCACTCCCTCCGCAAACCGTGAGTGGACGCTTTCAACTGAGTACATGATGTAACCCGTGCCTGTGGCCGCGTCGGAAACAGCAACACCGCTGCCAAGATTCCCTACGCTGGCGTCGATGTTGAAGGTGATCTGTTGGGTTTGACCGCCACTGTCGGTTCCGGTAATCGTGACAGGAGTATTGGTGTAATCTTCTGTTGGAGTTAATTCCCAAGACCAAGTTCCGTCAGCGTTCTGAGTGATTTCACCCAATGACGCCGAAAGCAAAACCGATTCGCCTTGCGTTTCAGCCCACGTGCCGGAATTGGTTAGCGTGGACAGCAAGTTGCCGCTGACGGTGGGAGCACCCAGTGTTATCACAGGGGCGTACTGCACCGGTGTAACGGGCAAGTTAACGGTGACTGACGATGTGCCTGAATCGTCCACGCTAACGAGTGCGGAATAGGTCTGTCCTTCGTATTGGACTTCGATGTCGTACTCACCTAAAAAAGCGCTGGTCTGGAACTGGCCACTTTCTGTGGTGCCGGCGACGTCGGTCCACCAATTGCCAAAGACCAGGTCTTCGTATGCTTGGCCGTTAGGTTTGATACTGAAGTCTTGGCGGTAGAGGGCTGCTTCGGGTAGGTAGTGGGCGCCTTCCCAAAATCCCCATTGCACGAATTCACTGACGCCCGATTGACTAAACACCTGCGTCATGTAGTCGCGCAGATAATCGGCTTGCACCTGTTCGTCTCGACTGTTGAGATCGAATTCGGTGATCGCGATTGGAGTATTAAATTGGGTGTTGTAGGAGGTGATCAATCCTTCCAAAACCGATATGTCAGTCAAACTGGCGTCAGAGAAGTGGCTTTGGATGCCGATCACGTCCAGCAAACTTGCATCTACCAGTTCCCCCAACCAGAAATCGAAATTTGCTCGATGATTTACATTGCCGCCATTGTTAGTAAAGATACCGTAATCGTTGTAGGTCAGATTAATATTGGGATCAAAATCGCGCACGCGCTGGAACCATTCCAACACCACTTCTTTTCCCTTCGGTTCGTTCCCTGTCGGTTGGATCCCCAGCAACTCCAACGCGTCATTATTGTCAAAGAGTTCGTTGACGACATCCCATTCGGTAATCTGACCGTCGAAAGTGTTCAGGACATCATCGAAGCGCGCTTCGATCGTCGTCTTGAGCCACGCATTTGCCGACGTAGTTCCATCATTGCCAACGCGCGTGTCATACTCCGCCCAAACGCTGTCAGGCATGAAATTCCGGCTGGGCCAAATAATATTGTGACCACGGAGAAAGAGATCGTTGTCGGTCGCAAAATCGGCAGCGTCGATGCCTCGCCCGCGATTATTAATAAACTGATCCCACTTGAGCGAGTTCTCTATCACGACCGTATTGAACAGTCGGTTGATTTCGCTTTGGTACTCTAGCGCCGTGGAGTTACCGTTTGGATCCAGTAGTGAGCCAAAAGCGCTAATGGCCGATCCAAATACGAAATCATGTTCTGTCTGACGAACACTCACGACGGCTCCATCAAGTGGCTGGCCGGTGGAATCGTTGACGATAATGGTGACATCAGATTTTCGCTCGGCCTCGATGCGCGTATCGGCGTCTGCTCTCCAATTGTCAGTTCCAGATCGACCTCCATAGGTGGCTGCCGGAAATTGTTGAGGCAGATCCGCAAGGTCGACATCGTTACTGAGATTGGTCCAGTGAAAGCCCCCGATTTGAACCGTTTGTAATCCAAAGCCAACATTGAATGCGGTTTGCAAACCGTCAACGGCAAAATCTTCGGTGACCGCAATGTCAAACGAATATGACTGCCATTGACTGGTGGGATTGAAGTTTTGTGCAAAGAGGTTTCCGAAAGCTGCAGTGTCTTGAATGGCAACAGATACTTGTGGTGAAGCACCGGCCAGAGCGCGAAGCGAGAATTCAATACGCAAGGTGTCGCCGTTCGCGATGGCAGCATCGTTGTTCTCGAGAGCCTGAATCATGTAGAAAGCGTTGGGCACGCTGGTGGTTTCCACTTCGTAGGCAAAGTCGAACGGTTGTCCAGAGACCGGCACGATTTCACCAGCACCGAAGTTGCCGTTGATATTGTTCAGTCGGAAGTCCGTTTCGGGTGCCAACGAATTAGACGGGCCATAATTGGTCAATTTAAAATCGGCGACCTGAAGCGTTTGAGATTGGTAACCGAGGAACAAACCAAAACTGGCTTCACCTACCGCGTACGACTCAAGCGAAGCGAACGGAATTTGTATTGTGGTCCAATCTTGCGTGACCGGAATGCCCTGAAACAGTGATTTTTCAAACGTAGTTCCATTCTCAAAAGCGGCTGCAATCTGGCCGTCGCCGCCGACTGATCTCACGTTCAGTTCCAGCAGTAAAAGGTCGCCTGCATCGATTGAGGCAGAGTTTGCTAGTTTTAGCTGCGAGTTAAAGCTGGCGGAGTGCGTGGGGATGACGCCTTGAATGACGGATCCAAAAATTGGATCAGTGACTGTTGAAAACGACCCTCCGAAGGCGATAAAGTCCGAAAGCGTTTGGTTGTCGTACAAGACAGTGCCTCCAGCGGGCGCAACAATGTTGTCCTGAAGCGTGCCGTTAACTGTGCGTTCGCTTTTGAGTCCGACTTCATATCCGGCGGCTGGCTGCAATTCCACGATCAGCGATTCATCGCCTTCGATTGCACTATCGAGAATAGGATTGACCACTAGGTCAACCGAATCCGATCCCGCTGGGATAGAAATTGTGCCAGAGAGAAACTGATAATCGATGCCGTTGGTGGCATCACCGCTAACGGAGTAACTAACTGCCAGCGCGTTAGTGTTGGGTCCGCCATCGCGCGTGATAGTGAACCGGGCGGGAGACGCACTGCCTTCGGCGACGTTGGGACGGTCAGAGAAGATCTTCACAATCGGTTCGACGGGAGACAAATATTGCCCGTCGATGACTTCAATCGTCGTATCGCTAGGCCGAACCCAACCGACAGCCAGATGATCGGCCCCATTGGATTCTTTATGGAGCGCCTCGATATAATATTGCTGTCCGGCGGCCAACAAAACGACCGACGAAGATTGACTCGCTTGAGCGT
>CAZDBE010000251.1:0-8584 GCA_964503675.1 uncultured Pirellulaceae bacterium | reverse complement strand
CCGTGTCATCAATCTCCCTTCCTTCTCCGGTCACCGTTTTGCCCGGAGGCTATCTCGCTCGATGTCATCGAAGAACAACTGCTGGCCAATCTAAATTGGCTTTCTGGCAACCTACCCTTCCGCAGGATGATTGTCTTGCTTTTAACGAATATGTGGCCTGAACTAAGCATACACGCGCTCGGTAAGCTGTGAAAACCTGCCCCCTCAGGCTAGCGGGAACCTATGTTCCATTCATGGGAAATCCCTAGCTCGTATTAACCGTCCACCGCTTTTAGCCCAAAATCCAATGTCTGATCTTAACTCTGACTCTCTAGCCGACAGCACTTTTGTGTTGAGCGATTCATCCGCCGATGACGCTGGAGTCGCTGCTTCTATCGTGTTAGCAACAACTCCAAAACAGCTTGGGCCATATCAGATTCTGCGAGAACTTGGTCGAGGTGCGATGGGCACCGTCTACGAAGCCAAGCACGCTCAGCTAGAGCGCCGGGTGGCGTTGAAAGTCTTGCCGCCCGAACTCGCGACCTCACCCAAACGCCTGCAGCGCTTTCGGCGCGAGATGGCGGCGGTCGGTCGGTTGGATCATCCAAACATTGTTCTGGCTACCGATGCCGGTGAGATTGACGGCCAATGCTACATCGCGATGCAGTTCGTTGATGGTCCTGACCTTGATCAGGTTCTAGAGGAAATTGGTCGCTTCGAACCAGCAGATGCCTGCGAGATCATTCGCCAGACAGCACTGGGACTTGAGCACATTGGTCAGCAAGAACTGGTTCACCGTGATATCAAACCAGCCAACATTATGCTTTCTCGCACCGGAAAAGCGAAAATCCTAGACCTTGGCATCGCCATGCTTCGCAATGCCGAACAACTTGATACATCCATGACGGTTATCGGTTCAATGATGGGCACACCTGATTACATTGCACCAGAACAGATTACTCAATGTGCCGACGTTGATATTCGCGCAGACATTTACAGCCTTGGCTGTACTTTGTATTGCCTGTTGAGTGGGAAATCTCCGTTCAACGGACCGGGATACACAACGATGACGGCCAAACTTTTGGCCCACGCCAGCAAAACGCCCCCGTCATTGGCTGAAGCTCACGCCGAAATTCCCGAGGGAATTATTACGGTCGTTGAACGAATGATGGCTAAGGATCCCAATGACCGCCCGTCTACGCCTGCCGAAGTCGCTGAGCTGATCTCTCCATTCTGTGATGGCGCCGACCTCGTTCCAGTGGCCACGGGACAGAGAAAGGGCGCCCCGCTTAGGCCGCTCGATTTGCCGACTGCGACGGACTCTGAACAAACATCTAACGCGAAATCTAAACAAAAGACTCAAAACAAACAGTCGTTCTTCGAGAAACTTGCCAGCCAGAAATTATTCGTCGGCGGAGCAGCAGCTGCCGCACTCGCCGGAGCACTTTGGTTAGGCACCTCAAATCCATTCTCCAGCAGCGAAAACAGCCCGTTAGTGGCCGACAAGGATTTGGAAGAACAGGTTGGGCAAACTCAAGCGATGCTTGCAAACATCAGTGAATCGATTGCTCAGTCTGCTGAGGTCAATATGCGCAGTGATCAACAACTCGCAACGACATTGAGCGACCTGCAAGAACAGTTCACCAGACGGCAAGCCGAAGGCGGAGTGCAAAGCGTTGCCATCAAAAACCCACAGTCACCGGTTGATCACTATTTCAACGCTTGTCTGTTCAGCAAGATGGGCGCCCACGAGAAAGCCAGAACATCTTACATGGCCTACTTCGCAAATGAGCTGCCGGTGGTGGATCCACACTTGAGATTCGTTAACTATCTAGAAGTAAGAGAGGGGGCTGAAAGCGCTCGCGCTGTCTACAACACCATGCCAGGCGATCATGAATTTGTCGGTCGGAAGTTAGCATTGGCGATGCTGGAGACCGACAACCGAGTCGAAGCTCTCGAGCAATTGATTGCCGATCACCCCGAGTGCTCGCCAGCAGTTTACCTGTTAAGCCAACATTTTGACCGGGAGTCGAACGCGACGTTAAGTACCAAACGCCGTCAACGCGCGTTGCTGCATCAGTTTGTCTCCCTACACGAGCAAGGACAGCTGCTACCACATTTCCTTGACCAAAACATACCCGCCGGTCAGTTGGATCAGGCGAAGCAGAAACTAAACGAACTGATGGAATCTGCCGCTGACCCCGACCGTGTTCCTGTCAGTTTGATGAGTGCCACCAAAATGGGCCACCACTGGCGAATAGGGCTGGCAGTAGCAGAGAAAGCCCAGAAGATCTTCTGGGCGATTGACGAAGATGCCGAATTCCACAGCACTGGCCCGGCGCCCGGAACTACAACCGGCACACAACGTCCCAATCCATTTTTTCAAGTTTCCACACGTGATATTTTGGAGGCCGGCCCTGTTGTAAAGATCCACGTGAAATACACCAATGCAGATGGAGAAATGCAGGGCCCCTTCACGTTAGATTTTGCTCCTAAAGCCGAATTGACTCGCAATCAGCGGCGGTTGATCGAAGCAAATCAGTACTCGTGGGCGCGTTTCAAAGAGAACAAACTGATGTTCAAATTGTTCTTAATGCGGGACATAAGCTTCATCGAAGCGGTTCACTACGGCTTCAACGAGGAAGTACCAACGATGCACATACCAATCCCCAAAGAACAATATGGAGCGACAAACGCAGATCAATTTTATTTGCCCATCAATAGTACCGTTGAATTTGTATCGTTGCAGCTGACTTTTACTGACGGCACAGAATCCAAAGTTGTAAAAATCTACAGAGACTAATTGGCAGCCCCGCCGATCTGGCGGGTCGGTATCTAGTTACTGATTTCGCTAAATAGCGCTCGCCTTAGCTTGAGGACCTTTCAAAACCTGTTTTGAAATGCCCTCTAGTTGCCAATCAAAATTTCGATGAAACCGGGGATATCCATGAAGTCGACGGTTCCACTCTGATCAATATCCGCTTCGGCTTGAAACACACCGGAGATCAGGACGGCAATGAACGCTTGGATGTCGGAAAAATCGACCATCCCGTCCAAGTTAACATCCCCCAGCAACACATCCGGATCAGCTCCAGAAACGCTGCCCGTGAATCCAATATTGTTAAAATCAACTTGAGAATTCGTGCCGGCAAATGTGGCCCGAACAAAGCGCACTCCGCTCTGAACCTGCAGCGGCGTATCTTCCGCAAAGATAGGATCGAAGTTCGAGCCTGAACTGTTTCCTAGTGCAGGTGAAATGTCCAAAAGCGTCCCCACACTATTCATCTCAGAATCAAAAAAGAGAAGATCAACGTCGTCGACGTCGTAACTCTCACTGTGGTAGTTCCAAAAGTGGAGTTCGGTCAAGTCATACTCCACTCCGAAATCAAAAACGACCTCGAGCTGGCCTCCGGACACCCAGATATGAGTCGATTGTCCGTGCAACTCCCCCGCATCTGCTGAGGGTGCATCGATTAAGCCAATCAGCGAGTCTGCGGTCGAGCGATTGGCAAACGGCTCAGGATCCCCATCGTGGAAATCGCTTAACGCTACGGAGATGTTCGATCCGTTCAAATAAATTTGGCTTCCAGTTTGCGCTTGAGCGGCGGAGCAAACATAAATCCCGGCAATTGCAGCAACGACAGCTAATAGCGAAGTTTGAGGAGTCATAATTCTGGGCCTCACAAGGAAGAGATCGGACAAATCGAAAACACTCTCATACGCCTTCTACGCGCTCAAATGGTAATTCATTTGCTTAGTCATCACAAGAGAATTCCGTCTCCGAGCCATCCGCCTCCTTTGTAACCTGATCTCCGTTTGGTGAATTGATGTGTGTTGGCACGGCGCTGGCCTTTGTGGGGCACGATGCCAAAGCTTACTCAACGGCGCTGACTGCAGGATCGTATAGCTTACATAGCGCGACCAAACAAAATGCTACAATGCACACCTGTACAGCGAACCCGCCGATCCCGACATAAACCGCAGTCTCACCAAACCAAGTTTTATCGACCAGTCTCATCTGAGCTACACGGGCTACTGTAGCGAAGACTGGCGCAATGATCAGCAGTACGCCGGCGGCAACGAGCCATGTTACTGAAAGATGATGCCCCAGACTGCCATAACGCTGAACCTGTCGAATCGCCAATATGGGAAGTCCGATCCACGCAAGAACCATCACCGCGTTGATCACGATCCCTGACGCACCTCCGCCAACACCCGCAAGAGCCATGCCTGTCCCAGTAATCGCGACCACTGCGGCAATGGTAGCACCGAACACTCTCATCGCAATGTAGCCAGAGAGCATCCAAAAGATGCGCCGTCGCCACTGAGAGGCAACGTTGACTTTCGCGTACTCTTGTTCCAATTCAGAAGGATACCCTAGGCGGTCAGCCCCAACCATAAAAGCCTCGCGCTGACTCAACCCGCGTTTGCTAAGGTCAGCAATTGATTCACGCAAGTGTTCCACTAACTCAGTGGATTCCTCTGAGCCAACAACTTCATTCTGGCCGAACGTTTGTTTCCAACGCTCTATTGCAGTCTCTAATTCAAACATGCCTTCACTCCCCAAAACGATGCCAAAGTATCGTGGACGGCGAACCATTGTTGCCGCTCCGCTTCAATCGCGCGCTTCCCTGATACGCTCAAACGGTAGTACTTTCTTTTCCTACCGTTCTCACCAACTTTCCAAGACGCAAGGATCAGCTTTTCCTTGGCCATTCGATGCAACACGGGATACAGCATTCCCTCTGACCACTCTATATTTCCGCTGGATCGCTTGCGGATCTCTTGAATGATCGCGTAACCGTAACTCTCCCCTCGCGACAAAACAGCCAAAACCAACGGTTTCGTTGACGCCGCAATGAGTTCTTTTGATACCATTTTAAGTCTCCCAAAAGTAACCATAGCAATGCTAGGCATGATACCTTGCATCTCTATGTGTGTCAACCAATGATTGTGCGAGAACACCTCAACATGAAATCCCGATAGGCTGACGCCGCCCAACCGACGTTAACCCAAAGTGGATACTGCGGTTAGGCGACCGGTCGAACCTTCCGCTTGAGGCACAAAAGATGCGAATACCAACAATTAGAGGGCTTATTGACCGACGGGTACTAGTTAACTTTCGCGTTGATCCTTACATACTCTCGCGCCTTTGCCCAAGTCCGTTCCGCCCACAAGTCGTAAACGGATTTGGCATCGCGGGGATTTGCCTAATTCGCCTCAAACACATTCGCCCGAAACTGCTACCCGCCATGCTGGGGCTTTCATCAGAAAACGCTGCTCACCGAATCGCAGTTGAATGGGACACCGACGCGGGGTTGCAGACGGGAGTGTACATTCCGCGCCGGGACACATCGCCATCTTTGAACGCGTTGGTCGGCGGTCGTATCTTTCCGGGGGGCCACAATCGAGCCCGATTTGATGTGCTCGAAACAGACAGCGCCTATTACATCGCGATGAACAGTCTTGACGGTTCAGCTAGAGTCGCTGTCGAAGGCCAAACGTGTGATGATTTGCCGGGTGATTCTGTCTTCGCGTCGATCGCCCATTGCTCGCAATTCTTTGAGACCGGTTCACTCGGATACTCTCCGTCGCACGTCACTGCTCAGTTTGACGGGCTAGAACTGAAGACTTCGAATTGGAGCGTGCAGTCGCTTTCAATGTCGAGTGTGCAGTCTTCGTTCTTCGATGATCGCCAAGCATTCCCTGAAGGTTCGATTGCGTTCGACAACGCTCTTCTGATGCGCGGAATCGACCACCAATGGCTCAGCCGAGAAACACTCTGCTGCAACGGCAGCTGATCAAGAATGCGAGTGCCGTGCTCCTGATCTCCAATTCTGCCCCATCTCAAGGGGCTGGTAATCTTCAACGGTTAGATTGCGTTTATTAATTATTCTGTCGGTAAAAGCTACCCAACACGAGGAACCAAAACGATAGCACTATCAAAAACGGGGGTAAATTCAATTGTAGTGGTTGTTCATCTCGTCAGGTCCGAATGAAAGATCTGTGCACCGATTGGCACAGCCACTAAGACTTGATCCCACTGGACCACACGGATGAAAACCAGTCTTCCTCGATTGACTATCGCGTTCATCGCCATCACGACGATCATTTCGCTGACTTGCATGGAAGCCCAAGCACAGTCAAACGTCTTTAAAACTCTGTTCCACGGCGGGACGTACAAAAACGCAAACGAACGTCACGCGCTTTACACGGGCAACGCCAAGCGTCCGCTAGGTGGCTTGTTTGCACCCGGCTTCACTCGCACTTTGACTGTGCTTGGAGGGGCAAACTACCCGCCGGATAGTGTCCAAGAAAATTTCTTCGAGCAAGGAATTCCAGCAACACCACCTCTAGGAAGTCTCTTTTTCCCGGGCGATCGCAGTCTGGACGACAGCGGCTACGCGCTTAGTTTCGCTTTCGGACGCCGCCACAGTCGTAGGCTGCGATCAGAAATCGAAGTGGCGTTCCGGAGTAACGACATCAATCAAGCCTTCCCGCTCTTCGTTACCACCATCGGTTCAGACGCTCCCGAGCAAACAGACGGCAGCGTTAACACAACTTCAATCATGAAGAACTTTATACTCGACTTTGATAACAAAACTCTCTTCACACCCTACGTTGGTGCGGGGCTCGGCCTGTCTTACATCGATGTTGAATTTGGCGAAGCCACCAGCGCCGGCGGAGAGGCCACGTTCCAAGACGGAGCGGGAGCCTTTACCTACCAAGCGATCGGCGGCGTCGCGACAAAGCTGAATTCTTTCTCCGACTTCGTTGTCGAGTACCGTTTTTTGGGTACGTCAGAAGTTGAATTCCAAAGTATCAACGACACCTTGGCTTACAACACGAGCACACTGTTCATGGGTGTCACATTCGAGTACTAAGACGATTCAGCCGCGTCGTCTTTCATGCTTAGTTTCGGGAACGCAGTGCTATTCTGCGGATTCCACACGCATAGCTACTGTTTGAACCACCTTCCATTTCGCATTGGCTCACAATCCCTACCAGATGTAATCCGAACCATGTTAGAGATCGCTCCATTTGCTCGACCGTGATCTAGCTTCGTCAGAAAATCTTCCACCTCAGACTGTGGGGAATGAAGAATTACATCCAAATATTGCCGCTGTTCAACGTCGCTAAGATTGGTCTCCTTGAGTTGATAAGGTTAGTGAAGGGCAGCCTGCAGGAATGCGGCACGCTCCATGTCAGATTCCATCACAAGACAGTCTCGTTGATTCAATGGAAGCGAGATTTCATACTCCACGTGACCACTCTCAACGCAAAGAGAAAGCGTTCGCTCGTTACCGAATGTCAAAATCGACATTCGTAGATTCTCAAAATTGGTCTCAGGCATGTTTAATGCCCACAGCGATACAACCCCGTATCCGAATTAAGAAATCAGCCCACCGAACGGGCCAACAGACAACGAACACCAACAATCCCACCGATTACAACAAAGCCGCCTCGCCTACCACGCGTTTCCATTCACTGCCACCTACGGTTTCGCCGGCTTGGACTTCGAACCATTCAAGGCAACATCCTCACGCCGATACACTTTCGCCGCTACAAGTTCGTGGCAAGTGCCACACTGGGCCGCAATCCGTTTTCCAGTCGTCGCGGCCCCAACCGGGATTCCTCCAGCCTCCCAGACGGAACGTTGTGAAAGACATGCCGTACACTGAATCATCCAACGTTCCGAGGACTCTCGCATCTGAACAAACAGAGCCCGCGGAACAACAAACTTCGCAAGTCGTTGGACTAAAGACATGGGGCTCCTTCGGAGTTTGATCCAAGTAATGTTAAATACAGTAACATCGGATGAGTGTGACAAGAAGACTGGCACAACAAATCATGTATTTCAATATTGGCTTCGATAGGTACGGTTCAATATTGTCAACTTTCTACCCAGATAGCGCAACTAGTTTACGGAATGAACAGGTAGACTTCGCCACCATTGAATCCGCCGCACAAAAACCGAATCCACGCTCCAGAAGACAGCACTCCGAACACAGCAGAACCATCTTGCGAACAACGCTTTACAACTTCTGGAATTCAGGTTGAGCACAAATAAGTTCGTCCGCAATTACCCTTCTGATGGGCGAGCTGAAGCGAAAATGAACCATAGCTTGAGAACACAAATCACTCGGCAGGCGGTAGAAACTCGATACCAAAACGGGTTCCAATTTCTGCCATTTTCGCTGGATCGGGTGGCTGATCAACTGGAATTTGTGCGAACGCCTCGACGAACCCTTCGAAGCCAGCAGGTTGGCAAACGATCAGTAATTTGCCAGGTTCATTTCCTACGTTCTTAAATTGATGAGGGACACCGCGCGGAGCCACTAAAAAATCCCCTGTGCTGGCTTGCACTCGCTGGCCATCCATCTCAAACTCAAAGTCGCCCTCCACAATATAGAACGTTTCAGATTCGTTCGCATGCTTGTGTCTGGGGGGGCCTCCCCTCGGCGGCACAATCGTCTCTAGCACGGTTGCTTGCTGATCAGTTTCCGCGCCCGTCGCCTTGATTGTGATCTGGTCGCCGCCAAGTACATTAAACTGACGCCCGTCTCCGGCTTTTACAAAGTGCATTTGGATCTCCTATCGGTTT
>CAZDBE010000250.1:0-8598 GCA_964503675.1 uncultured Pirellulaceae bacterium | reverse complement strand
CGGGGATCCGGTAACCTTTAAGGCGACCAGAATCGAACCACTTGCTGACCGTGCGCGGGGCCACTTTACAGATCTTGGCGACCTGTCCAGTTGTGAACACCTTCATCGCAGGCTCTCCATAAACACTTTGAATCGTCTTTCGCTACACATCCTGACTGCCGTCAAAAGTATGTAACTGTTTATCCCAATGACTGCTCGTGCATTCATCTGGGTCGGGATAAACCATTTCGCTTTTTAAGGTGAATTCTGTATCCGTACATCGTTCACCGTTACGACATCGTCTGGTTACTCAATTCAACATCGTGACAATTCGGTAACATCGTTGATAAACGAATAATCGTTTACGATCCAATTGACACAACCGTCAAACTTTGAAATCAGTGGCGGAGATATCGCCTAGAGAGAAACAAACCGGTCGTTGGTCGTCGGGTCAGACGTAACGCCGTTTAGAAGGCAACCCAGCCATCTTGCGATGGTCAGTTGCCGATTTTGAACCCCCCCGGGTTAGGCTGTAATTTGCGGTTGCCAAATAATGAATCATTGGCCTCAGCCAAGGATGACAACTGCGAATCACTTACCTGCCTTATGTTTCGTTTATTCGGGGGGTAATTCTTTAGAACGATTTACCAATCATGCCGTATGAGAGCAGTAAAATGTCTCAAACGCTTGCACCAGTCGGTTCTGATGCCCCAATTGCAGGCTTTTTCCCATATCGCGGGCGAGTACTGGCACTTCTGTGTGCAACGATGTTCTTTGTTATTATTGCTCGCGCAATTGGTTTTCGCGAATTGGGTAACTTAAGATAGTCGTCAACTCGCCCTCTTCCACGTTACCACGTTGGATATTTCCCTTGTTAAAGGTAAAGCCAAATGCGGCAGCTTGGCCTGAATTTCCGTCTGCGATGTAGCAAATGGATTGAGCGGGTACCGCGGCACCTCGGTTGTTGAAATCAAACGAGCCAGTTGTCATCACCAAATCTGCATCCACGCCTTCTTTTCCACCACCCAACGCTGCCATGACGTTAGAGCGATAAACGCCGCCGAGCTCATTGGTTCTATTGTTGATCAACCAACACTGAAGATTGCCGTTGAGATGGTCCAGAATGTAGAGCGCTTCACTGCCATTGCCGATCGACGCGGTTGCTAGCGAAACCGTTTTTCCAGTTGATGAAGCGCTGGCATGCAATTTCAACAGATCGACGTCAGATCGCCGTTCGGGGGACAGCCCCATGCCCAATCCTACGCCGACGGCCAACAGAGCAGAGGCTAGTAAGCCACCTAGTAGAATCAATTGGACATTCTTATTGGTTTGACTCATCTGGCCTCTCCGAAGTGCTGGCGATGTAAGCAAAAATTTGACAATGCCAAGATTATAACGCTTGCCGGAGATGAGAATAGGCGCTGAGTAAATGGTTTCTCTCCCTTTTGATGTCTGGATATTGATATGTAAAGAAAAAGTTAGCTATCATTAGCGTACTTAGGCGTTGGCTATTCGACGCTTGTATTGGTCTAATTCTCCGCCATCAGTATTTTGGGCAGTCTGCCATGACTCACAAGTTTTTCCTTCCTGCATTTTTGATCTTTGTCGTTGCTGGATGTAGTGGCAACGCACAAGAAAGAGATGGTCCAGACGCGGAGCAAACCAGCGGTGTTTCTGCGGTTCCGATACGAGTGCTGATCGTGGATGGGCAAAACAAGTATCATCCCGCGTGGCCCAAGACTACACAGATGATGAAACAATATCTCCAAGAGACTGGATTGTTCACTGTCGATATCCAACGCACGAAGTATTTACTCGATGGCGGCCAAGAAAAAGACTGGCCGCTTAAGGATGGCATCGCGCGTGAGAATCTGAAGAAGCCAAAAACGGATCCTGATTTTGCTCCCGATTTTTCGCAGTACCAATTGGTGATTGTGAATTCGGGAAATGCAGCGGCACCGTGGCCGAAAGAGACAGAGGTAGCGTTTGAGAGATTCATGAGCGCAGGTGGCGGTTTGTTTGTCGTACATGCGGCCGACAATTGTTTCCCGCACTGGAAAGAATTCAACTTGATGACGGGACTGGGTGGCTGGGGCGGTCGTACCGAGAAAGATGGCCCTTACGTTTATCTGAACGAGAAAGAGGAGTTAGTGCGGGACATGTCGGCGGGAAGTGGTGGAGATCATGGTCCGCAGCATAAGTTTGAAGTGGTGATCCGTGAGGAACATCCCATCACAAAAGGTTTGCCGACGGCTTGGATGCATGCTCAGGATGAACTCTATCAAGCACTGCGGGGCCCTGCAGAAAATATGACGGTCCTAGCAACTGCCTATTCGGACAAGGAGTTCAAGGGGACTCAGCGCCATGAGCCAATGGTGATGGTGATCGATTACAAGAAAGGCCGAACCTTTCACCTCGCGCTAGGGCACGCCGATTATTCCTTTGAATGCGTCGCCATGATTACTTTGATTAAGCGCGGCTGCGAATGGGCTGCTACTGGCGATGTAACACAAACGGAAGTTCCAGGTGACTTCCCTAGCCGAGACAAACCATCGAAACGCAAGTTTGAGATTAAAGAAATGGAGACTGCTCAATAGTGGCGTCGGCATTGGCCGTAGATGATGTGATATCCCGTTTGGATGAAATATCCGTACTCTCACCGAGCGAGCTAAGTTCCGATTTATAGCGATACTCGTGAACTTCTTCTGAGCTTTCTAGACTCAAGGTAGTCAGAAAGGCTAACAGTTTTGCTATTGTGGTTGCGGGATGGGTCGTATTCAAGATCCGCATTCTTAGTGGGAAAACTCTTTCGGAATTTCACGTAGTCAAAGGAGTACGCTGCCCGATTGTTTTCCGCGCTTACGCGAGTTTTCTTTTCGGCGCCCGCAACGGCATAATCACTATCAAAGGTTGGGCTCAAGGCAGATGCAAAAAATCGCGATCTGTTCTTAATTGGTGTGGTGTGTCTATTACTTGGAATTCGAAATGGAGTATTGGAGCGGATATTCGAAGACTCGCTTGATGATTCACTCGATTCGGTCGGAGCAACTGGTGCTGTCGCAGCGTCAACCTCTTGGCCGTCAGCAAGCGGTTCCACGGCAGAACTTGTGCTGGGGCTTTCATTGGCTACGCTTGATGCTTCGGAAATGATCGACGCCGACGCCTCGGGCAATTGGCTATTACTTTCCACTGTTGCTTCTGCAACACTTACTTGCGGAGCCGTCTCTGAGGGAATGTTCGAAGGTTCGCTCAAAGTTTGTGGTGTTGTTGGATTCTTAGTCTGTTGGTCGTCAGCAAGCGGTTCCACGGCAGAGCTTGCACTGGGGGCCTCATTGGCTACTGTGGATGGTTCGGAAATGACTGGTGTCGACGCCTGTGGCAATTGGCTAATGCGCTCCACTGCCGCTTCTGCAACACTTATTTGCGGATCCGCCGTTGAGGGAATATTCGAAGATTCGCTCAAATTATGTGGTGCTGTTGAACTTCTAATCTGTTGGTCGTCAGTCAACGGCGCCACCGCAGAACTTACGACGGGGCTCTCATCGGTTACTGGCGGTGTTTCAGCGTGAACTGAAGCTGGCGTAGCGGTGAATTGGTCAACGCTTTCCACATTCACTTCAGAAACAGTTTCAGTAACGCTAACTGAATTTGGAATGGCTACCAAAGCTGCTGGGGCCGGCTGTGAAGTGAACGGAAGCGCACTTTGGAACCTCGTTCGGAATTCAAGATAGTCGAAAAGATTCACGTTCCCATTATTCTCGAAGTCGAGGTCCGAATCGAAATTTGCGTTTCCGGCGACCGACCGATAACTTTGATTGAACTCAATATAGTCGAATAAGTCACTGTCTCTGTCGCCATCGCTGTCGCCGAAGAAGGTGAAGAATTTGTCGTCTTCAGCGTCACCGAAAACAAAATCACTCGCCATAGGCGTATTGGCTCCAGCGGAAGTGACTGATGTCGCGGCTACCGTTAGCTGGTAGTTCCCGTCGATTAATGCCCCGGAATTTCTAGTTTGGCTGTCGAAACTGAGAGTTACCAAAGTGTTTCCGGCAAATTGCTGCTTGGTAAAAGATGTGTCGACAGCCGTCCCTGTCAACCCAGAAGCGTCACTGAGTTGAGTGACGGAGAAAGCGTCAGGTGCGAAATTGGTCAGACCCGCGAAAGTCAAATCCAGAGTACTCACGTTGGACCGTTGAATACCACCGCCATTTACGACAACGTCGAGCACTTCAGGCGCGAGCGTATCAACAGCTTCAACGGCGAGAATCATCGAACTCACACGACCTCCGCTGTCGGGGAAGGTCACAGAAACCGTATTGTTCGAATTGAGCAATTCGATTGGAACTGGGATTTCAATCATGCCAAAGAAATCGTCGCGGTTGGCTTGGTCGTAGCCTTTCCAATCATCCGGAACATCGACAGGGATGTTGTTGACTGTTACCTGCGGGGCTTTCGAGCGATCGTGTTTGCGCGAGAGGCTCATTCGAAGGATTGCTTCACCCGCACTTGATGCCTGAACACTGTCGAAGTCGAAGGAGATAGGTTGGTTAGCGTTGATTGATTGTAAATGCGTATCAGAGTAATATTTTTCAGATCGTACCGTTTGAGAGAAATCAATTGGGGCGTCGAACTCGTATACGAGAACCGCCGTGCCGCCTGTATCAAGCGTAACACTGTCGGGCGCAGTTGTCTGATTGGTTTCGGTGTAGGTCGGCTGAAGTGCGTCGCTGATCGGGATTTCCATTTCTCGAATTTCAACGTTCTGTAGGCCCGGCAAGCCGTTGAGGAACTCAAGGTCGACACGATGAGTCTCGTCTGCCAAGTTGTTGACGGCGACGTAGGCTTTGTTGCCGTCGACGAACAGCTGTGTCTGGATGTCGGGATCAGAAGCATTGATTACTCCCCGTTCTCCCTGAACATCTTCCCAAAGTTCGTAGAAATTCGCTTTCCAAGTTAGCTCGTAGGTGCCGCCGCTACAGTCGGCGAGATTGGCACCCTCGAGCCGATACAACGAGGGATTGTAAGATTCGCAAACGCCATCCTCGTGGTACCACTCAGCCTTGCCGGTGATGAACGGGACGCTTGTCAGAACGTCGTTCTCGCGCTCTAGAAAATTGAACAGCAAGTGATTAATCGAACGAAGGCTCTGCGCATTTTTGATGTCGCTGTATCCATCCCCGTAACCTTGCTCGATCCCGCCGAATTCGGTCAACGCGTGTGGCTTAACGACATCCCATTTGTAATGGCTGTAAGTTTCGATCAGATCAAGAATGGCTTCGGAGTTACTTCCCGATCGGCGATTGTTCTGTCCAGTAACATTGATTCCGTCATAGAGATGCACTGAAAATGCATCGATAAACTCTCCCGCGACATCCATGAACATTTTCTGTCGAGTTTCCCAATGTCCGAAGTCCCATAACTCCATCGAGGGCCACGCACTTGAGTATCCGACAACATTAATATTGGCTAGAGCAGGCGTCTGGTCGATCGCTTCGCCAATGGCGGCATAAAGCTGAGCCATTTTTAGCCGCATTGCATCTGAACTAGGCGCGTCTTGGAATTCAGCATCTCCCGCGTGAACAAATGGCTCGTTTATGGGTTCGTAGAATTCAGGAACCTCATCGACTATCGTCGTGTAGTAAGTCGTTACCCAGTCTGCCGCTGCCTGCAGATCCGTGTCATAGCGCAACGCATCTCTCGGATGCCCGGTATGAACAATTCCCTCCTCAACCGGTCGGACAGACTGGTCAGTCGAAGGAGTTGTGTTCGGGTAGACCCCAACCTGCCCTGTTTGGTTCTTCGCGTATGGCAACGGACCCCAGAATTGTCGTCCCAATCCCACATCATAGTCGGACTGGAACGTGGCCACGTCTTGATCAGCTCCTCCGTCGTGAATGTTAAAGTACTTGTCGCGATCCAGCGCCGAAACGTCCCCGACGTAGCGTTGTGTTTCAAGATCGACCGAAACTGTGACTGGATCCGGTTCTCCGGGGGGAGGCAGTTCATCAATAGAAATCGAAAAGTCCCAAGTCGCCCCATCATTGCCGGCATCAGAACCATTTCCGGGCCCGTCTGGGCCAAGGCCAATATAGATCGTGTCTCCAGCAGCGAGCTCACCCAGATCGGTATCGAAATTTCCTGAACTTGCAGGAGCCAAGCTCAGCAGTTGAGTCACTGGTTGATCGTTGATGTGAACAGCAACTTCTATTCCGTCGCCGAATGCTCCGTCGCGCGTAATTAGGCTGTCTGTGATTTCGTAGTTGCCTGCTTCACTTACGGTGAACGCTGCAATTGCGAAACGATCGTTGGCCTCGCCTTGACTTGTGCCGGGCCCCGAATGAGCGAACGTAGCACCAAGATATGGAAAGTCAGCGGTGGCGGGATGATATCGCCATGATTCATAAATCATTGACGCGTAGCTCGCCGGCGTTCCAAACGCCCCAGTATCATTTGACAGATACTGCCAATTGGCCGGTACGCTCGAAGACGAGAAATCGTCAACGTAGTCGGCAACGATTACTGCCAACAAT
Organism: uncultured Pirellulaceae bacterium; assembly: GCA_964503675.1. GTDB lineage: Bacteria > Planctomycetota > Planctomycetia > Pirellulales > Pirellulaceae > Mariniblastus. Next base: position 2,089 of record CAZDBE010000250.1, on the reverse strand, counting down.
TTGCGAGGTTCTAGTCGTTCGTATGTAAAACGACCAATTTGATTGTTCTGAGAACGTCGTGATGAGCGAAATTGGCTAGAGGAAGGCATGGAATTGATTAATCCTTACAAGGCGGGGTAGACAATGGTTTTGTCAACAATTTGATCTTAGCTCCAGTACGAGCAAGCCACAACTGTAAAGCCGTCTTAAAGTGGAGCATTTGCACTGCCCGGCCTCATCAACGCGACGCCAAATGTAAAGCTTTCGCAGTGTGATCAGAGGGGCCCAAGCTGGGCTATTGGCTTTGCAATATGGCGATGAAGGCTGGGATATCTCCGAAGTCGACAACTTCGTTGCAACTGCAATCTGCTTCGGCTTGGAAAACACCGGCTTGCAAGACGAGAATGAATGCAGGGATATCTGCGAAATCAATAACTCCGCTCAAATCGACATCTCCCTTTAACACGCCATCAGAAACAAGTATCTCGGTGCTGGAATAGTTGATTGTTGGTTGCTCACCATCGGCGAACAGGAACACGTTGGCAGTAGAGACGACATGATCAATTGCTTGCACCGTTGTGTTAGTACCAAGATCGCCTGCGACGAACGTCACGGTACCAAGATCAATCTCATAGGTGTTGGCAGAGGTCATTTGACCACCAACTCCAAATTCGCCATCGGTATTCGCTATCACGTCTTCAGAGGCTTCAAACGATACATCGGTCGTTCCAATATTGGTTGTCCCGTCTTGAGCGAAGGTTGGATCGACCATGAGTGATCTAAAAGTGGATCCATTGCTACCGCCGGAGACAGTGCTGAAATTTAGACCAAGTCCGAAACCGAATAGTCCGTTGTCGCCTCCTGCAGCAAGGCGAGCCGTCTGCCCGGTGCCGGTTTCTTCGGTCAGAACAAGCGTGAGAGAGACGCTGTCGCCGGGCGCAACGACGTACTGCTCTTGATCAAATCCCAGAGTGTAAGTTTGTGCTTGAAGTTGCGGTGCTGCGTAAGCTACTACACATAGCAATGAAGTGATGAGGTAATATGAGACGCGAAGTTTCATGGTGCTGTCTTATACGAGGTAAGGCGGAGGGTAGGTGAATGCTATATCTTAGTCGTCAATTGTCAACAATGTAGCCCTTTCTAACACGGCTTTTGCGTTGCGACTTACCTAGTCGATGATCCAATAGGCCGAAAAGTAAGTGTACAAACGAGAAAAGCTCACCCCACGTTGCACGCGGAATGAGCTTCAAAAATTTAGATCTCTAACTTCGGCAAACGCAGCAGTCGACCGCTAGTTAGAAATTAAGCGCTGACCATTTTGTCGAGGCTCTTTTTAAGGATTGGCCCGTTGAAGACCGCGCTGCCACCGAGTTCTTCCTCAATTCGCAGTAACTGGTTGTACTTGGCCATCCGGTCGCTTCGTGAAGCTGAACCTGTCTTGATCTGGCCAGTGCAAAGACCAACCGCAAGATCTGCGATGAACGAATCCTCGGTCTCTCCGCTGCGGTGGCTGGAGATGCTGGTGTAGCCATTGCGATGAGCCAGCTGGATCGCCTCGATGGTCTCAGTCAGCGTTCCGATTTGGTTAACCTTGATCAGAATGCTGTTTGAAATTCCTTCGTCGATACCGCGTTGTAGGCGAGTCGTATTGGTGACGAACAGATCGTCGCCAACCAACTGAACGCGATCGCCAACTTTGTCGGTCAGCATCTTCCATGCTTCCCAATCATCTTCGCTGCAACCATCTTCAATTGAACAGATGGGGTAGTTGTCGACCCAGTCCGCCAAGAAATCAGTCATGCCGGCAGCGTCTAATTCCTTACCGTCGATTTTGTAGACTTTTTTGTCTGCGTCGTAGAATTCAGTTGCGGCGACGTCTAACGCGATACGTACTTGTTCGCCAGCCTTGTAGCCTGCGTTGTCGATCGCTGTCATGATCAGATCAAGTGCTTCGCGATTGCTGCCGAGGTCAGGAGCAAATCCACCTTCGTCTCCGACGGCAGTGTTAAGCCCTTTTTCTTGGAGGACCTTTTTGAGGTGATGGAAAATTTCACATCCGCAACGCAGTGCGTCGCTGAAAGTGTCGAAGCCCAGCGGCATCACCATGAAC
>CAZDBE010000249.1:0-8627 GCA_964503675.1 uncultured Pirellulaceae bacterium | reverse complement strand
CTGACATAGAACGAAAAATCATCAAAGCCCCAAAAAAGATGATTGCTGGAAAGATTAATTTGCCGATTCCGCCTCGACGACGAGGCTGTTCTGGAAGTCCGTAACTCATAGGGCACCAAGGGACAGAGAATGTGAGGTGGTTGATGTTGGCCTGCAAAATTGTGAAAGCGAAGCTCGACCAGATTTTACGGCAGGATCGCGAAACTTCCAAGTATTCGAGCCAGACTAATCAAGCGTCCCTTTCATCCAAGCTTCCGAACGAATGGCCTTTGAGAACATTTCTTCCAATGGTGTTGTCGTTGCGGCATTTTGTCGGTCTAAACGATGGTGAAGGCCCCTTCAAACACGACCATTAGTCACGATAATTGTGTTCCCCGAACGTAAGAATTCGGTCACCGGAATTGTCAGAACGTCTGCCGGCTAGAGCTTTGTTACTCTTAGGCGGCTCTGGCGATGTGCTGACGACGTGGCCGTTCACTTTTTAATCGAATACTTGTGCGCTTTTAGAATCCATGACTACTAACATTGCTTCCACATCCGAATCTACCGTCTCTTGTTCGGGAAGAATCGCTTCTCTAATTACCAAAACACCCTTGTTGGATCAGGGAGATGTCGAAGCCAAACGCGCTCAGATCCTGAAGTATTTCCACGACTCATTCACGCTTTATGAGAGCCTGTTTGAGTGTCTGGCCAATGATGACGCGTTTTACACTCGAGCCAACCGGTTGCGTCAACCACTGATTTTTTACTATGGCCATACTTCGGTCTTCTTCATCAATAAATTAAACGTTGCGAACCTGATCGATCAGCGTGTCGATGCGAGGTTGGAGTCGATCTTGGCTGTTGGCGTTGATGAGATGTCATGGGACGACTTGAACGAGAACAATTACGATTGGCCTAAGCCAGCCGAGGTCAAAGCTCATCGTGACGCAACACGCGAAATCGTCGACAAGTTCATTCGCGAGTGCGATTTCAGCATGCCGATCACTTGGGATAGCCCGATGTGGATCATTTTGATGGGGATTGAGCACGAGCGCATCCACTTGGAGACATCGTCGATTTTGATTCGTGAACTGCCTCTTGATCAGGTTCAATCGCATCCGGTGTGGGGGAACATTTGCAAAGAGACTGGCCCCGCGCCGAAGAATGACTTGCTCTCAATCGCAGGCGGAAAAGTGGAACTTGGCAAGTCTCACACCAATCCTATCTACGGCTGGGACAACGAATATGGCTACTGTGCTCAAGACGTCAAGGATTTTAAGGCTTCCAAGTTTCTTGTTTCCAACGGGGAGTTTTTGGAGTTCGTGAACGATGGTGGTTACAAGGCGAAAGAATACTGGACCGAAGAGGGATGGAACTGGTTGGACTTTAGTCAGGCCATTGCTCCTGTTTATTGGATCAGAAGCGGAAACACCTTCCGATATCGTTCGATGCTAGAAGAGATTGATATGCCGTGGGACTGGCCGGCGGAGATCAATTACCTTGAGGCGAAAGCATTTTGCAACTGGAAGTCTGAACAGTGTGGTACCCATGTGCGAATGCCTACCGAGGCCGAGTGGCATCGGATGCGGGAGTCTTTGGACACTGACCAACCCTATTGGGATGCGGCCCCCGGTAACATAAATCTCGAGGACGGAATGTCACCGTGTCCCGTCAATCGCCACCAGTTCGAGGGCGGTTTGTTTGACTTGATTGGGAATGTCTGGCAGTGGACTGAGACTCCTATCGATGGTTTCGATGGATTTGAAGTCCATCCCACCTACGATGATTTTTCCACACCGACGTTTGACGGGAAACACAATCTCTTCAAAGGTGGTTGCTGGATCTCGACTGGCAACTACGCCATCAAGGATGCGCGATACGCTTTTCGTCGTCACTTCTTTCAGTATTCGGGACTCCGCTATATTCAGGCTGATCCCTTGCCAGCCCCTGAGGTGAATGCGTACGAGACCGATCAAATGGTGGCGCGGTATATTGAGTTCCACTATGGGAAACCTGCCGCCAGTGAGCTGGGCGTGAAGAATTTTCCGGTTGAGTGCGTGGATCGCATCGGAAATCGGCTCTCTGGAAGAAAGACAGAAAGAGCTCTCGATATTGGGTGTTCGGTTGGTCGGTCGGTGTTTGAGTTGGCCCGTCATTTCGATCACGTGGATGGCGTTGATCTTTCTGTGCGGGTGATCGAAGCTCCCACAAACTTGAAGAACACAGGTCGTCAGCGGTACGTTTGCCCCCAAGAAGGTGAGTTGCAGAATTACCGCGAGGTGTTGCTGTCAGATTTTAAGGGCTATGATCAGTTGAAGGACAAGGTCGCCTTTATGCAAGGCGATGCATGCAATCTTCCGGAAAAGTTCAAGGACTACGATCTGGTTTTTGGTGGAAACGTGATTGACCGACTGTACGATCCGAGGGCTTTTCTTGAACTGATCAAGGACCGTATCAATCCCGGTGGATTACTGGTGCTTGCATCGCCATATACTTGGATGGAGGAATACACGGCTCGGGACAAATGGCTCGGGGGCTTTAAAGCTCAAACAGGCGAAAGCTTCACTACGTTAGAAGGAATTGCTGAAGTGTTAGCGCCGGAGTTTTCGATGTTGGGAGCGTCTGAGGATCTTCAATTTGTGATTCAGGAGACGGCAAGGAAGTTCCAATATGGAGTTTCTGAGCTGACGTTCTGGGAAAAGAAAGCCTAGTACTCGTCTGTTAGTCAGGGTTTCTTAACTGTGAGCGGCTTGTCGCATACCGTATCAATCGAAGTGAATTTAGAAATGCCGCACCAGACTCGGCCCAAGTTGATGCCAGAGTTAAACTTCCTCTCGGAGCTTTACGTACTTGATGCCCCGGGGTGTTCATTGTTGGCCGAGTATCCATCCTCTAACAGTAATGAAACGTGTTTTCAGAATATGAATCAGTTTCCGATTCACGATCCCTTCCCACCGCCGTCGCGGGAACTGATCAAGGTTCTCGGCCCCCATCACCTAATGTGTGGATGGGGACGTGAGCTCCCAGTGGCGTCAGAGATCAGTCCGCCTGCCGAGTTGCTTCAACATTGGAAGAGTTTACTTGGTGATGATGCAGTGCCCGTGTGGGAAGGCGCCCCATCAGCGGAGCCGACACGCTACATCACCTTGTTTCCGCATGAATCGCTTCGGCCGGAGCAGCAGGTTATCGATCCGGTTGCCAACTACGAATTACATTCCAAATGTGTGATCGAGCAGATTGACTGTCCGCAAGCCGACGTGCTAGACAGTGTCAGGATTCCGTGCGTTGTGAAGCTCACGCATGGTTACGCGGGCCTAGGGAACTTCATGATTCGTAGCGACGCTGATGAGTCTGCGATGCGGGAACAGCTCGAACAACACTGGCCTGATGCAGATGTTGTGGTCAATTCGATCGTCGAGAATGTTGTTGACGACTATGGGGTCCAGTTTTATCTGCGGCCTGACGGATCGACCGTTTGGCTAGGGCTAACGGAACAGAATTTCAACGCTCAGCAGCGTTGGTGCGGCGGCGTCTTTCGGTCAGAATTGCAGGAAAGCCAGTTTGAAGCGCTGGTGCCGTTCGTTCAGGCGACGGCCAAACACCTGTGCGTTAAAGGGTATCATGGTGTTGTTGGCATCGACGTTTTGCGAAACGAGGACGGTAAGCAGTTTTTGGTAGATGTGAATCCGAGGCTGACGGGGATTTCACCTTTTCTGATGGCGTCTCGGATCTTCGATCGAGATGAGGGATTAAAGTTTGGTGTCTATCGAGCGAGTTGCCGATACGCGGGTAGTTTAAAGCACCTGATTGCGGCGGCAGATGCTGCTCGGAATGATGATGGCGTTAAGGTTTTGGTGCTAAGTGCGTTGGAGTCAGTGGCGGAAACTGGTGAGCCCGTTACAATTTGCCACCTTTCGGCATCGTCGACCACACTCGACCTTTGCCAAGCGAAACTCGACCAACTTACTGGCTAGACTTTTCCGTGAAATCACAAGATCTGACTACGGGATCCATCGTCAAACACGTCAGGAATCTGGCGCTGCCGTCGAGTATCGGATTTTTCTTCCAAACCATGTATAACGTGGTCGACTCGTTCTACGCGGGAAGAATATCAACAGAAGCCCTAGCGGCGCTGTCAATTAGCTTCCCGATGTTTCTCTTGATCGTCGCGGTTAGCGGCGGACTCTCACGAGGATCGTCGGCTCTGATAGCAAATGCCATTGGGGCTGGCGACAAGGACCGCCAGAGACGGTTCGTTGCGCAGAGTTTCTCTATTGGCTTGTTGGTCTCGGTCTTCGTTACAATTGCCGGATTGTACCTGACCCGCCCTGTATTTCAATTGCTGGGAGCGGACGGAGAGTATCTGAAGTTGGCGATCGCCTACATGGTCCCAGTCTTTTTGGGATCGGTGTTTTTCGTAATGATTAACCTGTGCAACGCGATCCTAGTAGCCTCTGGTGACAGCCTTACTTTCGGTAAGGTATTGGTGTGTGGCTTCTTTCTGAATTTGTTGTTTGATCCATGGTTTCTCTACGGTGGCTTGGGTCTGCCGGCGATGGGAATCGCGGGTATCGCTTGGGCAACGGTCGTCATTCAATGCATTGGCAGTTTGTGGATGGTCGCGACGGTGATGCGAAGAGGTTTTGTTGATGTTCGACGTTGGCGAGACTTTATTCCAGATTTGAAAGTCTATGCGGAAATCGCGGAACAAGCGGTGCCAGCGAGTTTCAACATCATGCAGGTTGTAGTTAGCTTTTTTGTGATCACTTATTTTCTCAAGAACTACGGCGAGGCGACGGTGGCGTCGTTTGGTGTGACGACGAGGATCGAGCAAATTGTGTTGCTGCCAACGCTGGGGTTGTCGGCGGCTATTATGGCGTTGGTGGGGCAAAACAACGGAGCCGGTCGCACGGATCGAATTTCTGAGACTATGAAGGTCAGTATCGTTGCGGGGTTGGCGATCAATCTGACGATCTCAGGACTGATGTTTATCTTTGCACGTCAAATGATGGGCGTGTTTACCAGCGATCCGGAAGTCATCGACATTGGTGTGACTTGTTTGTGGGTAATTATGCCAATTCAATGGTCGTACATTATGACGTCCGTTCATCTGGCGATGCTGCAAGCGATGAAACGGCCGATGTACGGTTTTTTTGAGTCGATGTTTCGTAAGGTTATTCTGCCGATTCCCTTGTTCGCGCTGTTCGTGTGGCAGTGGCAGATGCCGGTCGAGTGGATTTGGTATGCCGTTGCGGTGACCAATGTAATGATGACGGTGGTGACTGTCATTTGGGCTCAGCGCGTTTTGCGGTCGATTTCCCGCGGATGACATTAGTCTATGCGGTTGATAGCTGGTAGACTTAAGAGCTACGCCTGGTCGGTGTTTGCCGATGTGTCTTCTTATGTTTTGGTTCTCAATTTTGGCTACAAGTATGCTATATCGTTGCAAGATGTGTTTAAGAAATTGGAATCAGCGACTGGTTCTCACATTCTTCCTGTCGTTCAGTTTGTTTGTAGCCAATGCCGAAGCGACGGAACAAAAGAACGTTCTGCTAATCTGTGTCGATGATTTACGACCGGAGTTGGCCTCATTTGGTGCTTCGTACATACAATCGCCAAACATTGATCAGTTAGCCAAACGGGGCACGTCATTTCATCGGCACTACGTCAACGCGCCTAGTTGCGGCTGTTCGCGTTTCACTTTGTTGACCGGACGCTATGGAGGGGCTAGTAACCATGCGTTGTTTTCTCGAGCCACGGCCATCAAGAAATCTGCAGGGGAAGTTTCGCCGAGCATGCCTGAGTGGTTTCGGAAGCTTGGGTACACTACTGTTTCGGTGGGTAAAGTATCGCATCACCCTGGTGGCCGCGGCGGCAAGGATTGGGATGATCCGGATGTGATCGAGATGCCGGGGGCTTGGAACCGACATCTGATGCCGGTTGGTGATTGGCGACATCCGCGCGGCACAATGCACGGTTTGGCCAACGGGCAGATTCGAGTCAAAGGGCGAATGTCTGTCATTCAGGCTACCGAGGGCCCTGATTCGATTTACCCCGACGGACTGATCGTTGACAAAGCGCTGCAGCAATTGGATTTACTTTCGAGCGATAAATCGAAACCATTTTTTCTCGCCGTCGGGCTGATTAAACCCCATCTACCTTTCGGATGCCCACAGAAATATCTAGACCTATACGCCGATGTAGATCTACCGCCAATCCCTCATCCCGATAAGCCCCAGGGCCTTTCAACTTGGCACAAGTCGGGTGAGTTTTTTGGTCAATACGTTATGGACGGCAAAGACCCGCGGACCGACGAAGCGTTTGCCGATGAAGTCCGACGTCACTACGCCGCTTGCGTAAGCTACGCCGATGCCTCCGTTGGTCGCATTATTGATCAACTACGCCAGACGGGAGAGGATAAGAACACGATCATCGTTCTCTGGGGAGATCATGGCTGGAATCTAGGTGAACATGGGATTTGGGGAAAACATAATTTGTTTGAAGAAGCACTCCGATCGCCTCTGATCGTGGTGGAACCAGGCGACGCGCATGTGGGCGGGAAGACGATGGCGATTGTGGAAACGCTAGACATCTTTCCGACGATCTGTGATCTAGCGGAGGTGTCGAAACCAGACTTTGTCGAAGGCGTATCTCTGGTGCCGATTGTGAAGGACCCTAGTTTGGCTGGTCGGCCAGCGGTTAGCTATTCGAAAAAAAATCGCACCTTACGTACCCAGTCTCATCGCCTGATTCTTCACAAAGACGGCGGCGTCGAGCTGTACGATCACAACTCTTCTGAAAAAGAAACCAAGAACATCGCTGAAGGGAACACGGAGTTGGTCGGGCAGTTGACCGCGAAGTTGAACGCAAGACTGCCTCGGGTTAGGGATCGATAAGTGCGCTGGGCAATGGGGGCACGTTCCGGACCTCAACCGGTTCAGGTTGCCGGTTGCTCTTCGTGTCTGGAAAACCGTACCAATACGTACCGACGCCATAACCCATCTCGCAATCTGTCCAAGACCAGACTTCCATGTCCAGTTGCAGCGAACTGGCGAACGGCATCGTATCTAGTGCACGACTGCGGGTTTCGGTGCTGTAGCCTTGCGTGTTTTTTTCATCACCTTTTTTACGATTGAGTTTGTTGTAGACATTGCAACGCGGCTGAGCATGAAACGGATGTTCATAAAAGTCTGTGCTCCGGCCGCCCCAAGAGTAGGCGTAGTAGTCTTCTGTCCCGGTACCGAAGATCGAAGGAAAGTCCTCTCCATCGACCCAGATCTTCTCGTCACCTTCGCCCCACCACTTCTTTACCGGATTCATAATCGTTAGCGTGTCTCCGACGTAAACGCCGCGTCCTTTGAGGGTAACGTAGTTCCAATCCGAATAAGGACGTGTGGGCACGGGATACTGACCACGCCATGCCGCGTTGAAATACATGGAACTTTCATCCCACGTCCAGTCACCCGTTTTGACCGACAGTTCCGCTTGGACGGCGCCTTCGCCATAATTTACCAGCGATACCTTGCCACCCGTCTTATACGGCATTACCCAGCGGCAGGTCATGGTGCCATCTTCTGCGACCGTCCGATACCAACCTTGAACCGGATTGAGGCCAATACCCGAGCCAAAGAAGTCGCCGATCGGACACCAAACGGTCTCTCGGCCATCGAACTCCATCTTCAGCACGACCTCACGTGTGACGTCCATGTTGGAATAGTCATCAAGCTTGACGGATAGTTCGCGTACCGCTGCCGTTCCGGTAGGTAGGTCAAGTGAAAGGGTTGCGTCCTTCTTTAGCTCACCGCTTGACTCAACAGAATCGCTTGCTTCTGTGGCCACTGGATTGAGGAGTTGCTCGCCGGTTATCTTCGTTAGTTTTGCCGCAGCCTCAAAGTCTTTCATGTTAAAGGTCCAAATTGCGGTGCCTTCGGCATAGTCCCGGTAGGTAAACTGGTAAAAGAAAGGTTCTTGATCTGTCGTGATTTTACAACTTTTCTGATAAGGAATAGGGAAGAAGCTAACAGCCGATCGCAGCGATGCGTGAGCTAACGGATATGGTACAAATCCTGATCCATCAAACAAGCCAAGCATGTTACCTTCGATGGCTGGTTGCTCAGCACCATCGAGATAGATCCGCATGGTGATTTTGGATCCGGACTTTTTCTGGTTGTGCCATGGCATCCACGATCGAACGATCGTCCCGGGGCCTTGGTGGTCCATCAATACCCATTCTTTCTTTCCGTCCTTCTCATCGACGCGAACGACCTGGTTCTTTCGGTCGATGTTATTGAACCAGCCCTTTGGTTCGTCTGGCGTCTTGGAAGCGCGATTGTAGCTACTGGCCTGCTTGAGCCTGAAATTCAATTCTGGGAACTGAGCGATATTGTCGCGATCGGTCATTTCATGTAGCAGCGAATCAATCGAAACGGTTTGAGTCTGGACGTTTGGCGCAAACAGGATTGTTATGAGGTACACAAAAAGTGCATTGGTTACGTTTCTCATACCTGAGGTCCTAAATGTTTCGGTGCGTGTTTGTTTGGGGGGCTATTCGCGTGCCTTGTAGTGCTGGGAACCTTTTAGCCACTCATAGTCTGCGTGCCGGATTAACTTCCCCTTGCCTTCCCAAAGTTCCGGTTGGCTGTTCT
>CAZDBE010000248.1:6792-8636 GCA_964503675.1 uncultured Pirellulaceae bacterium | reverse complement strand
CGCACGACCATAGGGTCAGGGCTAGAGATGGCCTGCCGCAGCAAGTCTGTGTGCCGCTTCTCCGACACACTCATTCGGATCGGTTGATCTTCAGTTCCCTTGACTTGAGCAATTGGGGCGAACTGATGGTTGGAGCAATCCCAAGCCACTGCACCGGTGCCGTTGAGTGACGAGCATGCCAACGTAAGATAGCGCTGGTAGAACTGTTGGAGCGACGTTGCCTCGTCAGCGATCTGCTGAATCGAATTGTTTTCTGTTGCCGCCATGGATGCTGATTCAAGGAAAGAAAAGATTGCCAACACATACTATAGTCGTTTGAATGCTCCGTTTGCTGATGATCCGGCTGACTTTCTGGTGCCTGATTCGACCTGTAACAGGTTGTAGCGGTTGCATCGAAGGATTTCGTGATGCGGCTGATTCTAATGCGTTTTCTGGGGTAAGCGGCCGGTCCTGTCAGCCGTTATTGGTTAACATGTGGGCGTCCGCTGCTTGAAGCGGACATGTAACTCCGCGAACAACAACTGGTTGGCGTGGAGCGTCGAGCCCGTTTATCATTCTCATCTCTTTGCGGTAAACGCCGTCTATGAGCCGTGATGCCTCCACAATTCGAACCATTCGACGTCTGGCGAAAAAGTACTCCACCAAGTCCGCCGAAGAGCTGCGCGAGTTAGGTCTAGCGCTCAAATACAAAGCGATGGTCGGCGCGAAGGTGGACGCGCTGATTCCGGAAGCGTTTGCGCTCGCGACCATTGCCGCTCAGCAGACTGTCGAGATGACGCCTTACGACTGCCAATTGTACGGCGGAATACAGATCGCGCGCGGCCACATTGCCGAAATGAAAACGGGTGAGGGTAAAACCCTGACGGCAATCTTGCCGGCTTACCTGCACGCGCTCTTTGGAAAAGGCTGTCACGTGGTGACGGTAAATGACTACCTGGCCGCTAGAGATCACGAACTGATGGGGCCCGTCTTTCACGCTTTAGGGCTTTCTACCGGTGTCGTTACCGCAGACATGCCACCGCCAGCACGCCGGGCGGCGTATCGCAGAGACGTGACGTACGGGACGGCGAAAGAATTTGGTTTCGACTTCCTGCGCGACCGTATGAGAATCGCCGGCAGCACTGATCGCTCCGCTGCATCGGATGACTTAGTTCAGCGCGAGCTAAATTTCGTCCTAGTCGACGAAGCTGACAGTATATTGATCGACGAAGCGCGCACTCCGTTGATCGTCGGAATTATAAATGCTGAAGATGAAGAACTGAAACAATCGTGCTACCAATGGGCATCTTCTCATGCCCATAAGTTTGAGGAAGACAAACACTTTCAGTATGAGCATGATAAGAAGAAAGTTACATTGACCAACGCAGGTATCGATCTCTTGCGCGGGCTTCCGCAAAACAGTTTCACAACGCGCGTGCCAATTGCGCATCTGTACAAATACATCGAAAATGCCGTTAAGGTTTGCCAAGATTTTCATCTAGATCAGCACTACGCGGTGATCGATGACAAGATCGTGATCGTGGACGAATTCACCGGTCGTCCAGCAGAGGGAAGACAATGGCAGGGCGGTATCCATCAATCGGTGGAGGCCAAAGAGGGCATCCCTATTACACCGGCGACGGGACAGGGCGCCATGGTAACGCTACAGTCGTTCTTCAGGCTCTACCGTTTCTTTGGTGGCATGTCGGGGACGTTATGGGGAAGTCGGCGTGAGTTCAAAAAGGTCTACCAAAAGAGAGTGGTCCGAATTCCAACCAACAAACCAACGAGGAGAACGGAATACCCTGTCAAAGTATACGCTTCGATTGAAGCGAAAATGAGGGGCGTCGTCGAGGAAGTTAAAG
>CAZDBE010000248.1:0-6720 GCA_964503675.1 uncultured Pirellulaceae bacterium | reverse complement strand
TCGGGGCGGTGACGGGGGCGACCAATATGGCCGGACGCGGAACCGATTTTCTATTGGAGGATTCTGTACGTGAAGCTGGCGGGTTGCATGTGATTCTGACAGAGATCCACGAGGCGGCGCGAGTTGATTGGCAGTTGATCGGACGCGGGGCGCGGCAGGGTATGCCGGGCAGCTATCGGATGTTTGTTTCGCTAGAGGACGAGCTGTTGAGAATGGGGTTGGGGCCGGAAGCGGCATTGAAATTGGCCGGCCGCTACCAAGGCAACGAGAAACAGCTGCCCCGTGGGACGTTCAAGTGGTTTCTAGGTGCGCAAAGTAAATTGGAGAAGAAACATCTGGTCGACCGAATGATTTTGTTGAAACAGGACCAGCAACGCCACGAACAGCATTTCGATATGGGGCAGGACCCTTACTGCGACGTCGTGCAAAGTTAGTCAAGGATTTAACCTTGTGTTTTCCTTTTCCCAAGGAGCGTCACTGCGCAATCAGCAGTTCAATGAAAAAGGGAATGTCCGAGAAGTCGACGATTCCGTCGCCATTGATATCTGCTTCGTCAAGGTAAACACCAGATTGCAAGACGGTAATGAATGAAGGGATGTCCGAGAAGTTGATGACACCGTCTTGGTTTACGTCACCGAGTAGAAATGTTGATGAGCCAAATTCGTAGGCGCCAATATCAACCGTGTCCCCGAAAATGCGGTCGAAGCCTGCGCCACGTTGGTCAGTGAGTAACGGATTTCCACTGGCATCAACCGCAAGAGCGCCGTCACCCGCGTCAATCGCTGGACTACCGGCCAGTAGGGCATGTGTTTCAGTAGGACCGCCGTTGTCGGCCAGCGGACCCAACATTGGATCGTCAGCTACCACATTGTTGCCACTGGTTCCAGAGTCCGGCGTCACGCCGGTGCCGATCAGGCTGAAGTTGACAGAGAACGCTCCAGTGCCCGGATCAATATCATTATTACCGCTGCCAGCCGAGTTGTCAGAAACAATAGAATTCGAAACGACGATCGCCGACCCGTCGTTCGAGATACCGCCGCCACTTCCGCTGGCTAGATTTGCAGTCACTGTGCTGCCAGAAAGTTGGATGTTGCCGTTGGATTGAAATCCAGCACCCGTGCCACCCACGCCCGCAACTCCGTTAGTAGTGTTGCCAGTGCCACCAGCTCCGCCCACCGCTGTTGAGTTGTTCGATATCGTGGACTGTGAAATCAATAATTCGTTACCGACGTGATAGATTCCGCCGCCGCTCCCACCGTTTCCTCCGTCACCGCCGACAAAGGGAGGGGAGGCACCGACTCCGCCAGATCCAGTGGAGTTATTGGCGATGGTCGACCGGACGACGGTAAGTGGACCTGAGACGTAAACACCTCCACCAGTTCCGCCATCGCCACCGTCTCCACCGACCGCGAAGCTATCTCCCGATCCGCCATCGCCCGTTTTGTTGTTCGAAATGGTTGAATCGACGATCGTTAGTGCGCCGGCCGCACTGAAAATACTACCACCTCGACCACCGTCGCCACCATTGCCAGGGTTAGAAAACCCGCTGCTTTGTCCGTTCCCGCCGCTTCCGGTCGCGTTGCCGGTGGCAATCAATGATTCGATCGTGAGATTTTCTAAGGAGCGGATGGCACCGCCATCCGAGCCGGCCCCACCATCGTTGCCTATGCCCGCGTCCAACCCGTCTGCTGTGTCTCCGCCGGTTAACGTAAGTCCGCTGATGGAAACGTCAATGAATGAGGGCATTCCATTGTCGACATTGAAAATCCGATGACCATCGCCCGTGCCGAAAACACCGTCAGTTCCGTCACCCGCGTCCAGCGTGATTTGGTTCTCGCCCGTGATCGTTAACGAATCAGTAATCAACAACTGACTGTCAAGCATTATGTTGCTGCCGGCTAGCGCCGGATCAAACGTAATCGTATTTAGCCCTGGGAAGTTGTTCGCAAGATCAATCGCTTCGCGCAGGCTCAGGTCGCCAGTCGAATAATCGCCATCGAATTCGTCGACAGCCGTATCAACGACGCCGAACGCGGCGGGCAAAGGTTGAAGTTCGTATGCGCCCATATCGATCCGCTGACCATTGGAGCCACCATCGACTACGCGGACAAAGGGAGCGCCTCGTTGGTCAAATTCGTTGACATAAAACGCGATTCCTGGGTCGCCCGAGTCAATCGCCGGACTGCCGGTCAAGAGTGCATGGGTTTGGGTTGGGCCAGCGTTGTTCGCCAGCGGTCCCAGGTTGGCAGCCATCCCGACAATGGTTCCCGTTCCGGAGATCGCCAGGCCGGTCTGCTGGATCAGGCTGTAATCAACATTCAATGCACCCGTTCCGGGCCGGACGTCGGGGTCGCTTCCTCCCGCGGTGTTGCTGGCAACGATCGAGTTGGTAATCGTAATCGTGTCGTTGTTGTTCCAGATGCCACCGCCCTTGGAAAACGGGCTTATTACACGGTTGTCCGTTACCGTACTTCGTGAAAGCACGATTGCACCGTAAGAAAACAAGCCGCCGCCGTCGGAACTGCCGCCTGTTGTTTCGTTACCGCTGATCGTGCTCAGAGAAATCGTTGCGCCCTCTCTGGCAAAGATTCCGGCACCATGAGCGAACTGATCCGACGTGCTGTTTCCGCTGATAGTGCTGCCAGTAACGACCAGTGTTCCAAAGCTATAAATCCCTGCACCGCGACCGCCGTCGCCGTCGTTTCCAGATTGCGTCCCAGTCCCTGACCCACCGATTCCGGTCGTGTTGCCGGATACCGTGCTGTTGGTAACCGTCAGAACGCCAGAGCTAAAAATTCCCCCGCCTTTGCCGCCGTCTTGACCGCCGCCGCCAAATGTGCCCGTTCCACTACCGCCGTCTCCCGTTGCATTCCTCGTGACGGTCGAGTCGATCACCGCCAGGTTTTCAACTGACAAGATCGCACCGCCTGCATCACCACTAAAGCCAGCAGACCCATCCGTCGTATCGCCGCCAGTGAGCGTAATCCCGCTGAGCGTAACATCAATCAGAGTAGTCGTGCCGTCGTTGATGTTGAAAATTCGGTAGCCGTCTCCAGTATTGAAAATGCCGTCGGCACCGTCACCAGCGTCCAGTGTGATTTCACCACCACCAACAATCGTGACCGCGTCCGTAATGAACAGCTCGCTGCCCAGCTGGATCGTCTCGCCTGCCAAGCTGGGTGAAAACGTAATCGTCTCAGCCCCCTCGCTAATGTTGGCCAGCATGATCAGTTCACGCAAGCTTCTATCGCCGGCGGTGAGGTCGCCGTTGCTTTCATCGACATTGGTATCAACGACAAAAGGAATCGAAGTGACCGTCTGTCGCTCATAGGCACCCATATCGATCCCGGTACCTGACGCAACCAGATCGTCAAACACGCGAACGAAAGGCGTCCCTCGTTGATCAAACTCGTTCGCGTCAAACACGATCCCCGGATCGCCAGCGTCGATCGCTGGGCTGCCCGCTAACAGAGCATGCGTTTCAGTTGAGCCAAGATTGTCGGCCAATGGTCCCAGATTAGCAGCCACGCCGACAATGGTTCCCGTACCCGCCAGTGGCAGACCTGTTTGCTCGATCAGGCTGTAGTCAACATTCAGTGCGCCCGTTCCAGGCTGGATATCGGCTCCGCCGCCGCCCGCAGCATTGCTGGCCACGATGGAGTTGCTAATTGTAATTGTGCCGTTACCATTCCAGATGCCGCCGCCGTACGCGGATGCAGAACTAGCTTCATTGTTAGCTACCGTGCTCTGCGAAAGAGTAACAGCGGCAAAGGAAAAGACGCCCCCACCATCGGCAAAGCTGCCTGACGTTTCGTTCCCGCTGATTGTACTAAGAGAAAGATTGATATCGCCTCTCGCGTAGATTCCCCCACCATCAGCCCGCGTGAATAGAGTCTCGTTCCCGCTAATGGTGCTGCCGTTGAGTAAAACGTTGCTATCGCGAAAAATCCCCCCACCCTTTCCGCCATTGGCTTCACTCGATGCGCCACCATCGTCGCCACCCCTTCCGGTCCGGTTCTCTGCCACTGTGCTATCGATAAGCGTCAACAGGCCACGGCTGTAAATTCCGCCGCCGTCTCCACCACGTCCACCGTCTCCGTCGCCCGAAATGCCTTCACCACCGTCTCCGCCGTCACCGCTACGATTCCCACTGATGGTGCTGCTGGTGAGAGTAAGCGTGCCCAAACTAAATATCCCGCCACCGCTCCCCCCGCTGAAACCGTCTTCGCCACTCCCGAAACCACTGCCATCTTCACCGTCACCGCCGTCTCCCGCCGCATTCATCGCAACGGTAGAGTCGACCAGCATGAGATTCTCAAGAGAGTAAATCGCGCCACCCGATGTTCCGTCACTGTTGAAGTTGTTGGTAGCATCGCCGCCGGTGAGCGTAAGGCCACTCAGTGTGACATCGATCTGATTGAGAAAAACGCCATCGTTGATATTAAAGATGCGAAAACCGTCGCCCGTGTTAAAAACTCCATCGGTACCGTCGCCTGCATCCAACGTGATTTGTTTTCCACCGTCGATGGTCACGGCTTCTGATATCGTAGGTAGTTGCGAGGCGAGGTTAATCGTGCCCGCAACGGAAAACGTAATCGTATCCGCTTCACCATTGCCGTTGGCCATCGTGATCGCTTCGCGCAGGCTGTCCGTTCCGGCATCATTCAGATTGGTTACTGAAAACGTCGCCAGCATTCGCCGATCTTCCAACGATTCGAAACCAAGACGAATGGCCTGCTTCTGTTGTAGACGACGCCTGCGTGCACGAGAAGATTTGGGAACGCGATTCGATTTCCGTTTGCGACGGGCCATGATTTTAAATCCAAAAAGTTAAGTGGGAGCGTTGTGTTTTGAGTATCAGCGTGAACGGGCCCATGTTGGCCAACGAAGACAAAAGCTTATGGGAGCGGTCCCGACGAGAGTTGCATGTTCACGGTCGAGTTTGGTGAAACCGCTGAGCCAACTTGAGGTGATACCGTTGAGACCCACGATTGGTCAGTCTCATCCCCCATGAAAAATGGTCTCAACCCGGCGTTCCAAACCATCGTCTCCGCGACGGACTTGGAAAGATGTTGCACCTGCGGAACATACGGGTACAACAGCTTGGCTCCTCGACGATCTGTCTCGGTGAGCTGTCGCTTTACCAAACCAGGTGAAAAGAACGGATACATCACCGAGTTAGAATCCGACGAATGGGCGAAGCCAAGAAGGTGTCCAATCTGATGCAGTGCGACCGTTTGAATATCGAATGCTCCAGGACTTCCATTGATCGTCCATGTAACATGGTGGTAGCCGTTGAAATGAACGGGCTTGGGAGTCGTACTCGTGTACACCGAGCAACCGGGCGGATAGTCGGCATGGGCAATGTTGATGCTGGGGCCGGCCATGTTCTCATGTGCCATCACCGGAACCCAAGCATCGTAATGCGGGTCCTCACCTACGATCCATGCAACTTCAAAGTGAGGTTCGAGACCGTGGAAAACAAAATTAATGCCCGTGGCGATTGACCACGTTTCCATCGCAGCGTCAATCTCGCGCCAGACATGATCGGGTTTGAACTGAGGCGCGGCTCTTCCGCGTGTGTATCTTAGTGTGCGCTCCGCCCAGTCGCAGTTGATCGAAAATCCAGCACTTACGTTGGCATCCGACATGCCGCACCGAGGTTGCACCATTAGCGCTCTGGTGTGGTCCGAGAAAAGACGATCCTCGGAAATGTTCCAAGTCCGCTGCAATAGCCGCATGGCATTCTCGGTTGGTTCGTCAAAAACACCTTCCTCGTTCTCAACTCCCCGAAGAAACCCGAACTGCCGCAGGTAGCTTTGAATTTGCTGAACACCGTCTCGCTTTTCGCCAACCTTGACATCACGCAAGCTGACAACGTCTGGAATTCCGCATTGGTCACCATGCATCAGAAGACTCCTCGTTGTGCTGGAAATCGCTGTTTCGTTCTGCAGTTGTGTCGCGTTTGACATCGACGACGGCGAACCCATAAAAATTCAACTATAACAATAAGTTAAACCCATATTGCATCCCCAGATCCGGGGGTGGTAACTAGAGAGGACATGATCATGAGTCCATTTCTGCCGCTTGGCTGTTGGAAGCAAGCGGACGTTAGGGCAGGTTCGGCTGGCGCTGTGGCGCTTTAGCCTGCGCTTGATGTTGCCTACCGTTTGCGTAGAAACAGGGCGGCCAGTTCACCTGCAGAGTTAACTTCGAAATGCTCGTAGATTTTCTTCATGTGATCGCCGACGGTTTCCACGCCAATATCCAATCGACTGGCGATCTGCTTGCGCGACAATCCGTCCAGCTGCATCATCAAGACCATTCGCTGCCGAGACGTCAGCGCAACGGTTGACTCGGCGGTCAGCGTGTTATCGGAGGTCGCAAATAACCACGAGATATTCCTCATCGCCAGATCGATCAATCGTCGATCTTCAGGCTGAAACGGAGGAGATCCTGGTCGCCGTAGTAACCAAAGATCAGACCATGTTTCCGCTGCACTGTTTCGAACGCAATGCATCCATTCGTCGAATGCACCCACGCTTAGATTGGCGAACATCTGCGTCTCTTTCCACGTTTGATCGCAAAACAAATCGGTGCGCAAGCACGTGTCTTGAGTTCGCCCATCGATCTCCATCTGTCCTAAGCGCGGAATCCGAAACTCCTCGTGCAACGTGGGATCGAGTCCCATCTTAATTACTGCCGATTTTTCAGCCACGG
>CAZDBE010000247.1:1421-8701 GCA_964503675.1 uncultured Pirellulaceae bacterium | reverse complement strand
TTTACAACTGTTAATTTGGATTTTTCAATTCCCATTCTTCACCGCCGCCCAAGTCCAATGCCGATCCGAGGTCATCGAAACTGTGCTGCGATCAAACCCCAATGACTCGACAATGTCGGCTACCTCGTAGGCTGTCAGCGCGGCCCTGAGCGATTCCGCGAACAACCGCTGGCTCTCTGCCGTTTCTTTTCCGGCATACTGCTTCACCAGCGCCTCAAGCGTCTGTTCGTTCTCCGGCCGAGCCAAATCTCGAGCGAACAGAATGCCACCCTCTTCTGTCACACGTACCATTTCGGCAAAGCACACTTTAGGTTCGGGGATGTGATGATGAATAGAATTAGCGATCACCATTTCAATAGAGTCATCGCCATATGGCATGGACTTGGCGTCAACTTTGGCCAAGGTGATGCGCTCGCGCATGCCGGCGGCTTCCAAGTTGTAAACCGCTAGATCCAGCATACTGACTGCGTCATCGATCGCCACCACATTTACATCTGCATTGGCTTTACACAGCTCAATCGGCAGCAGCGCCGTTCCTGTCCCCACGTCCAGCACCTCCCACGCCAAGGAGCCCAAATCGTTTGCGTAGGTCTGTTCTGCAAACGCCAGAAACTCCTGCGCGAATATCTGGTTCACTTGGGCGTGATCCATCGCGTTGTACTCCGCCGCTGCTCTGGGCGTGTCCATCAGTTCAGGTTCAAGAATGCGCTTCATACCCAATTCCTATTTCAGGAAAGAAATCGTTAGTGGATATTTCCAGACCTCACCGTTATTCGCCTTGATTCCTGCGATGATAGGAAACACGACTCCACAAGCGACTAAAGCCAACAGTACAAAAATGCCAACAAACACAAGCATTAACAGCATGCCAACAACCGCGTAAATCGCTGACGAAATCAGCCAGTTGACAGCGTTCTTACCGTGCGCGTCGAGGGTCGGATATTCGTCTTTCTTAATTTGCCAAATGACAATCGGTGCTACTAGCCCTGCGATCGGAATCACAAAATTGGCAAGCTGTGATAAATGCAAAAACATCCCCCACTTGCACTCCTCTTTGGAATGTTCTTCGTTCATATACTGCTTTGGTGGTTGTTTCTCTTCCATGGCCGTCTCCCATCAATCAAGAATGCGAAATATGTTTCGAACATTAATCTCAACACAGTTCGCTTAGCCTGAAGCAATCTGGCCAAAAAAACAAGCCGTTTGCCTGAAATCGGCAGATTGATGGCTCACGCAAAGGCGCCAAGACGCAAAGTTTGGACTCGGAACCATTTGCATCTTAACGCCTTTGCGTGAGACAAATCGCTGGCGCGGATCAGCATTAGCCTCAAGAAAATCTCTATCGGTTACAATCTTCTCTACCTGTCTTAATCATCTACTCAACTCGTTACCAATCCCATGAATTCCAAGACCTCCCTCCCACTTTCCGGCACGCGAATGCTGGCCTTCACCGGTGAAATTTACGAAGATCTTGAACTGTGGTATCCCAAACTGCGGCTGATCGAGGCCGGTTGCGAAGTGGTAGTTGCCGGCCCGAAGGCTGGAAAGACATACGCCGGCAAGAATGGATACCC
Source organism: uncultured Pirellulaceae bacterium (assembly GCA_964503675.1). Classification (GTDB taxonomy): domain Bacteria; phylum Planctomycetota; class Planctomycetia; order Pirellulales; family Pirellulaceae; genus Mariniblastus. The sequence continues at coordinate 7,127 of CAZDBE010000247.1, read as the reverse complement.
GTGCGTCAGCGATGTTGCGATCGCGGATTGTGATGCGGCCGGTTTTGATGCGTTGCTTGTTCCGGGAGGTTTCATGCCGGACAAATTGCGGCGCGACCCAAAAGTGCTGGAAATCGTCCGCGCGTTCGACGATGCAAATAAGCCCATCGCCGCAATTTGTCACGGTGGCTGGATTCCAATCAGCGCCAACGTCTATCGTGGCGTGCGTGTTACTGGGTCACCGGGAATTAAAGACGACCTAGTCAACGCAGGAGGCATTTACGAAGACGCTAGCGTGGTCGTCGACGGTCACCACGTCAGCAGTCGCCGACCGGATGACTTGCCCGACTTCTGCCGAGCGCTGATCGAAGTCATGGTTGGCCAAATGAACTAGCCCGACGCGTAAGTGAGGCGCTTAATTAAAACCACTGAGAGCGCGGAGGTTCACAGAGAGTTGTATTTAATTTCCACTCTGTGTATCTCTGTGGTTCATTCCGCGCGCCTCGCTCTCGCATCGGGTTAGTCAACCAGATTTTTGGTCGCGATGATTTCTGCCAATATCGAGACAGCGATTTCTTTAGGAGTCCGTGCATTGATTCTCAATCCAACTGGGCCATGGATTCGACCCAATTGCTCGTCGTTAATTCCGAGTTCTCTAAGTCTCTTTAGTCGGTTCGAATGCGTTTTGCGACTGCCGAGCGCTCCAATGTAAAAACATTTGGTGCCCAAAAGAGAATTTAAAATCTTGGGTTCCCAATCATGTTCGTGAAACAAGAGAACCGCGGCTGTCCAACGATCAAACTGTTCTTCGGGAAATGAAGTCGTTCGAGCCAATTCAAATCTGCGCGGCGATGTCACCTCTCGTTCTGGGGACGCGTCAGGCGTCCAAACAGCTACCTCGAAATCCGACTGGATCGCAATATCAACCAGTGCATCAACGTAAGGTCCGGCACCGATAATGGCCAATCGAGTTAATGGAAAATAGCGTCGAACGAAACAGCTTGGTCTGGTTTCTCGATTTGTCAGGGCGGGTTCAGAGACAAGCTCAAGCGTGTCATTCTCCAGATCAAGCTCCAACGAAACCGGTCTGCGGTCTGCCAGCAATTTGCAAGTTGTTTCCACCACATCGAGCGAATCGGCTACTGAAAAATGTAAATCGATGCCCGCACCGCATGGCAGTTTGATATCAAACCACGGCGAATCAGAACCGATTCGAATTTTGCGGCTGCGTTTTTCTTTGAGTGCCAGCAAAGCCTCATGGACAATCGCGGCTTCTGCACAACCTCCGGTGATGAAGCCGAAACTCTCACCGTCTTCGGCGACCGCAATCTGGCTTCCTTCTGGCCGCGGCGAAACATTATCGACATGGAAAAGTGTAACGAGACAAACGCGCTGACCGGAATTGGCTTTCCGCAAATAAAACGGCAGCACATTTTCAATCGTTGGACTCAGCGCACATGACTCGGGCATGACCGTCCAGGCGCTTACCGTAGTTTCAGATCGCGACGAACCGACGGCTAGCGCCGTGCCGCTCACTTGCTTAACGCGTGATTTCCCACCAGAGCTTTGACTCATGCGGCCTCCGTTGACTTCATTGGCAGATCAGTCAGACGTTCGCCAGTTAGTCTGCGGACTGCATTTCCAATTGCGGCAGCGATGGGTCCCATGGGAGGTTCGCCAACGGCCATCGGGCGGTCGATTCCCTGAATCAAATGGACATCGATTTCTTTGGGAGCATGTTTCATTAGCGCCATATCGTACGGACCATAGATGGTCGGATAGAGCTTTCCATCTTTGAGTGTCATCTTTTCGTGCAAGGCAGCGCTCAAGCCCATGATGACATTGCCTTCACACTGAGCTTTCACTTGGTCCGGATTGACAGCCACCCCACAGTCGAATGCACAAGTTACTTTGTGCACGATAATTTGAGTTCCCTCGAGGGAAACTTCGGCGACGTGTGCACATGGCGAACCGGCATCGATAGAAGCAGCGAAACCCATCGCTCGCCCATTTGCCGGTTGATCCTGATAGCCACTGGTTTCAGCCGCTTTCTTGATGACTGCGGCGATGCGCTTGCTGCGCTCTTCTTCACCGAGGGCCTTAAGACGCATCTCCACCGGGCCATGACCAGACTTGAGAGCCAGTTCGTCAATAAAGCTCTCGATAGCAAATGTATTGGCAAGCAGACCAAGGCTTCGCCACCAACTTGTGGCGAAAGGTAACGTGGTGTGCCATTGAACCGAACGATGATTGGGCACTTTGTCGTACATGACATTCGCTCCTCGCATGGCACCAATGTCCGTGCCAAGGATGGAGTTTGCGACGTTAGGTAGCAGAAGCGAATTGATTGCCACGTCCCCACTGGCGTAGTGATGTTCGAGTGATTCCAGCCAACCCGCGCTGTTCAGTTTTCCGCGCATTACGTGATGCGTGGGCGGCCGAAACAGATCGTGCTGAAATTCTTCCTTGCGAGTGAAGAAGTATTTAACAGGTTTACCAACGGCCTGAGATAGCTTTGAGGCGCGAACCGCATGAGTCGTATTGAGCCTCCGTCCAAACCCACCACCAAGGTAAGTCGGCACGATGTTGACGTCTTCCAATGGAATTCTGAGTGCTTTGGAAACCTGCTTTTGCGTGATCCCAACAACCTGAGTGGAAATGATGACGGTTGCTTTGCCGTCTTTGACACTGGCGACCGCGCCGTTGGGCTCGATTTGAGCATGAGCACCGATGGGGCTGGTGAATTCCATCGTTTCGGTTTCAGCTGATTCCGGATCCAAAACAGTTCCCTGAAGTTGCGTCTCCATCTTGCTGCCTTTGCCGACCTGCAACATTTCGCGGATACCTTCTTCAGTCCATTTTTTCGGCACGTCCCACTGGACTTTGATTTTCGTTTTGGCAGCGAGTGCTTGCGAGAATGATTTGGCAACAACGCCAACCCAGTCTTCCATCTGAACGACTTTGACGACTCCGGGCATTTTTTCAGCTTCGGCAGTATCCGCGCTTTTAAATTTCGCTCCAACGTGCTCAGGGCGGATGACGGCCGCATGAAGCATATCGGGCATTTGAGCATCCATTCCGAAAATTGGATCGCCAAAGACTTTGGCAGCGAGGTCGATTCGTGGAATTGGCTTGCCGATCACTGAATAATCTTTCAGCTTTCGAAGTTGTGGAGTCGTTGGGATCTTCCACTCAGTCACTTCAGCGGCAACTTCGGCATAAGTTCTGGTTTTATCGCCAGTTGAAACCGTTCCGTCCTTGGTGGTCAGCTTGGAAGCATCCACACCAAGTTGTTTTGCGGCTTCGGACTTGATCATCTCGCGCATCGTCGCGGCGAGTTCCCGAAGAGGTCCCCAGAGTCCGTTGATCGACATGCTGCCGCCGGTGCTCATAACATCGACAATACCAGAGTCGGTATCGGCCGCTTTGACTTCGATCTGGTCTATCGCGACGTCAAGTTCATCGGCGACCAATTGAGCCATTCCAGTGAACGTGCCCTGCCCCATTTCGACTTTAGGTGAAATCAGCATGACCTTGTTGTCTTTGGTGACCTCAAACCACAGATTGGGCTGGGTGCCCGTACCCATGTAATCCATGACCGTATTTTCGACCATATCCAAAGCGGCTCGGCGTAGCGGATTGCGAAACACAAATGTTCCCAGCGCCAATACTCCGATCGTACCGAGTCCGCCGCGCACGAGAAACTTTCGTCGAGACCACTTTCTCTTTCTTGGCTCATTCTCCGCCTGAGCAAGCGTCTGTGTATCTTTGGAATCGGCCATGGTGTGCCTTATTGGTCTGTCGTTTGTTGTTCAGTGAGACGCGCTGCACGATGGATGGCTTTTCGCATCCTGTAGTAGGTCGCACAGCGGCAGACGTTGATGATATTGTTGTCGATGTCTTCATCAGTCGGATTGGGATTTTTTTCAAGCAAAGCTGCAGTGGCCATCATGAATCCCGGTTGGCAGTAACCACATTGCGGGACGATCTCGTCCATCCAAGCTTGCTGAACGGGGTGCGGATTCTCGCGCGTTCCAAGTCCCTCGATTGTTGTGATCGTTTTCCCTTGAGCAAACTTTGCAGCATAGGAGCAGCAACGCACCGCGTCACCGTCAACAAGGATCGTACAAGCACCACATGCCGCTTTGCCGCAACCGAATTTCGTACCCTTAAGGTCAAGTACGTCGCGTATGACCCACAGCAATGGCGTATCGCCGTCGTCGATTTCGACAGACTTAGCTTCGCCGTTAATTGTGAATGAAATTTCCATTGATCATTTGGAGGCAGTGTTAGATTGTTTAGGAGAAAGTCGAACTTTTACTTTTCAGGAATCACAGCTCCGTCTTCGAACCATTTTTTGACCGCGGCAATGTATACGTCTTTGGGAACCGGAGGAGGCCGGCGCGGTTCGCCATTGGCATCGACTCCGGGCTCCCAAGCCCAGAGCACCAACGCGTGTTCGGTCATATGATGCATGATTTGTTCGTGGTTCCGGTCGCCATTGCGTTTTCGGTCAAGGATCGATTCCGCGATCTCAGTTCGTGAAAGCCCCTCCCACCTCATGCTGTCAGGAGCAAGACTCCATTCAGGAGCGCCTGGTACACCCGAGAACTGATTGTTCTCGTCTTGATGACAAGTATTGCATTTGGTGGCGCCGAATCCGTGATTGTCTTTGCCACGTGCAATGCCGAAATAGTGCGGATGCGAATCGTCGCCTTGTTTGGGGATTCCATCGTTCGGATGACAGTTCGTACAACGCGCATGAGTCAGAACTAACATCATCTTGTCGAAGTTCGAATCGGCTGATCCGGCAATAGGCTTTTCAGATGCACACTCGCTAGGATTGAATCCATAGCTAGAGATAATAGCCCCGCTGACAATCGCGCTTCCAAGCAACAGAGAAATGGTCACAACAATAGGATTTGCACGCACACGAACCTCCTGTTATTCGACGGTCTTTGCGATGGTCAGGGCGTCGATTATTTCGCTACAGACGGTAGCTTAATATTTTTTGACAGAGAGAACAACTTGGCGAAACAGAGCATGTCGCCAATCCGCTTAACGATTGCCTCGCTCACGCGTCGGTTTAGTGTTGCACCTCTTCCACCGGTTCCTTAACGGTAATTCGATCCATCAAAAGCAATATCACGGCCATCACAAAGTAGGCGATGGCAAAGTCGCGAACGGCAGCAATGCTTGCCGGACTAAAGACATCCGCGTTCATCAAATCGGTTGGGAAGAACATTTTGTCGCCGGCCAGCGGAGAGTGCATCACGCCGAACACAGTCAGCACACCGCCAAGCCCCATGTATACCGCTGCCACGAGATACTTCCGATCAATAATATTCGCGGTCGCGGCGGCCCATATCACACTGGTGAAGATAAACCCGCCAGCCATCACGTTGGCGTAAAGCCATTTCTTAGCCAATTCGGGGTCATCGATCTGAAAGCCCATCGCAACGACATAGGGTGTAATATTGAGCACAACCAGTTTTGCAATCGCGGGAAGACAGGCCATCGCGATTGCGGCGTAATGCTTCTTCGGAGTGACTTGGAAGCTCGAGGCCGTGATTTCGATTCCAATAAAAATCAAGATTGGGAAAATGGCGGCCTCGGGAATCCAAGCGAACATTAGCGAAAAGTACCCGATCAAACCAGCCGCTCCGACAAATAGAGCCGTGGCAAGTGTATAGGCTGCTCTGCCACCCATCGCTTTGTAGGCTGGAT
>CAZDBE010000247.1:0-1411 GCA_964503675.1 uncultured Pirellulaceae bacterium | reverse complement strand
CTGGATGGCCGATGTAGGGAGTCGTCTGGATCACACCGCCACAAACCGCAGCAAGTAGTGTTGCAAAGGCTTCCACGCCAATGACCGTCGGCGTATGGAAGTCATCTCCAACAGAGGCCGCGCTCTCCGCGCAATCGATGCCTCCGATAACCGTCGCTACAGCAAATGGAATAATAAAACCAAGGTACGGCACCGTTTCTTCCATCTTCGTGAGCCACTCAAACTGAAAAGCCTCCATCCATTGCATGGGGAACCAAATTTGAGTCATCTTTTCCATCGGCTCTACAAACTCGATGTGGGTTACTTGGCCGACGCCGCTGAGCAAGTAATACAGCCCAGTCCCAACCGCGACTGCGGCAAGCGCACCTGGAATCCCTGCGGGCAGTCGTTGATGTCCAATCAGCGTCGCCAAAACAATCGACAGCGAAGCAAAACCGACGATGGGAGCTGTCAGCGCGATCTGAGTAAGTGGATTGTATGTGATCAGTACCAAAGCAATCGCGGCCAAGGAGCCCAACAATCCGGCGCGAGGGACGACGCGATGGATCCAGCCAGAGAATATGCTCAACACGGCTTTGATGATTCCCGTAATCAGGATCGCACACATCCCAATATGCCACGTGTGCATCGCAGCTTCGGTATTCAATTGTGCTAGTTGCGTGGCGACTTCAGGTGCGCTTGCAACAGCCTTTTTCAACGCATCCACCGATTCATAGCCGGCCGACTTTGCCAGCGCCCCAAGCTTTAGAGCAAAAGCCGGGCCCAAAACGAACAAAGCCATCCCAAACGTGCTTGGCGTATCGAGCCCCAACGGCATTGCCGTTACGTCGGAGCGGCCCGTCTTGCGTGCGTACCAAAACGCTAGAAAGAAAAACAGCAAATCGCCAACCAACACCCCGATTGCTGTTCCAGGAACCATGTAGGCGATTGCAAATTCTACAGGGAAGCCGAAACCTGCCAGCAGTGATACCAGCAGAATCAAACCCGCGATGTTATCGAGCATCAGCCCGAAAAACGCATTGATATCGCCTGTTTGTGCCCATCGATAGCGTGCTGTCGTCAAATTTCACCTCAGTGGCACGGGCATTGCGTACCGGGTTATCAGGAAGGAAAGGATTGGTTTTCTTTGGCCGTCACCGTCAGCAAAGGAGCGTACACGGCAAGCACTCATTTTTGCCCAGATTTTGCTGGCAAAACATACGTATGAGTCACCTAAGGAAATTTAATCTGAAAAAATTCCTAACCTTCATCTTCGGCAACGACCAAACGTGTCAACGCCTTGGCTGATACTGAGAGTAGATGAGGCGGAGCCCTCTGATTTCAACAAAAACCCAAGAAAGGAGACGTGTTTTAGCAAGCCAAACTTCGCAGCGGTGTCCTCAAGACGGACAACCCCCGGAGGCCCCGAGAG
>CAZDBE010000246.1:0-8796 GCA_964503675.1 uncultured Pirellulaceae bacterium | reverse complement strand
TGTCGGTGTTGTAAAGGTTCATGTAACCTTCGCGACCGCCCCAGAAAACGTAATTCTCACCGCCCAATCGCAGTGTGACTTCCATCGCCTTTTTGACTTGTGCGGCTGCAAAAGCGAAAACGTCTGCATTGCAACTGGTTGCCGCTCCGTGCATAAAGCGCGGGTTGGAAAACATGTTGGCCGTTCCCCATAGAAGTTTGATGCCGGTACGTTTTTGCTCTTCTTCTAAAACATCGGCGATCTTATCCAGATTGTCGTGCGACTCGGCCATCGATTGGCCTTCTGGTGCGATGTCGCGATCGTGAAACGCGTAGAACGGCGCTTGTAGCTTTTCCATAAACTCGAACGCGACTCGCACGCGGTTCTGCGCGTTCTCGACAGAGTCGGTTCCGTCTTCCCAAGGTCGGTTAAGCGTAGGAGCACCGAAGGGGTCGCTGCCATTGGCGCGAAACGTATGCCAGTAGACGACGCTGAACCGCAAATGGTCCTTCATCGATTTTCCCTCGATCATCTCCTCGGGATTGTAGTATTGGAACGCAAGCGGATTACTTGAGTCCGGTCCTTCGTATTGGATTTGGGGGATGTCCGGAAAAGCTGCCATTAGGAGTTGTCCTCAACAATGAAAAAAATGAAATGCCGTCAAAAGTTAAAATAATGTTGCCTAACAGTGTCTCATTGTCAGATGCTGGAATCAACCATGTATCTAACGTTCTAGATTTTTAGCAGAGAAATTCCTGCCAGAAAACGGTGCCAAAGACCAAGCAACCTTCAGGGATTTTTTGAACTGAACTGTTTCAGCAACCTGTCGCCCAACCAAGGAGACAATTGTGAGATGGCAAAAGCAATTCGTGCTTTCCATGGCATCACCAACTCAAGCTTACGTTTCTCACAGGCGATTCGAACTCGTCGAGCCAGTTCATTGGGATCAATGCCCTTCACCTTCGCGCCAGCACCCGGTTTGGCGACGCCATCTGGTAAACCGGCCGCTTGGTCCGCGTAGCGCGTCTCACTGTCAGCCCGGCAAATCGGTCCGGGACAGACCAGCAGGAAATGTACCGATGCGGGGCCTTCCAATCGCAACTGATGGTGGTAGGCGGCAAGTGCATGCTTGGACGCCGCGTAGGGCGAGACAAAAGGCCAGCCGGTTTTCGAAGCCAACGACCCAATGTTGATCAGCGATCCACCGCTTCTTTCAAGCTCCGCCATGACAGCCCGAGTGCATCGCACCGCCGAATAGAAATTGACTTGCATCAGGTCTTCGAAGTTTGCTACGGTTGCATCGGCTAGTGCGATTCGAAGTGACTTGCCAACGTTGTTGATCCAGACATCGATTCGTCCATGCGAGTCCATGATCGAAGCGATCGCGCCGGAGACGCTTTGATCATCGGTCACATCAGCGACGACAGATTGGACATCGAGGCTTCCCGTTCCAGTCAATTCACCAACAGTCGCTTCAAGCTGTTCTTGCCCTCTGGCCAAGCACACCACCCGTGCGTCAGCGGTCGCGAATTGCTGCGCAAGCGCAACACCGAGTCCGCTGGAACCGCCGGTGATGACGACGACTTTATCTTTCCACTGGTCCATAGATTGCGATCTTATCTTCTCGATAGGGGAAGGAGGCTCAAGTAGCCACGCTAGCACGGAACGGCAGCGGCGAAAGGGGCTCGATGGCTCGATGTTAAATTTTAACGATTACGTAATCTTTTCTGGATTAGGCTTCACTTTTCTTCGCGAGAGTTCGATTAACAACGATGGATCAGGGGGTTCATAAACAGAAATAACGCTTCGGTAGGCAATCATGTCCAAATTCCAGAACTCACCAGTTTCCACAATCGCTTCACGTCGCATACAAGCACCGACTTTCGGTAAGCTCGCGATAGCGGCGATGATCTTGTTCGGCGCCGCTCTGTCTACCGGTTGCTCAACGCTGCCTAGCTCGCTCTCCAATGGTTTTTTGTCAGATTCGTCTGTTCCGCCTGCCGCTTCCGGATCCCAGGCTCAGTATCTGGTTGACATGCAAATGTCTTACGGCGGCAGCAAGAAGTACAAGGGTAATATTGGCCAAGGAGCGACCGTCCAATCGGCCATCGAGGCGTCGGGAGCGACAAAGAAGTTTCGCAAAATGGACGTGGCCGTGATGCGAAAAGTTGAAGGTGACTACAAACCGCTGAGGATGAGCAGCGACTACAACGCGACAAAAAAGAAGATTCGACCGGAGACTGACTACGCTCTACAACACGGCGATCGAATTGTGATAACGCCGAAGTCAGAGAATCAGTTGCTTAAGATGTTTGGAACACTCGCCGAAGGCAAGTAGACGTCTGGCGAGATGGTTACCCGCGCGGTGCCGCTTTCGCGCTTTAGGAATTCGCCACAAGGACCACTAAGCGCTTCCTTTATGGCAGTGGTTGTGTCAAAATGGCCGTCGAGAAAGTCACTTAGTTGAGTTTCTCTTCTGCATTTGATCACCACACTTCCTTCTGATTCCTCTATGAACAAACCGTCTCAAGACCCAACCTCCGCGCCAGTATCGCGCGGCGGGTATTGGTCCAAAAGCCTCCGCATCGTCTGTGTGATTCTTTTGATCTGGAGTTTCATTTCATTGGGATGTGGCATCCTGTTTAGAGAACAGCTCGACGCTTGGTTACCTAACATCGGTGGCGCCCCGTTTGGCTTTTGGATGGCTCAGCAAGGTTCCATTATCGGCTTCTTGCTGCTTCTGTTTATCTACAGGTTCTTGATGAATAGGCTGGATAAGGAATATGGTTTCGGCAAGGGGGACCAGTCGTGAATCAAGACGTTTGGAATTTCATATTCATCGGTGGCTCGTTCGCGCTGTATATTTGGATCGCGATCAAGTCTCGTGCGGCGACAACGAAGGAGTACTACGTGGCCAGCGGCGGCGTCTCACCGTTTGCTAACGGGATGGCGACAGCGGCAGACTGGATGTCGGCGGCAACGTTTATTTCTATGGCCGGCATCATCGCGGCCAGCGGCTATGACGCTTCGCGTTTCCTGATGGGATGGACCGGTGGGTTCGTTTTACTGACCACGTTGATCGTGCCCTACCTGCGAAAGTTCAACAAATTTACGGTAACGGATTTTCTCGGAGATCGTTTCTATTCAAATGTCGCTCGCGCCGTTGGTGTGATCTGCGCGGTATTCATTTGCATGACCTATATCATGGGCCAGATGCGTGGCGTTGGTTTGGTGTTTTCGCGGCTGTTCGATATCGAAATTTTGTTAGGCGTGGTGATTGGCGCCAGCATTGTCTTCTTCTACGCCGGCTTGGGTGGCATGAAGGGGATTACCTACACCCAAGTCGCACAATATTGTGTGATGGTGTTCGCCTATACGATTCCGGCGGTGTTTATCTCCATGTTGCTGACCGGCAACGTCATTCCACAATTAGGGTTGATTGGCGACTTCACCAATGGCGATGCGGATCCCGTTCCCTTGCTTTCCAAGCTCAACGCACTGAACACGGAATTGGGCTTTGCCCAGTACACTGACGGCAGCCTAGGGAAACTAGACATGTTCTGCATCACTGCGGCGCTGATGTGCGGTACGGCAGGCTTGCCGCATGTGATCGTCCGTTTCTTCACGGTGAAATCAGTGAAGGCCGTCCGAGCTTCGGCGTGTTGGACGCTGCTGTTTATCGCGGTGGTTTATCTGACGGCTCCAGCCATTGGCGCGTTCGCGCGAACGAATTTGATTTCGGAGGTTCACAATTGCAGCTATAAAGAAGCGCCGACGTGGTTCAAGAATTGGGAGGACCGAGGGCTGATTGCTTGGGTTGATAAAAACGGCGATGGAGTGATGCAGCATTCTGCCGGAGCGGCATTCGCAGGCAAGCCTAAGTACTCAGAGGATCGAGTCGAGGGCGCCCCACGAGCGGTGACTAACGTCCTGAGCGACAATGCGAACGAGGTATTCTACGAGCGTGATATTCTTGTGATGGCGAATCCTGAAATGGCCGGACTGCCGATGTGGGTCATTGCGTTGGTGATGGCTGGATGCGTGGCAGCTGCGCTTTCTACAGCCGCCGGATTGTTGCTGGTGTTGTCGACTTCTATTTCACATGACTTGATGAAAAAGATTGTCAGCCCCAATATGAGCGACGCATCAGAAGTTGCGTGGGCGCGTGGCGCATCCGCCTGCTTCCTTGCCATTGCGGCGTATTTTGGCATCAATCCTCCAGCGGAATTCGTGGCCAAGACGGTTGCGTTTGCATTTGGTTTGGCAGCGTCTTCGTTTTTTCCGACAATCTTGATGGGGATCTTTTCCAAACGCATCAATCGCGAGGGGGCGATCGCAGGGATGGTCGCCGGCGTCGGATTGACGCTGGGATACATCATCTACTTTCAGTTTATGGTCGACCACAAGGGTTACGTTTTCGGAATCTCGCCAGAAGGTATCGGCTTCTTCGGAATGCTGTTGAATTTCGCCGTCGCAAATAGCATATCGACAATCACACCGGCGCCACCACAAGAGATCGTCGACATGGTCGAGAACATTCGCAATCCAAGTGGCGCAGGTTCGGCGACGCATTAGTTGGCTGAGTGAGCTTGCTATTTCACCGAAGCTCTAGTCGCTAGAATTCTGAAGCCCATCACAAACACTCCGATCTCTGGCCAGTTCGGCTACGTCTAGCCACCTACTTTGAAAACCCGAGCTTCATTTGTGGCTCTTCGGCGTCTGCACCATCGCCATTCAACTCGCGATAGAGCAAGCTCGGTTGGATGCCTTGGTTGTTCTGATATTTACCGCTCTTGTATTCGTCGACATCACCTGAGATTTCGTGGTAGAAGATCTGGCAGATGGACACGCCCGGGTAAATCTTTACGGGCTGGACGGCAAACATCTCCAATGTCCAATAGCCAGCGAATCCTACATCGCCAAATCCAGCGGTTACGTGAACGAACAATCCTAGTCGACCAATCGACGACCGCCCTTCAATCATTGGGACCAAGTTGTGAGTCTCGGTGCGTTCAACGGTGCGGGCCAAGTACAACCGGTGGGGTTCTAGAGTCAGGCCAGTGTCGGGAATCACCGACTCACGCACGCGGTTGCTTTTCTTCATGTCCAACACGACTTCCTCATACGTCATCACGTCGTGATGGAGCGTCAGGTTGTAGCTGTTGGGGTTAAGGTTTTCCGGCTTGAACGGGTCTATTTGAATGTCAGTCCCGAGGCGTTTCTCAATCTCTTTGCCCGATAGAATCATAGAAGAATCAGCCTGAATGCGAGGGAGCGAGTGGTAAGTTTAGGATTTGATGTGGCTGGCAAGTATGCCACGCCATTGGGAGGTTAGGCCATAAAGGCAGACGAAAATCCATTTTATCAAATGTCCAGCCCAGAATTGTGTTTCCGCCTGAGGGCTGTGTCAACTGGCGAAACTTTTTGGGCTGGGCCTTTTCGGGTTTTTGCGGGATGCTCGTGGAAAGGGCGACTAGGTAAAAGATTGACGCTGCACGAAACTCAAAAAGTGTAATAATGTAGCCATACGCCGCTAACAATATCTCAGGAAGCTAACTCAATGAACGACAACCCCTATCAACAAACCTATCCAGCCTCACGCGGGAACATTGCCGCTGACGCCCAAGTGTCCGAACGCGCTGCCTTTATCCGCAATACCTATCTTCACCTACTGGGTGCCATCCTCGCTTTGGTGGCAATAGACGCGTTCATTATCACGGCGTTCGATACCCAGCTGCAGGGCATCGTCCCGATGGTAACCAGCGGTTGGAATTGGATGTTTGTTCTGGGAGCGTTCATGGGTGTCAGCTACATCGCTGATCGTTGGGCTCACAGCAATACTTCGCGCTCGATGCAGTATGTTGGTCTGGGAACCTACGTGGTTGCAGAAGCACTTTTGTTTGTGCCTCTATTGTATATTGCCAACCACTTCGCTCCGGGCGCAATTGGATCTGCGGGGATCGTGACGGCGTTTGTGTTCAGCGGGTTGACACTAATCGTGTTTTTGACGAAGTACGATTTCTCAATGCTACGCTCAGCCCTTTGTGTTGGCGGCTTGGTGGCGATGGCACTGATTGTTGCCGGGATCGCGTTTGGATTTAGCCTCGGTCTTTGGTTTTCGGTTGCGATGGTGATCTTGGCCAGCGGATCAATCCTCTACAGCACGTCAAACGTGTTGCGGCATTACCACACTAGCCAGCATGTGGCTGCGTCGCTGTCGTTGTTCGCCTCGGTTGCACTTATGTTCTGGTACGTCTTGCAGATCTTTATGCACTTCGACGAATAGCACACTCGGTTGTTTACTCGGGCGTGAGATCAATCGCGTCACTAATTTCAAAACTCAGGTCAACGATGGCTGAACGTAGAATAGAAATGCCGAACGATTTTAATGGAATCGCTCGGCTGTTTCCTTTACCGAACCTTGTTTTATTTCCCGGTGTCATTCAGGCGCTCAACGTTTTTGAGCCGCGCTACCGAATGATGACCGAGGAGGCTTTGGAGCAGGACGGCTTGATTACCATGGCGATGCTTAAACCTGAGCAACTGTCGACCTCGATTGAGCGGCCTGCAATCTTCGATACCGTGTGTGTTGGGAAAATTCTCACCCATGCCAAACTTGAAGATGGTTGTTACAACCTGTTGTTGGCTGGCGTTCATCGAGCCAGAATTTTAGAGGAAGTTAATTTTGAGCTTCCTTTTCGCAAAGCACGAGTTGAGTTGATTAGCGAAGAGGTTGAAGATGCGGAAATGGCTTCTGAACTGAGGCTGGAGATCGTTAAACGGTTTCTCGAAATTCTGCCAAACAACTCTCACTTGGATCACGAGTCATTGGAAAGTCTCTTGGACAGCAACGTGGGTACCGGGCAGTTGATTGATCTGATTGCCTATTCCAGCGGTGCCAATCCATTGCAGCTGCAACAAATGCTGGATACCCACGAAGTATGCCGGCGAGCAAAACTGATACTCAAGGCGATGAACGGGCTTGAGAAAAAGGCCGCTAAAGAAGAAGTGGCTACGCGCCCCGATTTCCCGCCTGACTTCAGTTTGAACTAAGATCAGTTTCCGTGCATTATTAAACTAACCCAGTTGTCTCTTCTGAAGGAGATCTAAGCTGATGAAAATACAAATCAAGTACTGTAACGAGTGATTCTACCTTCCTCAGGCCACCAGTTTGGCGGCAGAGCTAAAGGCGATCCTTGACGTCGAAGCAGAATTGATCGCTGGTAGCGGCGGCGTGTTCGACGTGCTGGTGGACGGACACGTTGTCTATTCAAAACAGTCGTCGGGAAATAAGTTTCCGGTCAATGACGCGTTGGTGCAGCAGATCAAGAATATTGTATGACTTCGCCTGTTTGTAGATTATATTGGCCGACAACTTTTTCGTTGCCAAGCTACACTTTCGAAAGTCGACATGACCACGACAGATCCCTACCAGCAGTCAGCTGAAGCAAGACTCGCACCTCCAACAACATGGTGGGGAACTCTTAAGCACTTGGGCCCCGGATTTATTTTATCGGCCTCCATCGTCGGTTCCGGCGAACTGATCGCCACCACACACTTGGGAGCCACCGCCGGATTCGTTGCCCTGTGGGTAATTCTGGTCAGCTGCCTCGTGAAAGTGGCGGGGCAACTGGAGTTTGGCAAGCAAGCTATTCTGACCGGTCGCACGACGATGGAGTCGCTCAACAGTTTACCCGGTCCTCGGATCGGAAAAGCAAATTGGTCGATCTGGATGTGGCTGTTGTTGATGATCCTCAAGCCACTGCAGGTCGGTGCCATTGTCGGTACGGTTGCGGTGATCTTGTCCATGATCTTGCCGCTGTCTTTTATTCTTCCCGCGGATTTGGCGTTTGCAGTGGGTAGCGTCACAATACCAGTGAATTCAATCTTTGTTTGGAGTATTGTTGCGGCAGTCGTTGTGTCGCTGTTGGTTTTTCGTGGCGACTACCAGGTGATCGAAAAAGTCTCGTTGGTGATGACGGGGCTATTCACTTTGTTGACGCTGGTCTCCCTGTTCCAACTGCAGTGGACGCCCAATGCGATTGCTTGGCCTGACATTACTGGCGGCCTTACGTTTCAGTTGCCTGCCGCGGTGGCGTTTGTGGCGTTAGGGGCGTTTGGAATCACTGGAGTCGGCGGCGATGAGATCATGGCTTACATTTATTGGTTGCTAGAGAAAGGATACGCGCGTAACGCCGGACCGCGCGAGGATAATCAGCAATGGGCCGACGATGCCAAGGGCTGGATCCGCGTAATGTATATCGATGCGATCCTAGCCATGATCGTTTATACCGTGATGACGGTCGCCTTCTTCCTTCTTGGGGCTGCAATTCTTCATGACTCAGGCGATGTTCCAGCACATAATCAACTGGTTGAGACCCTTTCAAGAATCTACACCGAAACGTTGGGGGCCTCGGCGAGATATCTATTCCTCATGGGAGCGCTTGCCGTCCTGTTTTCGACGCTACTGGCCGCATTGGCCGCGTGGACTCGTCTGTACAGTGATGCGGTAGCTCAAATTGGCATGCTGGATTACCGGAATCCTAAGCAGCGACATCTTGCGTTTGCGATTTTCGCGTGGCTGTTTCCTGCGACTTGGGTGGCCTGCTATTTTCTGATCACCGCGCAACCAGCAGCGATGGTTATTATCGGTGGTGTGGCAACCACAGTGATCCTATTCATCGTCGCTTACGCGGCGTTGTATTTCCGTTATCGGGGTAACGACGAGCGATTGAAACCGGGGATTGTCTATGACATCTTCCTGTGGGTCAGTTCGATTTCAATCGCCGCCGTTGGGTTGTTTGGCGTCTGGAAATT
>CAZDBE010000245.1:1686-8808 GCA_964503675.1 uncultured Pirellulaceae bacterium | reverse complement strand
TGCTTCGGGTCCATCGTCGTTTCGATGAAGTCGCGGCTGAGCGAGACGGAGACTTCATCGGCGGGGGCTGAGACCCAATCCGCCGCGACGCGCAGCAGTTGGTTCAGACCAGCCTCGACAGATACGACCACGCCGTGCAGGAGGCTCAACTCGCTCCGTGTCCGCTGTGTTGCAGTTGAGATGGACTCATTTCGGTTCACAGTAGTTGAGAGCATCCGTGCGCCTTGAGACATCATCTCCTCACCAAGATCGTGCAACTCCTCCTTCATCGACGACAGGCCGAGGCCTTGCGGCTCAAGCATTCCGACTGCCGCGCCTTCGGGCAAGGTCCACAGCGCACCGCTACCGATTGCCTGCGGTACTTTGTCAGCCGCAAGACTGGCTGCGATCCACGGCGTCGGTGATGCCGTCAGATGCAGTGAATGGCGTCGGTCGCAGGAGGTCGCGAGATAGGCGATGGCCGTTTTGCACAGCGCAAGAAACGGCGGCGTAACGTCTTCGGCACGGATGCCTTGATGGCTCACCATGACGAAAGGGATGCTGTTGAGCGGCTTGCCGTTCACCTCTGGGATAACGTTCCCGCCCACATCAACACGATTGCCTTTATCGTCGCGAATGAAGCGACGGAACTGATAGACGCCCGCCTCAAGGATGAGTTCGTAGTGCACGTCCGCACCGTCCTCGGTTTCGTCCGACGATAGATGAACGCGCGTAAGCACCTTTTTCCCATCGACGTAGGCCGTGTCGAAATCTTCAATCGCCTCTGCGTTGAACGTTGAGATGTGTGGAACGGTGTTGGATGAGGTGTTAGTGGCCGGGAAGTCGAGCAACATCCCGAACTTGCCCATCGAAGTGACTTCCCGCACGGCATCCTCGATCAAGATATCCATCGGCGCATTGTCGTGAGTGGCCGCGAGGCGCATCGGTTCGAGACGTCCGGGCAGTTTGATTACCGGGGCCTTGCGAAGTGCGAGACCGACCAGCGCGCGCAGTGTCATTTCTGGCGCGCCCGAGAAGTGACCGCGTTGAAGATATGCCGCGTAGTCCTGTGACGTTTGGGCGCTTGGTTGAGGAACGTAGAGGGTGCCTTGGTCCTTCACCGCATCTTCGCCATCAAGGCAGGCGCGGATCAGACGATACTGGGAATGCAGCCGATCCCATCGGGTACGTTGGGCCATTGCTTATGCTTCCAAGACGATTGGGAAAACGTTGGTCCACTTTAGGGGGACATTCGCGATGCCGACCGTCAGCCAAAGTTCATCACGACGGCGAGCGGCACGGACGTTACCGTCTTCGGTGTCTTGTTTGTCCGCATCCGACAGGAGGGTTTTCATCGTTTCAACGATCTTCGATTTCGAAGCCTGCAAAGTCACTTCGGACGTGATTTTCGATCCCATTGCGCGTTCGATAAGCGTGCAAGATTGATCGTCCACATGGACGAGTTCGATTGACATGGTGTTGCCTTGTGTTGTGGGCGGTGAGAGGTGGCAAAGGAAGTTCGGGCGCGACCACCACTCACCTTTGGGCCTACGCGCGCAGAACGAATGTACGATCCGCACCGGGGTTGGTTCGAGACAAGTTTTAGGTGGAGCAGTGATGTGGGATGGCTGTCGGCGGGAGCTGCTGCATTCCTCAGCGTTTCAAGCCCCGGATGATACGTCATGGCTTAATTCGTGTACTGGCACCAACAACTATAGACGCGCCTTTCGTTTTAGCTTCCCGGTTGCTAGTTTATGGTTGCTTCAAAACCCAAAGGCGGAGGAGAAAAGATGGACGACGGGATGAAACGACTGAAACGTGCATTTGAAAATTTACGTTCGTTAGGCGCACTAGGAACAGATGTAACACTAAGGCGCGCAATCGACATAGTTGCCAATGAGCTCAATGCCCAAAATGGAAAACCTGCTCGAGAATGCTACAACGATGACAGATTCCGCTTTTCAACTTTTAAAAATAGGTTTGAAGGCATTGATGAATTCGAGACGGAGAAAGGAAAGAGATTTCTGAGTAGTCTGAATGAAACAGGGGCCGGTCAGCGCCATCAAATGGTTCGTTTAGACCAAATGGAGAATCTTGTTTTACAATTTATTGAACTTCTCAGCGGTAGAAACGAAACCTTAGAAATAGGCCTCGGGAAGGAAGCCGATAGAACCGCAATCTCCGAAGCACATAGTTTCGCCAAGAAGATACTAATAGCACGCGACCCATCAGTTGGAGTAAAGAACGTCACAGCGGACAATGTTGAAGATCGCATATTTCAACTTCGGTCACTCGCCTATTACCTCGAAAATAGAAATTTGGAGGAAGAAGCAGAAGTTGATTTTGGCGATGACCCAATAGGAAGAGAAAGAGGGCAAAGTTGTCAATACAGCGGCACGCACATGTGGAATGAATTCCGATGGAAAGATAATGGTCGGGTTCTGGAGCAAATGATGGCAGACGAATATACCTGCGCAACTTTTGATGATTGTTGCTTGAACGACGTCTTTTACCAACGAAAAAATGTTCGATGGATTGTGGTTTGGAATGATGGTGATTCTAGCAAAAAACCCCCCCGGAATCCACTGCCCTTTGAAGAACAACCTTGGGACAATCGGTGCCCGGTTTTCTCTGGAGTAATGGGAAAGATGACTTCTGACTATGGTTGGCGGAAACTCGAAAACGATCCGGAGCCAGATTTTCACCCTGGAATTGACTTAGGTGTCGTCGTTGGCACGGAGGTGTTTGCCACTAACGCTGGAAAAGTAGTCTATGTGCAAGAGGACTTAGGTGATGGAAAAAGCGGTGTCCATATTCGAAGTGGCAACACAACATACGTCTACTGGCATATCCAGCCGTCCGTTACTCAGAATAGCGAGGTTGTTGCTGGTGCAAAAATCGGCGTCACTGCAGCATATCGACGTCCTCATTTGCACTATGCGAAATACGATTCACGTAGCGGAAGATTGGCGGATAAATATTCCGTTGAGCCATGCCCATAGATTTGAAACGTTTTTCAATTATACTCGCTAAGACGTTTCCGACCCCGGTCCCGGTGTTCCGTATCTGCACAGAGGGGGTCCAATGGGTACTGTTCTGCATGACCACAACATGTTGACTAACCACCGTCACTCGTGGTCAGCAGGCTTAAGTGAGTATATTGATATCAATATGTTAGTTGGAACACTACAGTAAATCGCACTGTAAATCATGACAAAGTACGTCAGCAATACTGACGCACTGCGCGGATGGATGGCCGAGAGCTACTCCGCGATCTCGACTAAGCGACACGCAAACGACACGCAAACACGCAAACGACCACCAATCTTTATTTCCCTTGCGTAAGATAGTTGGATGGATGGACGCAAACGCCCGTCAATCATCCATCCATCCAATTAACTCGCATATGAAATCTTGAAAACCAACCGTGTTTGCGTGTTTGCGTGACAAACCACTACGCCGCAGGATCGAGCGTCGCCGCTTGCTGCTCGCGGAACAACGCAAGCACATCGTCAGCCGTCGCGCGACCATCCTCGACCTTCTCAAAGACAAACTCGCGACGCCGACCCCGCGTCACGCGCCATCCATGCGTCTTCTCAATGAGAGAGAAAGCTTGCACGATCCTTGGCGACAACGCCCGCGCGTTGCTCGGAATGTCTGAAACGCTCACCATCTGCGAAAGATCGGAAAAGGCCATCTTCAACTCAAGGAACAGGTCGGTCGCTGTGCCTTCCCACTTCGTCCCGACGTCTTGGCTCAAACCACCAAGGAAGTCGGCAAGGAAGATATACACGCTGTCCGCGCTTGCAGCTTCCGTCGCGAGTTCGAGCCTCATCGCCGTGTAGCGCGTCGTGAACCATCCCGCATCATGCCCAAGACGCCGCGCGACGCACTCGCCAACCCGCGAGAATACACCGAAGCGCGAAGTTGACTGCTGAACGTCGTGAACATCGCGCAGAACATCCGACACCAATTGATACAGCGCACCGCGCCACCGCGCGATGTTCTCATTCCGATATGCCTCGAACGTGTCCTCATCCATATAGTGCTCAGGTCTCGTCAGCGTGATGCGGATGATCCGTTCGATCAAGTCTTGGCGATAGAACGTTGGATCAAGTCCCGCGAGGATAGCGGGTCGCATGGCATCGACCGAGAACACGTCACCGTCTGAATACAATTTCCGCTTAGACAAGCCCCCGCCTGTCGATAGACGACAGAGTGCGTCTGACAGCTTCGCTAAGGTCGTCACATTGTCGAACGAAACAACTGCCGACTGATAGGCTGTCACAACCAAGTCATCCTCACTTTTCGGCTCACCGCCCTGCGCGCCTACTTTCGGATCAAGGATACGAACGATGGTCGAAAGGGTCGCTGACTTCGCCGCGCCTGCGGGTCCGTCTAAGATCGCAATTGGGCATTGCTTGCTCGGGTTCATGATCGCCGTGACCATCCAAGTCAGCAAGAATACCATTGAGTCATCATCGACGTTCAAGAAGCGGATCAGATCATCAAGTTGACCCAACTCAGGTTTGGACATTGGAAGGCCAACCCCTTTGCGGAATTGGACAGGCGCGTCGTTTTTGATCCGCCATCCATCCGCATCAATCTCAATGATCGTTCGGTCAGTGTCGGCGAGGAAGACGTATCGCTTGCCCCCGACGCGGGCGAACCTCAGATCAACATGTTCGGGCGACGTTTCCGATGCTTGTGCGAGCGAGATCATCTGCGCTGACTTCACGTCCTGTTCCGCAGGCATTTTCTGATTGGCGCGCAACATACCGAGTGCGCAGGCATTGCGAAATTCGTTGGTATCAATACGGACCCATTCGCGCTCCTTTAGCTCGGCATAAGATACGTCCGATTGATCGCGCAGGATGCGCACGTCCGCGAGGAAGTCGAGTGCGAGCATTTTCCGTTCGTCTGCTGCTTTGAACGGCCACTTACCATCGTAACCTTGATCCTTCGCGAAGCGCCAAAACGAGATAGGTGTGTATTTGTCGGCGGACGATAGTTGTGACCACTCGTCCTCATCACCCTCGCAGTATGACGGCGAAGTCTTCGACCACTCAATCCATCGGTCGCGCGCCCACTCGTCTTCGGCACCGAACGCCGCTTGCAGGCAAATGCCCGCAGCGCCCCATTGTGCGCGGTCGTCGGCGTCGTATTTGCAGATAAACGCATCGAACGCCGCGTCCTTATCAATACCCGCTGTCTCGACCGATTTCTTAGGCCCTGGCTTTTGAACTGGTACGAACTCAATCTCAAGATCGCCGAGCGAGCATTCCTCCAACGAAACGACACCACCCTCTTTGACGAGACGCATTGGTACAGACATGCGCGCACATGGCAGCGCGACGTTTTGCTCGCCCTTGCCTTTCGGCAAAACTTCAACACCGTGTTCGATGTGCGATTTCTTTCCCGACTTCGTATAAACAACGCGACCCAAGTTGCCTGAGGCGACGGCGACATATTTGGTCTTCGCCTCTTTAATTTCGGTCAGGATTTTCTGCGCGAACTCTTTGAGCACATCGACGCGCTTCGGGTTCTCGAAGAACATCCAAATGTGATAACCATGTCCACCGCCTGATCGAAAGATAACGTGCGGTGTACCGCGTTCTTGCAATTGCTTGGCAACAGCGATGGTTGGCGCGGCGGCAATATTCTTTCCGTCTTTGTCGTCGAAGTCGAAGACGAGGATGTGTGACTTGTCGCGCTCATCGTTGACGTTCAGATAGACGCCGAGCGGCGTGTCGCTCAGATGTGTCTTTAGGTCGTCGTCGGTTATAGACCCATCAATCGGCTTGTACTTGAATTTGCTTTCTTTGCGGTCATTGAAGCCGACCGTATGCCGACGCTGATCGGCAAGAGCGGTTATGTCTTTGAGTTGCATTATCGTCTGCTTTCTTTCTTAGAAAGCGACCGTCAAAACCTCATCCCACGGTTGTGTTACATCATGCAAATAACTTAATTATGTGCATCTTTGGTATGTTTGATGGAACACACTTGGGCGGCCTCTCAGGTCGCCCATTTCTTTATGCGGCTGCGGGTTCAAGATTGTCGGTGATGTACTGATCGAGGTCGCACGGTCGATACATGACCTTTTTGCCAAGACGCACGGCCTGCGGGCCTTCGCCTTTTGCACGGGCATGATCGAGCCATGACTTCGAATGGCCGAGATATTCGGCTGCTTGTTCTGTATTGAGGAGCATGATGCTTTCTCCATTCGGTTCACATTACCGAACGTCAAAAGCGGCGCGTCTCCCTCCATGGCATGATACCAAGCGCGTCGCGGCGTGTAGGCTGGGGTTATCGTCCCACGCGTCGCCGTTCGCGAACATCATGTGGACAGAACACGCTTAAATGCAATCCAAGAACAAGGTGTTATGAGGTGACGTGGATGTTAACTAACCGTTGAACTCGTTTGCTTGTAGTCGATCCATGCACCGTCTTCGTTACGCACCTCGACCTTCTCGAACTGTTCCGGTGATATTGGTTTAAGGGAAATGTACCAAGTACGCGCGACTTTCTCACCGCCGCCTGTTCTAGACATTGCGCGATACCACCACGGTTCTAGCCGTTTCTTTCCATATGCAGGCCAGTGCTTTAGCTTTTCTTTTGGCATTTTCACTGTGATACGAACCGCACGTTTGTCGTGCCAGTGAGCGCCCTTCGGTGCACTCGTCAGACGACGCAACTCTTCGCTTAACTCTTCGCCATCAGAAAGCCCGTGCCCGGATGCACTCTTGCTTGTTGTGAGCCACACACCGTTGAGGCAGTCTTCTTTGCGAGGAGTGATTGGGATTTCCCCTTTGTTCAAACCGTCGCGAAGGATCGACTCTAGATATTCAATCGCCGTGTAGTGATAGAAGATCACTCTTGAGTCCCAAGATATGCAACGACCGTCATGCCGCCGCCGCTGCTGTTGATAGCGCGCGCAACGTTGCGCAGATCGCACTGGCGCACGATGGCACTCGTCCCTAGACGATCCACAACGTAAAGTCTGTTTTCATCTTCGATCTCGAGCCGTGCGTTTCCATTTGGCCCGAATGCTTTGGCGTCGAGGACTTGGCGAAGCATTTGATAAAGGATTGCGCCGTCGCCTTTCTTCTTGAAGGCGTTCTTGGCCGGCTTCTTGAAGAATAG
>CAZDBE010000245.1:0-1676 GCA_964503675.1 uncultured Pirellulaceae bacterium | reverse complement strand
AGTCGTCCTCGGTCGCGATCTCAGTCATTTCGGGGGTCCATTCGATTGCTGTGGGCGCGTCGCGATCTTTCGGCGCATGAAGTGAAAATGCTCACCGTCTGTCTTGAACGGCTGCATCGCGAACTTCACGGCGTTTGAAAGTCGTTCTTCGACCCTCTCAACGCGCTCCGAGTATTCCTTGCGCGGCCGTTTGAGTACGACAATCTCCTCGTACTCGGTGACGCGGACCGGACCCTTTTGAGTCCATTTCGCATCTTTCAACTCCTGCGGGAGTTTGAACTCGATATCTTCTTTGTACTCGGCGTCCTGCTTCGCAACTTCCGCTGCCGCGAGATGTTCGATGGGCGGTTCAAGGATCGGATCAATCTCGCCCGTCTCGGCGTAGAGTTTGAGTGCCTTTACCTGTTCCGCGACTAACTCGACCGCGCGCTGCTTCGCTCCTTCAAGGACTGCAAGGCGGTCTTCCGCATCCTGAACTTGCTCGGCGAGCTTTCTGACTTCAGCGAGTGACGCGTTGAGGGCGGGCGCAAAAATGTCGTCGAGGCGCGGGTTCGTCGTCCCGTCCAGCATTCGGTCGAGAACGTGCTTCGGCGTACTGCCTTCGGGGTGGAAGAATAGACCATCGACGATCATTACACGCACGTCGCGATTGTGCCGCGCACATTCGATCCTTTGAAGAACATGCGCGGGAAACCTTCAACCTCTGCGATCTTGATCCTGTCGGCGATCTTTATTGCGCGCAAGAAGTGTTCTCGCTGGATGGTGGCTTCGCCGTATGTCTCAATTTCGAGTGTGATGCCGACACCCCCGGTGATCTTTCCATCCGCAATGTGAAGGACGTCATCTTCATAATGGCCCGGAAGCGCAATCCGACGCAGGAAGCGCCCGAGAATCTGCTCACGCCATGCGTCCGTGATCGGTTCGAGGTCGTCATGATCAACCATGACATCGGCAAACTTCTCCAATTGAGAGGCGTCGCCGCGCGCCAAATGCCGCGGCCTAAACATGAACTTTTCGCCGTCCTTTTTTTTGTAAGGCGGCAGGTGAAGGCGACGCATGTCTTTCTCCCACTCGAACAAAAGAGCTTCGTGGCCCGAGACATACGATGGTGCATCGCCGAATGAGGCGAGGACTTTGATCTGTCTCGGATGTATCGCAAACCAAGGCACGTCTGCATCGCCAAGATCGAACTCGACGAGCGCAATCTTGTCACTCGCGTAGACTTTGCGTCCACCGACATGGACAAGTTCTAGATGTTCTTCGTAAGGTCCGCTGCTCCACTTCGATGCCCAAGGTGCTGCGCCCGTGAGGCGGTCAACGAGTGTGTCGGGGAGAGGCGATGCGTCTTCTGATTCCGGCGGTATGAACGGCGTTTTCATGTCGGGCGCAAACGGAAGATCGAACGTCGCCGCTGGTAATATGTCGGTTACCTTGTTCATCACATCAGCGGTAGCGGCGCGATGTGTCAGGACTTTGGCGTGATCTTGGCGACAATGGACGCCGCGTTCACGCATTGCGCTGCAACAAGGCAACCGTTAGAAACAACGACGGTGCGGGTGTAGCTCAGGGGTAGAGCGTTTGCTTCCCAAGCAAAATGTCGTGAGTTCGAATCTCATCACCCGCTCCAAAGTTACTGTAATACCACTGATTTACCAGCGTAACTTATTGAATTATAA
>CAZDBE010000244.1:0-8816 GCA_964503675.1 uncultured Pirellulaceae bacterium | reverse complement strand
GCGGCCCGGAGATCCCATCGCGTTATATCCTGCGTCGATGTGCAGGATTTCGCCCGTGATGCCGTTGGACAGGTCCGATAACAGAAACGCTCCCGAGTTACCGACTTCGTCATGCGTGACGTTGCGGCTCATTGGAGCAACGTGCTCGTACATCTTCAGCATCTCACCCACTCCAGCGGCACTCCCGGCCAATGTCTTCAGCGGACCGGCGCTAAGTGCGTTGACGCGAATTCCATCGGGGCCAAGGTCATATGCCAAGTACCGCATCGTGGCATCAAGTGCTGCTTTGCAGATGCCCATGACGTTGTATCCGGGTACGCATTTTTCGCCACCGAAGTAGGTCATGCAGGCAACCGATGAATTGGTTGACAGAATTGGACGGGCTGCATTGGTCACCGCGATCAGGCTGTAGCAACTGATCTCCATAGCCATTTGAAAACCTGCGCGACTCGTTTCGACCGTGTCACGGCCTAGGTCGGCGCGATCGGCAAACGCAATCGAATGAAGAAGAAAATCGATTTCGCCAAACTCGGATTCGGCCGTTTTCATGACCTCGGCAATTTGAGCGTCGTCTTGCACGTTCAAAGGAACCAAGAATTTTGCTTTGTCGGCGTTGGCCGATTTATCAAAACACTTTTGCACGCGCCGATGGTTCTTTTTCTTGTCATCATCTTCTCGGTCAGGTAGGTGGGTAAAACCGCACTCGCCGCCCTCGGCCATGATTTTCTCAGCAATCGCCCACGCGATCGATCGGTCGTTTGCTACGCCCAGAATCAGACCTTTTTTACCTTCAAACATACCCATGGTTGGTTCCTTCTTGTTTTTATCGTTTCAGCAGCCACCAAAAATCTGGCGGCACATAGGCTGAAGTCTTCGAAATTGTTGTTGAGTCAGCCTGTAACTTACCACAACAACCCTCACGTATCATTGCCCCTTGATATCAAAATGACTACGCTGATGGTGATCCCACATTTCTCGTTGACCATTACGCGACTTGCTGGGTCGTACATTGATTTCCAGATTAGAAAATCGAGCACACTCTATGGCATCATCCGATCACACTCGACGAATTGGGCAGGGAAAGTTAGGGCTTAGTCTACTTCCTTCCCTCGTGCTGTTGGCGTTGGAGGGGGAAGGCGAGTCATTCTTGGATGCAGCCGTCGAGAAAATTGCCGGCGACCTCAAAGCGTCATCGGTTTGTTTGATGCAGGGCGTAAAAGGCCAATGGCGAACGCTGGCATCGACCGACAAATCTGGAAAGACGCAGCCGCCGGTGGAACTGCTGTCCGAAACGCTTGACGCTGAATCGACTTGCACCGAAGGCACTTGGTCAGCGGTTCCTTTGAATCGCCCCAATCGCGCTGGCAAAGTGTTGGCCATCAACTCATCCAGCCCGATCGTGGTGGAGGAACTAGACTCCGTTACTGCTGCACTAGACCTAGCCGAAATTGGGCACCAAGCGCGCATCAAGACGACGCGCCGCAGCGCCCAACTGGAAGCGATTCTGGAAGTGACTGCGCTCTGGAATCAATCGCGCGAAACGGACGAACTGCTGGTACAGATCGCCGAAGCATCGACTCGGTTGTTAGGAGCCGAACGGGCCACGATTTTTCTCCCCGATAGCTCCGGTAAAAGTTTGATTGGAAAACCGGCACTTGGAGTTGAAGACGGCGTTCTCCGAATTCCTGCCGGTGCTGGTGTGGTTGGGAAGGTGATGGAGTCAGGCGAACCTATTCGCGTGGATGACGACATTTCCGATGAGCAAAAGCAGATCAATCGCGACGTTGATCAGCAATTGGGATTCGAAACGACTACGCTACTGTGTGTGCCGATGGTTAATTCGCAACAGCAAACGATCGGCGCGTTTGAGGTCATCAACCGGCTCGCGGGGAATTTCACCCAAGCCGATCAGGATGCACTCGTCGAACTCGCTCAACATGCCTCCGTCGCGATCGAAAACACTCAGCATGTTGAGCATTTGGTGACGACCCAAACGAAGGTTGCCGATGAGGCGGCTGATGGTGTGGCGTTGATCGGACAATGTGCGGAGATCGAAAAACTTAAGAAGACAATTGAGCGGGTCGCCGATACGGAACTGTCGATCTTGATCACTGGCGAAAACGGGACCGGAAAAGAAGTCGTTGCGCAGCTGGTGCACTATTTAAGTAGCCGTCGGGGCGAGGTGATGGTGGCGGTGAACTGTGCCGCGATCAGCGAAACGTTACTCGAAAGTGAGCTTTTTGGCCACGAAAAAGGAGCATTTACAGACGCTCATGAAGCACGCGCTGGTAAATTCGAGCTGGCCGATGGGGGCACACTGTTTCTTGATGAGATTGGTGACATGAGCCTTGGCGGACAAGCAAAACTGCTTCGTGTGTTGGAAGAGAAAGTCGTGGTACGCGTTGGCGGCAGCGCAACGATTCCCACTTCAGCGCGCGTGGTGGCGGCTACCAACCAGAATCTGGGCGAACTGGTGCGCGACAAAAAGTTCCGTGAAGATCTGTTCTTCCGCTTGAACGTGGTGACGATCGAATTGCCGCCACTGCGTACGCGCGGTGACGACGTGATGTTGTTGGCAGTGCATTTTCTGGACGGTTTTTGTAAGAAAGCGCGACGGGAGACGCCAACGATTTCCGCCGGTGCGAAGAAGCAGTTGCTGGGACATCGCTGGCCCGGAAACGTGCGTGAGTTAAGAAATATGATGGAACGGATCGCCTATCTGTCGGAAGGGAATACAGTCAGTGTCGAAGACTTGGCGTTTATCGACGCACCCGCGCCGCAGGAATCGGCGATCGCGCTGGACATGACGTTGAGCGATGCGACGCAGGAGTTTCAGGTCGAGTATATTCAGCGTCAGATTGACAACACGAAAGGCAACATGACCGACGCCGCTGCCAACTTGGGCCTGCATCGATCGAATCTCTACCGAAAGATGAAGCAGTTGGGAATGAGTGCCGACGATGCGTAGGAATTCTGCATTGTTACCCTCCCTCTGGGAGCGTCGGAGGCTCGCCGACGGGGAGGGCTGCCCTGCCCCGATTAAAGTTTCTCTTTGGCTGCTGATAATCATTTGCTTCACTGGCTGTATCAACAAACAAGAAAATGAAGTCGTTGTTTTGTCCGCGCTCGATCGCGAGTTCTCTGAGAGTATTCTTGACGACGTTAGCGATGAACTTGCCATTCCGATCCGCAAGAAGTTCGATTTCGAGTCCAGCAAAACGGTTGGTCTGGCGAACGAAATCATTCAGAACCAAAAGCGACCGCGCGCCGATCTGTTCTGGAACAACGAAATTTTGCATACCATCCGCTTGGAGCGTCTGGGACTACTGGAGCAGTACGCGTCTCCTCAAGCCTCTCGGTTTCCGGCTTCATTTCGTTCGCCAGCGGGCGGTTGGTTTGGTATGGCGGCTCGCTGCCGGGTACTGATTGTGAATACGGATCTAATGCCGGAGCCGAGCCTGCGGCCGACATCGGTGAAAGACTTGATTGATCCGAATTACGCCGGCAAGTGCACGTTGGCACGTCCACTATTTGGAACCTCGGCCACGCATGCGGCGGTACTGTTTGATTCGATGGGCGATAAGAACGCGAAAGAATTCTTCGGTAAGATCGCTGCCAATTGCAAAGTCCAAGGCGGCAACAAACAGGTGGCCCAAAAGGTGGCGGCGGGCGAGTTTTGGTTTGGCCTGACCGATACCGATGATGCCGTGATCGAATTGGAGAAAGGCCGGCCGGTGACGATTGTTTTTCCAGATCAGTTACCCGAACAGGATGGGGCGCTGTTGATCCCCAACACTTTATGCTTGATCAAGAACGGCCTGAATCTGACGGCCGCGCGAAAGATTCTTGACCGGTTACTTCAGGCTGACGTAGAG
The DNA here is from genome assembly GCA_964503675.1 of uncultured Pirellulaceae bacterium. GTDB lineage: Bacteria > Planctomycetota > Planctomycetia > Pirellulales > Pirellulaceae > Mariniblastus. The sequence goes on along the minus strand of CAZDBE010000244.1, from coordinate 4,941 downwards.
ACACGTTTGTCGCAGGGACGCAGCGCACAGATTCCTTTAGCCCAAGATATTGATGCAGAATCAAGGCTGACAGAAATGGACCAATTGAAAGTGATGGAAGTCGACTTTGGCGCCGCCGCGACTGCTTGGCCCGAAGCGGTGAAAGCTTTGGCGGAACTGTTTCCTGTAGGCAGCTAGCGCTACGCGTCTTCTTTCTTCTCGGCCGGTCGATGCGTCAGTGTGGTTGCTTGGTCCAACCGCGGATGGCTGTCGCGCAGGTAGTCGGAAGTGATCCCGCTTCCGCCGTTCATGCCGTCCATATAGAGCAACGTTTGATAGATCGCGTGAATGGCGGCATCGACATCGCCAGTATGTCCCGATTCAGAAATCGTATGCATGTTACGGATGGGGAAGCCAATCGAAGTGCATGCCGAATCAATTGCCGCCAACACCGCTGCCATCGCGTCGGTACCCGTGTCGCGTCCGGCCAGTTCGTGCTGGACGGGAATGTCGTGCTTTGTCGAGACGTCAGTAATCATGCTATTGAGCGCTGCGCTGGTCACAGCACCATGTGTCAACGTATAGCCTTCGCCCATCCCCACCGGCTCGTAACGCCGATCCCCAATGCCGGGAGCCGCCGCAAAATCATGAGCCACATCGACTGCGATCGTCACGTCGGGACGGAAATGTTCGGCCAGCACGCGGCTACCGAAACGCCCAATCTCTTCATGGGAGGCAAATGCGCCCAAGTAACGTACGTTTTTCAGCGGTGAAGACTCAGCGATTAGCTTGGCGATCTCCGCAGCGACAAAACAGCCCAGCCCGTTGTCCAAGTACGCGCCGGAGAATGTGTCTGGTGAGAAACCTCGCTCGATTGGCCGGTCGTAGATAATCGGATCGCCAGCACGAATGCCAAGCGCCTCGATTTGTCCCTTTTTGTCTTCACCGTGAATGTGCAATTCCAAGTACATCATTTTGGTTTTGATGCCGTCATCGCCGCTGCGCAGTTTGGGGTCGGCGAAGTGAATCGCACCGATTGCCTCAATGGTGCCGCCCTCAATAGTTCGCCAGTTACCTAGATTGTCGGGGTCTTCACTGAAGAGCTTAACTTTGTGACCGATCAGAGTTGTCGGCAACATCGAATCCGAGTTTACCCAGATTTTTCCATCGTCGCCAATACTGCGGACCTGCATTCGGATCTTATCGGCGTGACCGATGACCATGACGGAGAAAGCGTTGTCATTGCCGGGCATGGTATCGACGACGGTTCCAGCGTTGCCTTTAAAAGAGTGAATGGCCCAATCGGTGGGCATGAAAGTCTTCAGGTAGGGCTCGAGAACACCGCGAGTCATTGATGCTTCGAGTCCGATCGGGCTGGGAGCGTCGAGGATTTCGCGCATCACTTGGAAGCGCTCGGGAGACATTGGTTGTTTCCAAGGTTTTGATGATTCACTCATGGTCGTCGATTACTCTTTCAAAAACAGGTCTGTTAGGCGACAGCTGACTTTCGGCGGCGATTTCTATCACGTAGTTTATAACCGAAAGCGTTTGTAGTCCGTAGCGGGCGATCCTAATCCTTTTCATTGGTGCTTCCGGATGATTGACTTCCAAACTTGTTTTAACCTTGTCGAACGTCATATCGAAACCCGATATGGAATGCCCGTTTCCATTTCCGATGTGCAGGATCCAAACACCGGCGATTTTGATGGTATGTGCATCAAAATCGATTACGACTTAGAGCTGGATTTGGGTTTCTATGTGCTGCTGCACTTGTTCGGACACAGTGTTCAATGGAATTTGTCAGCCGAGTTTCGTGAACTGGGCCAAGACCAGACGATTCCTAAGCCGCCTGAGGAGATGGAACGTATCCGTATCTACGAACTTGATGCGACGCGCTATGCGCTTGAGCTATGTCGCGAGGCGAAACTTGAACCACTAGACGAGATTGATCGTTGGGTAAGTGATTGGTTTCACGCGGACTATGAGTTTTTGCAAACGTTCTACACAACCGGAGAGCGACTGGATCCGAGAAAGTTGATCGCTCCGGGAAAGGGAGAGTTGTTAACACCATTGGCGATTCCAGATTTTAAGCCACAGCGCTGGACCAGTCGCTGGTCATTTTGAAATCGTCAGTAAGAAGGGTACTCTTCGGCAGTCCAGCGTTTGACTAGCGACCCGTTCTGAGCGATTTCCAATTTCGGTTTTTGCATGGAACGGCGGTGTTGAAAAGTGCGCGAAAGGTCGGCGTGGTTGTTCAACATCAAACGGCTTTCTCGCATCTCCCATGGTAGCACATAAGCTTCCGCCAACTTGTCGACTTGGCGGAACCACGCGCGGCAGCTTTCGGCATCCATCTCCCGGCGAACCAGACGCGTGATGCGACCTTGAATTTTGTCCCATTTAGAAGCGTCAGGCCATTGATCGGTTGTTTGCGAAAATGTGGCAAGTGCGTCTGAGATCTGGGTATCGAGCCCGGGACTGGATTTGAGTTTCTCTGGAAGTGCGGCCAGCATGGCCCGGACAACATCGCCAAAAGGTGCGATTGCGGTGGCAACGTCGCGGCCAACGTCCTGTTGAGGAAGCCGGATTTCGACGACTTGTGGTTTGGTCGGGCAACTGCAACCATCGTGGTGATAATATTCGGCTTGGCTTAATTTTCCGCCTGACGATTTGCCTCTGACTTTACGATAGGTAGGATGTTCGGAGTGAACGTTCTTACAAACGACTAGGCCCTCAGTCTCGATCAGTTCAAGAAATTCTTCACGCAGCGCAGGCGACAACAGATGCTCGTGCAGATAGTCTGCGGCGGAGGACGTATTGTCAGCTTGGTCGACTAGCCCGTGGATGACGATCCCAAACCGGTGCGGTCGGGATGTTTTGAATTGGACATCGCCCAGAGTCAGGGTTGATGATGTTTGCGTGGCGGTGGATGAAGTAGCCATCGTCGTTTCCGGTGCGGTCGGTTGGGTAAATACCTTACGTGAAATACTGGATCAAACTATATGTCAGGTGAGACACAAACGTCAGACGAAAATGAGGGAAAGTTTCAGGTCATCGCCGCTCAATGGCCGACGGATGAGCAAAAACTGTATGTGGTGCGGCATGAGGTGTTTGTTGTCGAGCAGCAGGTGCCGGAGGATCAGGAATGGGTGGGCGACGACGACCAGTTTTCTGCCGTGTTGGCCGTCGATCAGAATCAGAAACCGATCGGCACGGGACGTGTCTCGACCGACGGAGTGATTGGAAGAATGGCCGTGTTGAAAGAGTGGCGAGGGAATGGAGTGGGATCAGCGATTCTGGAGAAACTGATTCAGCTGGGAGTCGAATCGGGCCGACAAGATTTCACGCTTTCGTCGCAGTTGCATGCGGTTCCGTTTTATGCAGCGCGTGGATTCGTGGCAGAAGGGCCCGTCTATTGGGATGCTGGAATCGAACACCGCAGTATGAAACGCGTGGTAGGTGAGTCCTAGTCGCGGTTCATCTCGCGAAGCTTGTTGAGCTTATAAGCTGGAGTTGCCTCGTCTCTGAGCCTTGCGGCCTTGAGCAGTCGTTCGACTTCTTGGTCAGGTGAGAAGAGCACGATCGCAAGTAGACTGGCAAGTAGAATCCCAATCCCCAATATTATTGGATGGAGTCCGGCGATCGAAAGTTGGCTGCCTTGGGTTGGCTGCCGCATCCAGTGACTGGGCGTCTGCCATCCCATGGTGGTATAGCGCAATTCGTTGGTGACTTTCACCTGTGGCGTCGCATCTGCTGTAGTTGTCATTGCAACGGCTGCAGCGTCGGTCAGCGCACTTTGATTTTTCGAATCGTCACTCAGATGTTGGACGGCCCACACGCACAGTAGAACCCAGCAGCAGAACGCACTGCTCATCAGTACGATCGATACAGTGGATTTTAAGAAAGAGAGAATTTGGTTCCGCAACGTCATTAATGAAGCCGTTGGTTAAATCAGAGAAGGGGCGACCGCTGGTGGGCTGGAAGCGAGATGTCTTTGACTGCTTAGAAGGCAAGCGCGATGCCAGATCCGGCTTCCGAGGAAATCGCGTCCCAATCAGCGACTGGAAATTGCAAATTTCACTAATAAATCGCACTCGTTCTCTTGAAGCACGCTCATTCGGCGGTCTTCTTGAGAGCTGATGGATGAGGCGTAAAAGCAACGTGCTGCGCGGCGAGTGTTGCCCGATGCCGCCGGTGATGCAAATTTTCAACAGCCCTGTTCGTTGCTGGGGGCGCAAGTCAGGCTGAGTCGGACCGTCTGACTTTGCCAGCATTTCCCCATAGGTGTCCAATTTCATTGATAGATCGGACTGACCTTGGACCAGAATAAGGCTGTGAATTGGCTCTCGAAAAGCCGTTTTTCCAATAGCACGGTCTATATTTTCAGTCGCTGTAAGATAATAATGTCGACTCAAAAACGCAGGTCGCCAGTCTCGTCCAAATGGGGAAAGATGTGGAGTTTGCGGGTTGGGCGAGCCACTGGAAGGCAGAGTCTTGAGATCAAGTTTACCCACGCAAGCGTTCGACCTTTTTAGTAGTTCTATTCGACGACTCCAAGGCACTCATATCCGTGAAAACCACTAAGAAAGAATCCAAACCGGCAGTTGAAGAAAACGGTGCAGCGGATAGCGCCGGTGGAAAAACGGCCCACGATCAGGCTCAGGACGACGCCGTCGCAAGAATGGTTGCAAAGTTTACGACCAAGCAGGAAGAGCAAGAGGTCGACAAACTATTTCGCGCGTTGGTGAAGCTGGAGGGCAGTGACCTTCACTTGAAAGTTGGCAAGCCGCCTATCGTGCGGGTCAATGGAACGCTCAAGCCACTCAACCGCGGTCCGATCGAAATGGAAGAAATGGCTAGATTGCTGTTTCCAATGATGAACGAACGAAACCGGAAGATCTTCGACGAAGAAGGCGGTGCGGATTTCGCGTATGTTGTCGAAGTGGACGGAACGTCTTGGCG
>CAZDBE010000243.1:0-8870 GCA_964503675.1 uncultured Pirellulaceae bacterium | reverse complement strand
TCCTTCTCGCGTACCAACAGCTTTACCATTTTTTCTCCATGTGAGTTGAAATAAACATTGTCTGCCCTTTCTTTTAAACAGTGGGACGGAACAAAGCTCGCACCTCCCTCGATTGTCATCGAACCAATGACGGTCGCCGAGGCGGTGAATTTGTGAGTTTTTCGGTGTAATCCGGGATTTTAGTCGGGAAAGTTGGGTTCTGTCCATAGTGAACTTGGAGAATCACAGATTTTCCCTGTCCAACCGTCAAAACGGGTCGTGTTTGCCGATCTGACCTAATGTACTTGGCAACCGGACAGATTGCCCATATTTCGCAAGTGTTGACCCGCGCGTTTCCTTGGACTTGCCCTGTGATTTCTCCCGATAGCGATTCAAAACGTCTCTATTGGAATCGCCAGTGCCGCAAACTGTAAAAACAAGTGACAAAGATCTCGTCAACGCGTTGGTGACTCGTCAAGACGAGGTTATAAGCGAATTGGACAAGCTTGAGGTGGAGATTCTCGAAGCGATCGAATCTCTCAACACATCACGGCGGGAGGAAGCTGAGGCTGAGACGTCGACAGATGAAGATTCCAACACAATTAGAATGACTTATCCAGATGAGAGCGTAGGCGATAACAGGGATCAGTCTTCTCGGGCGGCCTAGCTACCGCAATTCCGACCGCATGAAGTGAGGAAAGGCCAGCCATTTTCAAAATGGCTGGCCTTTATTGATTCCTCAACCGGTTCTCAACTCACCGTCGATCTAGATAGTCAGGAAGTCCTGAGCCACCTTAATCGCGGCAGGGCCCACCAGCACGATGAAAATACCAGGGAAGATGAACAACACCAACGGGAAAATCAACTGCACCGCGGTCTTGGCAGCTTTCTCTTCAGCGATCTGACGGCGTCTCACACGCATCGCGTCACTTTGAGTTCGCAGAGCTTTACCAACGCTGGTACCAAATTTGTCGACCTGAATAATGACAGATGCCAGTGTTCGGAGATCATCGACACCATTGCGAGCTCCCAAATCTGTCAGCACTGTCTCACGGGTCGAGCCCATTTGAAGCTGCGTGTTGCACAGCTCAAACTCATCGGCGATCGTCTTGTGAGATTTCTGCATTTCGACAGCCACGCGTCGCATCGCTTGGTCTAGTCCAAGGCCAGCTTCGACGCAGACCACCATCAGGTCAAGCGCGTCTGGCAGCCCCAAAAAGATGCTGTCTTTACGTTTCTTGGCTTTCATCATGACGTAAACATCAGGTATCAGATAAAAGACGAAACCCACAGCTCCGGCGAAGATCAGCGTCATCACGTCAAATCCGTAAATCAGCGTTCCGGCACCACTGACGAACAAACCAATACAACCAAAGATTGCTTTGGCTGCGTAGAACATCGGCACAGCTTGGTCCGAACGAAGGTTGGCCGCACGAAGTTTCTCGCGAAGCTTATCAACGTCTTTTTCGTTCTTTGGCTTCATAGCCTCAGACATCGCAGGGCTGGCGGACTCGAGGAGTTTCGCCATTCTGTCTTTAGCTGAAGTGCCGCCAGTACTGGCTGCTGCAGGCGAATTCCCTTTCCGCAGCTGATCCAGTCTATTCTCTGACCGGGTAGCGCCACCAGAGAGGTGTTCTGCAATCAACCAACCAACAGACATGATTCCAATAAATGCCGCTCCGGCAATTCCGATGACGGTCCATGAGGCGCCAATAATTAAAAATGTGCTCATATGACTATACCTTGATTGTAATAATTTTGTTGATCCACCAGGCTCCAAACGCCTGCATGACCAGTCCGCCGGCGAGCATTTGTTGCCCCATTGGCTCTGTGAACAGCAGCATGATGTAGTCGTAGTTGACCTTCAGCATCATGATGAGGAGGCCCGGCGGTAGACCTAGCAGTACCACGCCGGACATTCGGCCTTCACCTGTCAAAGCCTGAATTTGCCCTTTGATTTGTTGACGCTCACGACAGAGGTGGGCGATCTTGTCGAGAATTTCAGCAAGATCTCCACCAGTCTGGCGTTGAAGAATAATTGCCGTGACAAGGAATCGCAGATCGAGGTTTGGAATTCGATCCGCCATATCGCTCATCGTTTCAGTCAGCGGCACACCCAAGTTCTGCTCATCAAATGCTCGCTGGAATTCGGGGCCCAGTGGCTCGTCCATCTGCTCACCAACCAGCTGAATTCCTGAAGGTAAACTTTGACCGGCCCGCAAAGCCTGACTCATCAAGTCCAACGCTTGAATAAGTTGAGCTCCAAACTTTCCCAACCTGCGTTTACGCTTGAACCAAACATATAGCAGGGGGATCGACCCTAGAATACATCCGGCAGCCAACGCCGTACCACCACCAATAAAGGAGACAATGGAGATGGGCAACAGGAACGTAACCACCAAGAATCCAGCGGCGAATAACCCGGCGGTCATAGAAAGTAGGGCGGAGACTGTGATATTGACGCCAGATTGCTTCACGTAGGGCCCAAGTTCCAACGACTTGAGTTTCTCCTCCATGAATCCCCCGGCCTCTTGACGAAGCAAGGAGGAAATCTGTTCCGTTGATACCGTGTTGTCGCCTCGGCCGCGATTGCTGGTTAGGGAATCAAGTCGACTTTCGACTTGATCGTTCTCGCCGCCAACAAGGCCAAGTAGCATCGCGCCGACGAACAAAAGTCCGGTCATTCCGACGGTGATGGCACCGATGATTAAAAGTGAATCCATAGTCTATCTCGTGTTTTCCAGAGAAAATCCGTTATGTGTTTTGTGTGGTTGGAAATGATCCGTCGAGTCAGTTGGCCGCTAGTCTTCCATCATGACGCGTTCGCGGAAAATACTGGCGGGCAACTTGATACCCATCGCTTCCAGTTTCTCCATGCACTTTGGACGGACACCAGTACAGATGAACCGCCCCTTGGCTCGACCGTCTTCGTCCACGCCCTGTTTCTCGAATTTAAAAATGTCTTGCATTACGATGGTGTCATTTTCCATACCACAGATTTCGGTGATCCGCGTGATTTTACGAGGTCCACCCTGAAGGCGGTTGGCCTGTACGACCAAATCCACCGCACTGGCGATCTGGGTTCTCATCGCTTTGATTGGCAGGTCGAAGCCGGACATCATGATCATCGTTTCCATACGAGCGATACAGTCACGCGGTGTGTTCGCGTGAGTGGTAGTCAGTGACCCTTCGTGACCTGTGTTCATGGCCTGCAACATGTCGAGCGTTTCTGGGCCACGACACTCACCAATGATGATTCGCTCAGGACGCATACGAAGACAGTTCTTTACGAGGTCGGTTGCAGAAACGGCTCCCTTGCCTTCAATGTTTGGCGGACGGGTCTCAAGTCGAACCACGTGGTCCTGCTGAAGTTGAATTTCCGCCGCGTCTTCAATCGTGACAATACGGTCTTCGTTGCTGATGAAGCTAGAAAGAGTATTGAGTAGTGTCGTTTTACCCGAACCTGTACCACCGGAGATGACGATGTTCAAACGCGCCTTCATCGCACCCTCGAGAAGCATCACCATTTCAGGAGTGAAAGCTTTGTAGTTCAGTAGATCCTCTAGCGTCAGCGGATTGGAACCAAAACGACGAATAGACATCGCCGCGCCATCGAGCGCCAGTGGAGGAATAATCGCATTGACACGAGATCCGTCAGCGAGGCGAGCATCGACCATTGGGCAGGTCTCGTCAACGCGACGGCCAACCTTGGAAACAATTCGGTCAATAATCTGCAGCAGGTGAGCGTTATCACGGAAGACCACGTTGGTCTTTTCCATCTTACCGCCACGCTCACAGTAAATATTCTTGGGGCCGTTGATCAAAATATCGCTGATCGTGGGATCCTTCAGCAGCAACTCCAATGGTCCAAGTCCAAAGGTTTCGTCCAAGATCTCTTCTACAAGTCGATCGCGCTCCGCACGATTGAGCAGATTACTCTCTCCGTCACACAGCATTTCAACGACACCGCGAATTTCGCGCTTGAACACGTCGCCTTCGAGGTCGCCGACCTTGCTGAGGTCAAGCTTGCCGATCAGCTTGCCGTGGATCCGCTGTTTAAGGACGTCGTATTCGCTGTTGGCTGATTCTGCGGTAGTCATGTTTAATCGTGCTCGGCTAGTCGTGGAGTTGTGAATCTAGGATCAACTGGCGAGGATGAGACATGGGCCAGAAAATCCAACGCGAAAAGATACAATGTGTTTTGAGAAGCGCAGAGAATTGTTTTTAATTATCCATCGTCTTTGAAAGACGCGGCTGTTATGAAGACTACAAGCCACGTCAAACGAAAATGTAAATTTTCATTCAAGATTAGCCGTCAAAGAAAATGGACGGTTGCAACGAATAGAGGAAATTGGGTATCGCGCGATGTTACAAGATAGATAAGACCTTTGAATGAGATCTGCCTCCACAGGTCAAATAAGACTAGTCCGTTGTAGGGGATGGCATTCCGACTGTGGAACCGGCTTAATCCGTATAAGCGAAGGGGGAAATGTGGGTTTCTAGGTATTAGCGTGTTGAAATAATCGAGAAACGATTAATTACGACGTACGGTTCTCTGCATCGAATTCCGGCCAGCTGGAAATATGTCATTGGGTTTGCCCTAGCCTGATTTCTCGGGGTGTCCTATTTAGCCATTTCAATTCATTCACTTCCCGCTTCCTTCTGCTATGAAAAAGATACACTCCCCACAGCGGAAATGTCGGCTGTCAAAGACAGAACACTCACCGACGCCCGTGCGTCGGAGAATAAGGTGCCGACGGTTGTCGAAGGGACGAAGTTCATTTGGAACTGTTATCGTTGAGATGGCCTTGTGTTTGCCGTTGATGATGCTGCTTGTTTTCGGCTGCCTCGAATTGAACAGCAGTATCTTTCTCAGCCAGACTCTGACGTCAGCGGCTCACGAAGGCGCGATGGTGGGACTCCGGCAGAATGCCACGGAAGCTGAGGTGATCGACCGGGTCGCCACGATCATGACCGCTCGTAACGTCAGCGAATACACACTAGAGGTGAAAACGTTCGGAACTGATTTTGACGAGCTGGACTCGGGCGAAAAGTTTGCAATTGCCATCGAAACCCCTCGTTCCAATCAATTCGTAAGCCTGTCTCAAGTTAGCGTGGAAGTTACTGCACTCCGTCCCTAGCCGGCCTCTGCGACAGAGGTTAGGTTCCAATTTTTATAGGTTGTCAAGGATGAAAGCGAAAGCGTCTCAATCACGGTCCAAACGCGTTGGTGCGATTATCGTTCTGTTTGCGATTTTGTTACCAGTGCTGGTCCTGATCTTGGGGTTCACCGTAGATTACGCTTACATCCAGCGTTCGCGTAATGAAGTTCGAGTCGTTTCGGATCTTGCAGTCAAAGCTGCCGCGGACACCCTTGCCCGTACCGGTGGCGATGAAGCTGCGGCTCTAGCTGCAGCGCGTTTCGTCGCGGCAAACAACACCGTTGCAGGTAAGAACATTACGCTTAGGGATGAGGACGTCATCTTTGGCCGCGCGTACAGACAAACCGACGGCAGTTACTCCTATTTCATCGGCGATAGTCCGGCCAATGCCGTTCAGGTTGTCGCCAGACGTGACCCATCCACCGTTGAAGGCCCAATCTCTTCATTCTTTGGGCAGTTTTACAACCGGCCGACGTTTGATGTGGCTCAACTAGCTCAAGCAACATTCCGAGATGTCGAGATTATCCTTGTACTCGACCGCTCAGGATCAATGAAGTACGACCTCGTTGAAACTACGCTGACCGGAGCTGAAAGGAACACGCTGTTCCTCAATCCGCCTCTGCCCAGCAGTCGCTGGATGGCGTTGGACAGCGCAATTGAAGTGTTCTTGGCGGAACTGGAAAGCACTCCTGTTACGGAAAGAGTCGGCATGGTGACATTTTCCGAACCCTCCACAAAGACGGATGCCGACGGAGTAACTCATACTGTCGAGCGCGTTACGCTTGATTCACCGTTGTCCCCAAATCTCGGAGAGGTACGCACCAACATGACTGAAATGTTGACTTCGATTTGGTTTGGCGGGACCAACGTTACTGCTGGACTGCGCGAGGCACGATTGCACTTCAACGATGCCGGTTCAGACAATGTTGAGAAGGTCATCATCTGTTTGACCGATGGCGTGCACAATGCTCCAAATGAAGATGAGCCCTTTGACGAAGCAATAACTTGTCTGAACGATGGCATCACAGTACACACCATCACTTTCAGCGACGGCGCGAACGAGGATGACATGATTCTGGCAGCAGAAAACGGTGGTGGTACGCACTCACATGCTCCAGACGAAGAGTCGTTGAAGGCGATTTTCAAGCGATTGGCTGGTTCGGTTGCCTTCATCTCCAAATAACAATCTGAGGTCGTTGATGCTGTTAAAAACTAAACAACGAGCGTTGCAAGGAAAAGCGTATCGCCTACAGTCCAAGCGCATGGGCGCGATTGTCGTTCTGTTTGCGATTCTTTTGCCATTACTAGTACTGATTCTTGGGTTCACCGTCGACTACGCTTACATGCAGCGGTCACGCAACGAGATTCGAGTGCTCTCGGATCTGGCAGTCCGAGCTGCCACCGATACTCTCGCTCGTACCGGTGGCGATGAAAATGCGGCTGCTGCTGCAGCGCGCTTTGTTGCTGCCAATAATACTGTCGCTGGTGAAAATATTAGCCTTGAGGACGATCAGATTATCTTTGGCCGTTCGTATCGACAACCTGACGGTAGCTACACTTACGTCGCAGGGGATCGCCCGGCCAACTCGGTTCAGGTCATCGCCAGACGAGACCGGACCACCAGTGAGGGCCCGATTTCTACGTTCTTTGGCGCGGCCTACAATCGACCGACTTTTGACGTGGAACAAGTAGCAGAAGCATCTTTTCGAGATGTTGAAATTGTCTTGGTGCTCGACCGCTCTGGATCGATGAAATTCCCTCTTGTGGCGTCCAACCTTACCGCCGCCGAGAAACAACAACGTTTCATTAATCTTCCCGGAGCAGATAGTCGCTGGAAGGCGCTCGACAGTGCGGTCGAAGTGTTTCTTTCCGAACTCGAAAGCACTCCTGTACGCGAGAAAGTTGGACTGGTGACATTCGCTGAGAATGCCTCACTCAACATCAACGGGCAGCCGACGACTGTTGACCGTGTCACGCTCGACGCGCAGTTGTCTCAAAACCTGAATCAAGTGCGTTCCAATATAGATCGGCTCAATACTACAGTCTGGTTCGGCGGGACCAACATTACCGCAGGACTTGAGGAAGCGCGGCTGCACTACGCAGACTCAGGTTCAGCCAATGTTGAGAAGATCATTATCTGTTTAACCGATGGGGTTCACAACGCGACAGGTATACACGATCCGTTTGTCGAAGCCATCAACTGTGTGGATGACGGTATCAAAGTCTATACCATCACGTTCAGCGAGGGAGCCAACAAGGCCGACATGATTCTGACGGCGGAAAACGGCGGCGGTACCCATTCTCATGCTCCGGATGAGGCGACGTTAAAGACGATCTTTAAGCGGTTGGCCGGTTCCATTGCATTCATTTCCAAATAAAAAACAACTATCTACTTCCGAGGCTCTCTGATGCTGTCAAAATTAAAACGACGACGAAATAGAAGTGGCGCGACTGCGGTAGAGTTTGCCGTAATCGCCCCCATTTTCTTCTTGGTGATTCTTGGTGGCATTGAATTCGCCAGTGTCCATATCACTCAATGTGCTATGGAAAATGCAGCGTTCGAAGGAGCCCGAAAAGGGATCGTTCCCGGTGCGCGAGCAGCCACCTGCAAAGCCTCCGCTGAAGCGCTGATGGCTGGAGCTGGAATCAACGAGTACACCGTCACGGTAACTCCGGCGACGATTACAGCCGCTACCGATTCGGTAAAGGTTAGCGTGTCGGTGCCGATGACCGTCCAGAATAAATTTGGCCTGTCTGGATTCCTCAACGACACAACGTTGGTCAAGGCAATTGAGCTTCCACGCGTCGATGGCGGTTAAAGGCGCCTTTTTTAAGAGACGAACCACTAATCACGGCTGGTGTCGTCAAAAGTTTGCCGGTCCTCGGAATGCCAGAGAGGCAAACCCTCCCTAGCACGCTTGGCAAGCTCTTTGACCTTCTCGTCAGACCCTGGCATCGCCGCGGTCGAATGATACATTTCTTCTTGCATTGGCTCGGGCTCGAAATCCCACTCGCCTTGCCGAATCGCTTTCAATACAGACCGTCGCATGTTTGCTCCTCTGAAGTGAACGTCACTTCAATATGGGGATGCGAAAATCTAAAGTCAACGATTTTGAAAACAAATCGCGAAAAAACTCGAAAAACGAACCGTAGCTACTCGCTGGTCAAATCGAATTTGGGGTAAACAATACCCACCGGCATGTCGACGACGTACTCCAGTTCAGAGTGTAAGTTGTATTTCGCCGGGACGGTTTCGCCTTCCGATTGTAGTATTTGAGGCTCATTAAGCAGGTCGGCCAGTTGGCTGTGGGCTTGTGTTGCCGCAATGTCCTGTTCCTTCTCGTTGGACTGGTCATAGTCAGACCCCAACGCATTTGTTTGGAAGATAAGCACGCGGTATCGACCCAATAGCACTCCTTTTTGGTCGCCTGATTCTAACTCGAACCGCCCGGTCCCATCGGTTTTCCCGAATGCCAAGGGATTGATTAAGCCGTCACTGTTGCGAAATCGCATTGGTACAAAAACCACCTTTGTATCGGTCAAAACTTTGCCGTCGAGTGTTACTTTGCCGATCACTTCTACCATGGGATCACCGATCCAAGGGCGGCAGCCCCCAAACAGCAACGACAGGCACAGCATCAACGTTGGCAGCATTCGGTTCGTGCAGGTTGTTGTGCTCAACGTGTCCTTCAGCATGATCTGCCTCCGTCGTTACGCAATGCGGATTCG
>CAZDBE010000242.1:8358-8894 GCA_964503675.1 uncultured Pirellulaceae bacterium | reverse complement strand
ACATGTACCAAATGACTTGCACGCGTCCTGAGATCGAGGCCAAGTGCCGCCGCCAGTCGTGCGTGCATCCGAAGATCTGTAAGTTGCTGGGCACCGACCACGGCCCGCTGATCCAGCTAATGAAAGAATCGCGCGATGTCAAAGGCGTGAAGAAGGTCCTCGTCGCGAGTGGTGTACGAATGGACTTGGCCCGCCGCAGTCCAGAGTACGTCAAAGAACTGACCGAGCATCATGTTGGCGGCCTGTTGAAGGTTGCCCCCGAGCATGCCAGCGACGGCGTACTGGACAAGATGCGCAAACCCAGTGTTGACGACTTTGAGAATTTTTCGGAGATCTTCCGCGGGCAATCGAAAGAGTCCGGCAAGAAGCAGTACTTGGTCCCATATTTTATCTCTTCCCATCCGGGCAGCGACATCAATTCGATGATCGATCTTGCCGTATTCTTGAAACGCAACGGCTACAAACCGGATCAGGTGCAGGACTTCATTCAGGTTTATATTGATTTGGCGACCACGTTGTTCTACACGGAGATGGAT
>CAZDBE010000242.1:0-8348 GCA_964503675.1 uncultured Pirellulaceae bacterium | reverse complement strand
GAGCCAGTGTTCATCGCTAAGTCGCTCAAGGATCGAAAGATGCAACGGGCGTTGATGCAGTTCTTCAAGCCGGAGAACTATTTTGAGGTTCGCAAGGCATTGCAGGATGCAGGGCGGCATGAGTTGATTGGCGGCGGTTGCGATTGCTTGATTCCGTCCAAGGCGCCACAAGAAGCCATTAAGAAACGCCGCGCTGACGCCAACAAACGCTTCCGTGGCGAATACGTTCACACCATGCCGGACGGATCAGCAGCCGGCAAAGGAAAATCTGGTGGGCGTGGAAGCAACGGTACCTCGAAAAAGAAAAAGGGCAAGCAGAAACAGTCTCGCCACGAGCCGACTCAGGGCTACCGCCCGGACCGCAAGAGCATCCGCAAAAAGGGGCAGTAGCGAAACCGAGGCTTCCAATTGGTGGTTTTCTTAGCTGATGTCGCCAGACTTCGGAGCCTATCCGTGAACGTCTTAACAGTGGCCAGTCCAGCGACACTCCGGTCGTCTACCAGATTCCCGGTATCAATCGCCAAGGAGTCAGCTGTTGGTAGGCGGCGAACTCCGGCGTATTCCAAACGCGCTCTTCACCCTGAATACGGAAGACGAATGCTGCAACCGATGCAGCCATTAACGCCCAACCTAGTGGCGATCCAACCGCCAGCGCAACGCCAAACAGCATCACTGTTTCCCCCAAATAAGCCGGATGCCGAATCACGCGATACGGACCGTTCGTTTTCAGGGTTCGCCGCGCAGGAAAAATCGCGAAACTACCTCCGAGCATGCTCAAACTAAAAGCGGTGAATGCTGTACCCAAGAGAAAAATTATTACACCTGTTATTGGCCATGGGCTCATTGGCAGCAGCGAAACAAGAACCCCACCCAGCAGCAAACTGATCGCGGTGGCTGCGAGCGCGTGCGCGTCGCCGTCGCACTCTGCCTTTCCGCGAAATAGAAATAGCCCACCGACAACCCACTGCAATACGGCCGGCGCGAGAGTGGGAATCGAAAAACGCAACTCCTCAGGACAGCCGACAATCCTCGCCACACCCCAGCATACAAACATGATCGCAAGAATCATGTCCTTGATTTTCCAGCTAGGCATCACTGCCCTTTAGTAAAGCCAAAAGCCCCAGTTAAACAGGTAGCTGAGTAAGTTGACGCCTCCAATAATGACAATGAAAATGATCCATCCCATCGCTCCACCACCAGACCCAGCCATAACCTTCACTCCCAAAAAACGATTTAAACATACAAAACAACGTAGGTTCTACACTCTATCAAATCTTTGAAGACAAGGGGGATTTGGGGAAGAAATTTCCTGTCCGATCTGGTTCTTCAAAATTATTCGCCCAGTATCTCCAGCAGTCGCCGCGCCCGTTCTTCATCCGTTTGGGGTTGAGAAATCTTGGGAATTTCCAGTTCTAAAGTCGGTGCCGCAAACTGCTTTTCAATTGCCGCCGCCCGCGCCTCGTCCCCAGCAGCCCGAAAGTATCGGGCTGCCAGCTTTTGCTTTCCTGTTTTGAAAAGCGCTTCGGCCAAGCCCCGATTAGCCACAACGTCGTTGGGCGCGCATTGAACAGCGGTTGAATAAATCCTTGCCGCATCTTCGAATCGAAACAATGCATCCAAACGTTTCGCTACACGCATTTGCGTATCGAAATCACCACCAGAAATAGACGCGCCTTGCAACAACAGATCCGCCTCTCGATCCGGCTGGTTTTGCTCGGCGGCCTGCGCAGCGGCAGCAAACGAGATCTTCGCCAAATACTGCCCTCGACTAAGCCCCGGCAGCATCTCCGCTGCTTTCCGAAAGTGCTCGATCGCCTTGTTCGCCCAACCTTGGTTCTGCTGCACTTCATGGCGAGCCATCTGAAGCAATTCGAGGATCGCTTCTTTCAAATCCGCCAGCCTCTGCGCAGTTTCGTCAAACAGGCCCATCCCCGACGATTGCCCTAACAACAGCTCAAGCATCTCGAGGTTCTCAATTCGATTGGCCTTGAGTTTCTCTATCCGAGTATCAAACGAAACTCGTTCTAGCAACGGTCGATCCAGGGAATTTGTATTGACCTGCGCTAGTACATCATCCTCCGTAGCGGTTTCATCGTCGTCGGAAGAAAAGGAAGGCATTCTCATCCATCCCATCGCCCGAATATCATCAGCATTGCGCCAAAAGTAACCACTAAGAGATTCTGCCTTTGTCGAACTAAGATACTGATCAATGATCTTCGGCTCGCATTTGATCGGTGTGTTGCTACCGACCAGATACAACGAGTTGGGCGTGGCAATCGCTACGTAAGCATGCGGAAAAGACTGGGCGAACGTTCTGACAACGATCTTGGTCTCTCGCACATCGGCGTCTAGTGAAACCCACTGAATAAACTTGCCTTCGTCTTCAAGTCGGCCGGCCGCACACTTATAGTAGTCGACGGAGAAGAAAGCTGAATTTCCAACGTGACCGGGACGTGATTTGCCGTCGCTAATGATGGCATCAAATTTCCGCGTCTGCTTTTTCAGCCACCAAACGCCATCTGCCTGAACCGTGGCGGTCTCCGCAGTCGCCGGCTTGCTTAAATCGACAAACTGCTCCGCAGCCTCTATCACTGACGGCGATAGCTCTATGCTTGTCACCGAAGCGATGCCATCAATTCCTGCAAGCTCGCGCGACAGGATTCCAGAACCTAGACCAATCACAACCACATCCTCAACAGACTTCTTACTGGCGCTTAACATCGGGGCCAAATGAGCCAGCAAAAGCTGTTTCTCTTCAATGTTGTCACCACTTTGTCCTACCACAATCCCATCGACGCTTAACCGCCTGTGCATCGGTCGGTCGGGCTCCGCCAGAACTGCAACGGTATGGGCCGGCCCCTCCCGATAGTACAGCAATTCATCGTCTGACTGAGTCACAATACCGATCGGCTGCAACCATACCCATTTTGCCACGCCACAAACGGCCAACCCGATCGTTAGAGCAAACGCGGTACGGCTAAAATTGGCACCTATGATCACCCAAACGGCCAAAACAGTTATCCCAACCAATACCAACAAGGAAACTTGCAGGCCGAGCGCAGGCACCAAGAAAAATCCAGTAAGAACGACTCCCGCGACATTTCCAACGGCAACGACGGAGTAAACCTTGGCTGCTAATGAAGCCAATTCGGATTCCCCTAAACCTTCATTGTCCGTTTCTGCAACCAACGCTCGCACCACCAACGGCCAAGATGCTCCATAGACGGCTGCCGGAAACAGTAACAGAGAGCAACACAGCGCGGCGCGCTTTAAAAGAGGCGACTCCGATATACTGAGAGAATCGTTCAACCACGCCTGCCCGGGACCAGATGCCAAGTAGACCAGCATCGCCAAAACAAGCACGGATACCAATGCACCAACCAGTTGCAAGACGGCAACGCGCGACATCCACCTAATCGCAGTCGATTTCACGTCAAATTTGAGCCACAGGGCCGCCAGCGCAGCTCCGACCGCAATACCGATCAAGTAGGCCACCACGACGATGGTTAGACTATACGCGTCAGTACCCACCAGCAGAATAAGCACCCGCTGCCAGACCACTTCCAACCCCAACGAAGCAATGCCGGCCAAAAAAACAGCAACTCCAACACGTGGACTGAACTTCACCCCTGCTGCGTTGACGATCTCCGACTGATGGAAATCTCCGCCAGCACTTTTTGACGCGAGCCAACCACATCCTCCCACCAACATCGCTGCTGCACCGCTGAGCAGCAGTGTCAGTTGCATGCCCCACAATTCCATCAAAAGGCAACCGGCCAAGCCTGCACCAATGCACCCGCCGAGTGTCTCGGCGGCGGCGATGCTGCCAGCGGTGGATGCTGAGCAACCGCGTCCTTGGAGCAGTGCGGGAAACACAGCACCAGCAAAAAAATGTACTAGCAGCGCTGGAGAGGCGACGGCCAAAATCCACAACGCTCCAACACTGCCAGTTTGCGCGGAGTGAGAAAATATTGCATCGATCGATGAGATCAGCCAGAACATGGCGGGCAATAGCAACGTGGCCAAACCAGTTCCGCACAGTAGGAGGCTGGCGAATTGTAAAGGTGAATCTGAGCGCGGCTTCGTCCCCCCCCAAAGGTTACCGAGCGCTAAGCCGAGCAAAGACATGCCAATCACCGAAGCGATCGTCCACGACGACACGCCTAGCAATTGAGTTTCGTAGCGCACCCAAACCAGTTGAGCAATGATCGCCGTCATCCCCGCCATCAAGGCCAATGAGTTTTGTGTCAGACGCATAACACTCCGTGTTCTAGACCGCGCTCCGTGTCACAGATGCCCCTAATCAAGGAGATTCAGATCCGTCAACATCGATCACTTCAATTCGCACCTTCCGAATGGCGCGGCGATTAACTTCAATGACTTCAAATCGTACGTTATCGATAACCAACTGCTTTCCCGGACGGGGCAGTTCTTTTAGTTCCCACATCAACAAACCGGCGACCGTCGCGAAATCATCGACCTCCGGCAGCTGAGTCGCCAATTATTCATTGACCATATCAATCGACGTCCGACCGTCGACCTCGATCGTCTGTTTCCCGCACCGACGAATGAGTACTCGTTCCTCGGCGTCAGTCTCGTCGACGATCTCGCCAACGATTTCCTCCAAAACGTCCTCAATCGTCACCACGCCCGCCAGTCCACCGTATTCATCTTGGACAATCGCCATGTGCATGCGTCCGGCAAGAAAATCTCGCAGCATCGTGTCCAGTTGAGTCGTGGCTAGCACCGTCATCGGCGGACGCATCAGCTTCCGCAGCGACTTGCGTTTATTCGGCTTTTTCAGGGATTCGCGTAACAGATCTTTTGCAAACAGAATGCCAACGATATTGTCGATCTTGCCTTCGAAAATTGGGATCCGTGTTCGCCCCGATTTTACAACGAACGTTAGCATTTTCTCCCAGTCGGTATCGACGTCCATCGCGTCGACGCCCGAGCGCGGCTTCATGACCTTGACCACTGTAAAATCGTCCAGGTCCATAATCCCTTCTAGCATATCGACGGTCTGAGATTCGAGCAGTCCATCGTGCTGTGCTTCAGAGGCCAGGGAAAGGATTTCGTCTTCGACGGCTTCTTCCTCGGCGTCCACGTCTTCTTCTTGACCAGAGGCACGCGCGAACATTTTAGACACAAATCGCTCGCCCACCAAAAATGGAAAACTGGCTAGCGAAACGACCTTCCACCAACGCCACGTCCGATAGAGGAAGGCGGGAGCTGCAATTCTAGCCGCGGCTCGAGGCACCCAGACTTGCGTCACCACCAACGTAAAGGCAATCAGTCCAGCGGTCGTCAACACGCGACTCAGCGGTAGATCCGACATTCCTGTGGGGCTGGCCCCCCAAACAATCGTCGACGTAACGGCAATCGCTAGAGTCACCATCTGCAGGACACCCGCGCCAACTTCCATCTTTTCGCGTAGATCAAAAATAGCGCCGAAGAGATCCGTGTTGCTCTTCTGATTTCCCAATTGGCTTCTTAACTGGCAGTAGTCCTCCATCTCATGCCAAGGCATTTCCTTGATGACATGGAATGCGATCGCCGAAAACGTCGCTAACGCAAAACCAATCACCATCATCCAGAAAAACGGCGCACTCATTGGCTGGGTTCCCAATGGTGTTTGATTCCAAAGCGACCTAAATAGTCTGCTTCTGCGGCTCGCATCTTCTCAGCCGATTCCGGATCGGCATCGTCAAATCCGACAAGATGTAGCATGCCATGGATAACATACAGCAGAACTTCATGTTCCATAGGAACGCCAATTTGCTGGCCCATTTTCTCTGCCGTGTCAGTGCTGACCAACAATTGACCTGTCAGCGCTGTTTCGGACTCCTCCAACACAAAACTGATCACATCTGTTTCATAGTCGTGATTCAAATACTGTTTGTTCAGATCACGAATCGTGGGATCGTCTACAAAAGCGATGCTAATCTCGGATTGGTCGAAACCAAAATCGTCCACGATCATTTGAGCGACATTGGTGCAGTCTGCAAAATCAAGAGAGCGCTGTTGCTGGTCGGAGATCTCGATACGGTGCGAATTTTCGCTGGTCATTGGTCCTTCTGTTGATGAGATAGGTCTCTCTAACCCGACGCGTGAGCGATGCGCGTGGCTCGCTCACGCGTCGAGTTAGAAAAATGTCGCCTTTCAACGTCGCCTTTAGCTCCGCGAAAGTAAAATAAAAATTCTCACGCGGAGCGAAAGGCGACAGCCATAAGCTGGCTGGGTTTCTGGATACTTCACGCGAGCATGATACACCGCGTTGAGTGATTTTATCAGACTGGACTGGATTGTGTGAAGCTGTTCGACGGTAATTGGACATTCGTCAAACTGTCCGTCATCGAATTTCTTCTTGGAAATCTCTTTTACAAGGCTCTCCAAACGCGCCGGAGTCGGTTCGCGTAACGCACGGCTCGCGCTTTCGACGGTATCGGCCAGCATCATTACCGCCGCTTCGGCAGTCTGAGGCTTGGGGCCTGGATAGCGATAATCGGCTTGATCAACAGGCGCTCCGTCCTGTTCCTCTTCACTAATCTTGGTCGCACGGCGATAAAAATACTCAACCAGCGTCGTTCCGTGATGTTGTTCCACAAGATCAATAATTCGTCGCGGCAATCGATGCTTCTTAGCAATTTCAACGCCGTCTTTGACGTGAGCAATAATCACTAACGTACTCATCGTGGGGACTAGGTCATCGTGCTTGTTCGTTCCACCAGCTTGATTCTCGATGAAATAATCTGGCTTTCTCAGTTTGCCCACATCGTGAAAGTAGGCTCCGACACGGCACAGCAGTCCATTGGCCCCAATCGCTTCGGCGGCCGCTTCGCTGATCGAGGCAACATTGATGCTGTGATTGTAAGTACCGGGCGCTCGTTGAACCAACTCCTTCAACAACGGATGGTTCGCATCACTGAACTCCAACAGGTTGATATCCGTTTGAATATCGAACCACTGCTCTAAATACGGCAACAAGCTGTTCATCAAAAGGCCCGCCAAAAACGTTCCTCCTGCAAACCAAGTAGCGTCCACCAATAGAGGAACGCCCAGAGGTTGACCCAGCATATACTGAACGCCGAGTGCCGTTGGGAAAACGAAGGCAGCCGCGATTAGACCGACGTTTACCAATTTTGTACGACTGCGAATCTGGCGGCACATGATGGCCGATGTTGTGGCGGCAGTAGTCAGAATCACAAACTCACCAAGTCCGAACCCATGGGCCACGGTAAATGCCAATGCGACCAGCGTCGAGATCATCATCGCCAATTCAATGTGGTAAGCGATGGCAATCGTGAGGGCAAAGATTACGATCGGTAGTACTTCAGCGCGAAAGTCAACCGCCTTGGCCGATACCCAAGCCGTCACCAGCGTGATCAGCATCAATCCCAGCAACAGTGCAAAATGACGAATATCGGTCAACAGGTGTAGGTCGCGGTAATACAGATACTGACACAGCATCGCAAACATCGCGGCAAAAAGCCCAAAGAAGAACAGGCTCCGTATCGTGCGCTGCGGCCAGTGTTCGGACGCTACCAGTGCTTCGTGTTCAGCGCGAAGAAGTTTGATGTCGTCTGCGCTCAGCGGCGTGTTAGCGCGGATGCCCTGACTGTCATAGTCGCCACCGCTAAATTGCTCTAACAGGTCGCCGACCTCATAAGTCCGCTGGGCGACTTCAACGTCGCGAGCCGCTTGATTTGCAGCTTTTTTCGAAGCCGCTTCATCCCAAGTAAGAGTCGCCTTGAGCTGTGGAGTCAGCCAATCGTACATTCGTTCGGCAACAACATTGCCTGAATCAATCACATCAGAAACTTTTAGGATCTCGGCAATCAGTTTCCGGTAAAGATCTTCGCCGGCCTCGCCAAGTCGAACCTCAGAAACCGATACGCGTCTTGCCCCCTGAATATTGCCCGTCGGGTAGACCTGAATCTCGGTCATACTGCCCTGACCAATTTCGTGAGTTAGATTTTCCAGCAGTCCGTTTTTCTCAAAATCTAAAAACGCGGCCGAAACAGCAGCCTGAAGTGATTTCAGTTTTTCATCTTTGCTGATCGACAACTTAAAGCTATCAAATTCAGCAGCCCGAACATCTTCGTCGATGACATCTTCGGTAGGCTTAAAGAACTTATCCCAAACCTGTGACTCGCGTACTTCTAGGTAGGTCTTCTGTTTGACTTCAAAAATGTCGTCGATCAACGCCTGCTTCAACTGCTCCAGTGGGAGCGGATCGTTGGTGTAAAAGCAAAGTGTGTTTTGGCGGGCGCGGCGACGGTTCGCATCGGTCGCTTCGAAATCGTCATAGTCAAACTTGACCCGCGCGTTGAGGTCACGTTGCGGAG
>CAZDBE010000241.1:0-8906 GCA_964503675.1 uncultured Pirellulaceae bacterium | reverse complement strand
ATCAACAAGAGTTTCGATTCCCAGCGATGACTATCGGTCGCGTACCAAGTCCGCAGCGATTTCCGAAAGATGATACTTGCCATATCCGCCGGCTGTTGGGACACATCACTACCGACCCAATCCAGGAACGATCCAAAATCAACGATCGTGCGATCGCTCCAATTTCGAAATGCCGACTGCTGCAGTTTCAGCACGCCGCCCGGCATATCCATGGTAATCCGATTTGGACGTGGCACCCCATAGGTCATGCCGTCCATAACACCATGAACGCCTACCGAACTAACAAGATAGAATTTATTCGTTTGCCGGTAGGTCCAGACCTGCCATGGGAAGATGGCGACGACGACACCGGCGATAAACAGCACTGCCAAAATAACCCGTCGACGCACATCCACTCGCAAGAAAGGCGTCAGAGAGAGCGCTGCTAAGAATGTCGGTAGGAGCAGCACAAAGGGCCGGATCAGCATGCCCAGCCCCAAGACGATGCCACTCCAAAAAAACTGCCAACCTTTCGCATCCTGAAACCCTCGGAACGCAACCCACACATGCAATAAAAACACCGGAGTGAAGGGAATTTCGTTGTTGCCTTTGATGCTTAAATAAAACGGCGGCGGATACGTCAGCCACAACATAGAAATGATCAAAGCGACAAGCGGCGACCACAATTCGGTCGCCAGGAGAAAAAGCAAAGCACCGGAGGCCGCTTGAAAAGTGATGGCAAAGAGTCCCAACACGGTCGGTTCAGAAACGCCGGTCACTTCAGCCACTTTAAACACTGCAATCAGAAACAGCGGATGACCTGGCGGGTAGCGCGTCATCAGGTCACCGTTGTTCTCCCGAAACCCATCACCATCTAGAAAATTACGGGCGACCGGTTCCGACCTTATCGAATAATCATTGCTGCGTGATTCGCGAAAAGCGGGTGGCAGAATCACCCACGCAGTCAAGATCGCTGCGAAGTGGAGCAGGAAGACGAAGAACGATAGTCGCAAACGGGACTTCTTAAGCATCAGCAATTAACTTATTCGAGTGAAGGAGATCGATCCTGCACGACTGTCCTTTGAAAATGCGACTCGATTTCGCTTGAAGAAATCGCATGTCGCTTTTCGGCACCCGGACCAATCGTAATAGTCATCTACGACAATACTACCGCCAACCGACAAATTTGGCACGATTTGTTCAAGGCAATGCAAGACAGGGTCGTACCAATCCACATCAATATGAGCGAACGCAATTGGCTCATCGATCTTCATCGTATCTTGAACCAAGCCCTTGATGAGTGCGACATTCGATTCCTCAACACGCACACCAAAGGATTCGAAGTTGGCTCGTACTTTTTCGTAGAGATTCTCTTCATAGCCGTAGTATTTATCTCCATCGACACCTTGCGATTCGCCACGCTCAATGGCGAGGTATCTTTGATGAACGTCCTCACCATCCTTGTCAGAAGGCGCCGGAATCATCCCAAATACGTCATAGACTTTAAACGGGCGTTCAGCCCTCTTGATTTTCGACACCATGATCGCCGACCCACCCAGCGCACAGCCAGCCTCTATAAACAAACCCGGCACTGATTCTTCTGAGATCGCACGGCAACGCGCCGCGATGATTGACAACTTATTCCTGGAAAGGCAGGTGAGTCGTGCTTGCGTGATAGAATTCAGTAACGCGAGGTCTTCTGGCGATAACTCACTGGACAAATCAACAGGAAACAATCGTCGCCGAAGCCTAAAAATTAGCTGATGGAATGAAGGCATAGAGCGCTCAACAGGATTAGAAAATTCTGTCATATTTTGCAACAAGGTCATTCCTATCGCAACCGAACGTTAAGAAGAAGCAGACAAATTGACCGCCAATCGAAATCGCCATATTCGCTGGCAGGTATTTATGCGAAGATTCAACTGAATTTTTGTTCCGCATCCTGATTCCTCATGTGCATATTTCGTGAAAGAGCAAACCGCAATACGCAGCCTCCTGTGGGCCCTCCAAGGGTCTGGCGAACACTACAATGGCCCCGGGTCGTTTATGTACCGACTCTATTCCTTGGCCGCGAAGCGTCAATTAACTGTCTCCCTAGCACATGCAAACGCCGACCAACCGGATTTAGAACTTTTTGATGACCAGGCCTATCTCGGGCGCTGCACAGGGGCTCTCAATCTGTTCCGATTCCTCCGAAATTCCAGGAGCTGGTTGCGAGCAAATTCGAATCGATTCGACGTCATGCACGCATTGGGTGGTTACCACTATTCAGTAGGACCAGCCGACATAGCGGAAAGCCTGGGCCTTCCAGTCGTTCTTTTTATCGCAAACCACGGCCTCGAATTTACGGACAAACCTGGAATCAAAGGGCTGTTAGGTCTACCCAGGAAACGAAGAGAGATCATCCAAAGGCTCAGCTGCCTCGTAAGTATGAGTACGGACATCCATGAAGAGTTGCGTGAGTATAGCGTAGCAAACGAGCGGATTGCCAGAATTCCTATGGGCGTGAACATCTCCCGCTTTAACTGCGTATCATCGGAACAGAAACGTGAGATTCGCAATCGGCTGGGGATCAAAGATCGCCCGACGTTAGTTTTTTCTGGTCGGGTAGAACCACGCAAACGGCCACACTTACTGGTCGAAGCCATGGCCGAAGTCATCAATAAGCATCGACAGGATTGTCAGCTTTTGCTGGTTGGGCCAACCGATCGGAATGCCGAGTACGCTGATGAGATACGCGAGATCATTTCGGCTGCGGGAATTTCAGAAAGCGTTAACTTGGTGGGATTCACCCGTGAAATTGAAAGCTATCTGCAAGCAGCAGATTTCTTTGCCCTTCCTTCTGAGAATGAAGGAATGCCCGCAGCCATGGTCGAAGCGATGGCGTGTGGCCTGCCTTGTTTGGGCACTGCGATTTCCGGGATTCGGGACCTGATCGATGATGGCAATGATGGATATATTGTCCAACCCACCGCCCAGTCAATTGCAGACGCGTTGCTGCAGTATCTGAACGAACCTGCGAAATTAGCGGCTCACAGTAAACTCTGCCGCAGCAAGGTTATCGAAAGGTACAGTGCGGACGCCGTGCTCCAAGCGCATCTAAAATTGTTTAAGATCGTCATGACGGGCGGCAAACCCTCGGACGCCTCAATCCTCCCTGAGATCAGCTGAGCCACGATGCACGACATTCAAACCCAATTGCGAGAATATTTGGCAACTTTCCAGGGGAAGCCAATCTACATGGTTCCAATGGTTGGCCCAGACGGGGTGGACTTCGGCAATAACGGAGATGACCTAATTGAAATTGGCGGCGCCAAGTTAATGCGAGAACTGAACTTGCAATTCTGTAGTGAACCGGAGCAGGCCGACGTACTTTTTATACGGGGCAATGGCGCGATGGTACAGCGATTTAGACTTGCTCGAAACGTACTTCAAAACGTGTGGGACAATTTCCCTACGAAGCCACTGGTGATGTTACCCGCTACATTTTACTATCCCAAGATGGGATTCACAGAAGGATTTAAGTCTCGCGAAGCGCCGGTCACACTCTTCTGTCGCGAGCAATACAGCTGGCGACACCTTAAGGAAGATCATCAACTTCCAAAATACTGCTCGATTGGTTTAGACCACGACACCGCATTCGAATTGCAAGACGATCCTCTTGTCACAAATCGTTTGAATCGGCCGCCGAAACACGTGCTCATTTGTGAACGCGGCGACCTTGAGCACCCCACGAACAGCGCAGGGTTCTGGGAAGATCCTACAAAGCCGGTCCGTCGCTCGCTTAAGACCAAGCTCGTGCGGAATATTCCAGTCGCGATCAAGAAACCCTTTTATCCACTCAAAGCAATGGCTCGCAGTCGAAAAGCAACGCCGTTCCGCCGATATTGCGAACAGAAGATTCAAGATGAATGGAAACAGTTCAAGGACTTGCCCCATTTACGCTGTGACGTAAGTGATCGTTCTTTGGGAAGTTTTGACGAATTCTGTGACCGCATTGCTGATTCCGCGGTCGTGTTTTCGACGCGACTACATGTAGGTATTTTTGCGGCGATGCTCGGCAAGCCAACTTACATTTTTGAAGGTCCTTATCACAAGATTCGGGCAATTTACGAACACAGCATGGCAGATTTAGCTCATGTGAATTTCGTTTCCCGAGACGATCTGCGATGACTCGATAAACAGTAGTGGGCCATATGACAAATCCGTCTTCCGGCAACCACGTCGGCTATTCTCAACAGACGTTTGTCGG
Organism: uncultured Pirellulaceae bacterium; assembly: GCA_964503675.1. GTDB lineage: Bacteria > Planctomycetota > Planctomycetia > Pirellulales > Pirellulaceae > Mariniblastus. Next base: position 4,675 of record CAZDBE010000241.1, on the reverse strand, counting down.
AATGCTGGCTGTTGCAAGTACCTCACTTGTAGGCAAGGTCAGCAGTTTTCTCGCGCAGTTGATCCTGGGGCGGGTCTTGGCCGAAAGAGATTTCGAGCTTTGGGCGATGGCTTGCGTGGCAAACACGCTTATCGCCGGCTTGCGTAGTGGAGGCGCAGGAAGAATCATCGTCCAAAACGGATTGGAACGATTGGACAAGATTCGGGCGATTTCCGAATTCTGCTGGCTGCTGAATTTATTGGCGGCGGCGGTCTTGCTTATCGCTGCACCATTTGCAAGTCAGTACTTTGACGAATCCGAAGTCACTGGACTCATGGGTTTAATGGCCATCGCGGTCACCTTGAATGCGCCGCTTACGGTTGGCAGAGCCCGCATGTCGCTCCATATGCGTTTCAAAGAGATGGCGCTGATCGACGCAATCTTAAATGCACTTCAATACGGGTTGATGGTAGCGCTAGCCTGTTTCGGATTTGGTGCGAAGAGTTTTATTATTCCCCAGATCGTTACAAATATCGTAGGGCATTTTGCGTTCCGACAGAAATTGGGGCCGATACCGGCTGGGCCTCATGTCTCCAAAAGCAGCTTCCTGGGAATTACGATTGCAGCCAAATGGCTGATACTCGCAGCATTCGCATCTTCTCTGGCGATGACTGGTGACTACATGCTGCTCGGACGTTACGCAAGATCTCACCTCGCAAATTATTTTTTCGGCTATCAACTGACATTGTCGTTGTCGGTTCTGTTTGCTCCCGCAATGCAACAGGTAATGATGCCTACCTTTTCGCGACTTAACCAAGATGCCGCTCGGCAAGCGAGTGCTTACCTGCGATCCGTGAAACTCACCGCATTCGTGGCTGGCTTCACATGCATCGCAATGGCAGCAGTTGCCCCTCCGCTTGTATCGCTCGCGTGGTCGGGAAAATGGGATGAAGCGATTCCAGTGATTCAAATCATGTCTCTCAGCATCATGCTTCGGATTTTGAATCCGTTGGCTTTTTCGCTATTACAATCACAAGGTCGCTGGGCAACCTATGCAGCAGCATTGATACTGGAATCAGTATTGGTTTTGATGGGCACATGGATCGGAATTAGTATTGGCGGCCTCGTTAGCATCTCGATCAGCGTCGCAATTTTTCGTTCGATCCTTCCCATCGCAACCACATGCTATGCCGGCGTTCTTACAGGATTGCCAATTAGAACGATCGGTATTGCTGTTAGCGGGCGTGTAGTACCACTTCTCGCGACTGCCGGTCTGCAATCTTGGATTTCCACGAATTATAGCCCTGAATCGATCTGGTTTGATCTGCTTTCCCGCGCGTTACTCGTGATCATCGCATACGCTATTTTGGCGCCTTTGTTTTTCCGAAAGGACATAGGGGAGTTAGTCGGCGTATTGCGAGCACGGTCTTCAAGCCAGCAAGATTAGGCATATCGCATTACGGCATACCATGACTTTCTAGGTACCCGTTCTTTGCTAGGGGAAATGGCATTGCAACGGCAGTTAGCAAGGAAACAATATCGACAGGCAGGTCACCGTCGACCAGCTGTTCCATTTCGTCTGGTTCTTCCTGCCCAAGTCGATGCATTGCGTTCCTCATACCAAAACGATACGCATCACCGCCCCCACCAGTTGCTCTCCTAGTAAACACGTCAGAATCTGCAGTTTCTGTTGTCATGGACGATAGACCGTCTATGGAACTTCCTCCATCTTGCAATGATACGCTGAGAGGCTGAAAAATTCGTTCGATTCGGATGTCCACATCGAGTTGCGCAACTCCGCCGTCCGTATCCGTTGCATAAACTGTAAATGAGGAGCTACCGATGACGGCCGTTTCATGCTCCATCACCAAGTGATGTCCAGACAACTGCAGTACCGAAAACGCGGCAGGATTCGTTGGCGTTGATAGCTCATAAGTCAGTTGGCCCCCCTCAGCGTCATAAAAAAGAGTATTCAGGTCGGTCCACACTTGTTCGGGACGACTGACAGAAAATAGCGATTGAGGTTGTGACACCACTACGGGCAGATCGTTGACCGGCGTTACTTCGATGTGGACTGGTATCGGGTCTGACAACTGACCATTCTGAGACCATCTATAAGTGAATTGATCCTGGCCAAAATAGTCTTGATTGGCAATGTACGTAAAATCCCCATTAGATGACAGCGCGAAGGAACCCGCATGTTCGGGGCCGCTTTCAAGTTGTATGAATCCGGACATCAAATCAACGCCATCGTTAGCTAGGAGTATTCCCGAGCTTACATTTAGCATCGAGTCTTCTTGAACTGTAAACTGGTCAGCGCCGCTGGCCGGTTCAACAGTTACTGTGAATTGCGTCGGCGAATCCAAATAGGCTTGAAATTCAGTAACAGCCTCCCACCACCCTTTGTTTCCAAACGCCGCCGCCGCGTCTTGGGCAGCCGCCCCGTTTACAAGATTAAATAGAACGGCGCCTTCAGCGCCCGATTCGTAAACGGTATCAAGCTGGGACCGGAAAAAATCTTTGTTCAGATAGTCCAGACCAGCACCGGCGATACTGGGCGATAGATAGGCCAGCGTCTGCTTGCCAAATCGATCCGCTTCTTCCAAATTAGGGATGGCATAGCCAGAATTCCAATGAGCAATAAACTCATCGTGATCGGCGTAATCGCTGGTCAGTCTGACGTACTGTATGCCTTGTGCAGTTTCATCAATGTCAATGGCCGGGCCGTTTGGCGAAGCCGACAATTGAAACGTATTGAATTCAGCGTTAACGTTGATCGCGTAATATTCCGTGATTTTCGAAAGCCCGCTAGGGAGCGTCCCATTGTCTTCTGCGCGAAGGCGCACGCTCATGCCCTCCGCGACGAAGTTGTCATGCAGTGTAAAAGTGTCAGCTACGGCATCCACGGACGCTTCAGCGTAAACTCCCCGCTTACCGTTTGCAGTGTTTCTGTTAGTGTAGAAAGTGTAGAGCGAAGGGAAAACCGTTGCAATTCGGTCGCTGACTGTCAAACCAGACGTTCCGATTTCGTCCGTACGGTAGGTGCTATTGGCGGATTCCCAATCGGCATGAAGTTCTGACAGCCTGGCCACCTCGGCCACATTTGATGGGACGTTCACTCCAAGGTCAACTAACTGCTCCGCCGAGTCATGCAAAAACGGAAGCCAAAACTCTCTTTTTGGCAGCAGCCGATACACTCCGAAATTTGTGAGGTCCGGCCGCTCTTCGGCTAAAATATCCAATGCCCACGCTAGGTTTTCACGCGCAGCGGCGGTATTCGAAGCAAAGGCAGGATCCTCCAAATTGAGTACCACCGCTTGGTCTGGATTACCTCCCAAGTGGGTTTGAATTCTGGCCCGGAAGGTCGCCTCATCAATCGTCGAAGTATCAACAAACTCGTTCTGTCCAAACCACCAGCTTGTCAGCAACTGGATGGGGTCGAAATCAACACCGTCAGGCCGATGGACGCCCGCCTCACCTTGCAAGTTAGAGTACAAATTGAACTCGCTTCCCTGCGTTGACATCTCAACGAACGCACCGTCCGAATCGGTTGCTCTCACCGTGACGTCAGAGGTGCCATTCGCGCCTTCGGCGTATTCTAGCCTTAGTGTACCGGTGGTTGGATCAATGTGGATTCCGTCAAACAAACTCGCGTTAGAGACATTCGTAACCGTAAATATCAATTCATGATCTGCATCTTCAACATCATCAAATGCGGCAAACAGATCAATCAATGTCTCGTCTTGTCCTTGCGATACCAGAACATCCCCCAGGCCCGACGTCGTGGGCCGATCGTTCATCGGCAGTGCTGTAACCGTGATTTCAGCGTCAGCCGCAGAACCGTTTCCGTTAAATCCCCGTACCACTACCGTGGCAGAACCGAAGGCATCTTTGGCATAGCGGAATTCTAGATGGTTACCATCCAGGATAGTTTCTGCCAAGATTGGGTCGCCCGAGGTACCGACGATCTCGTAATTAAATTGATCGTCGGCGACAAGCGGATCATCGAAGTAGGTGCCCAGATTGATATTCGTCGCGACATCATCTTCACTAACGATTAACGCAGCAAGATCGACAACTTGAATGCCGTCGCCGCCGTCTGAGAGCGCAGCGTGAAGAATACCCTCCGTGTCATCCACGGCGTCTACAACGTCCGGGACAATGAATGGCGTTGCGCTCATGAGAACGCGGTCTTCGAGGCGTTTCATGACTGGCTGACCCGCGGGGCTCTTCGTGCCAGGCGTGCAAGAATTTAGTGTTGGCAATAGCGGTCTCATAGCAACTGAAGTCTAGCTCCAACGAGACGCCAAACGGCCGAAAAACTGCTTGATTCGCATCGTGCCAACAACCGTCTCAATCGATACATTCACTAACGCAGTATTCCGTTAAATACGCAAATAGGGTGGGACGACAGCCGCCCTGGAAGCCACGATCAACGGATTGCACAAAGGGCTCGCCGTGACCAGCATTAAGAAAATCGCCTAAAGAAATTAGAGATGTCTTCGTCGATTGAATCCCAGTGAGACGATCCGGCCTTTAACAACAGTTAGGGTGGCCATTCAGATTTTTCACCAAATTGACTAGCTCCCGCACAATCAGTACATGCACCACAACCAAACGCTCGTTTAACTGGGAGCGAATAAATGATGGAATCGCAACCTGCGAAAAGCATCCTTTTCGGAGATAATGAAAGTTC
>CAZDBE010000240.1:0-8925 GCA_964503675.1 uncultured Pirellulaceae bacterium | reverse complement strand
GAAATTGCCGAGCCTGCCCAAGGCAACGACGGTTATGGTTCACGTCTTGGAGATGAGCAAGGTTCTGCAATCAATCGCGAGCAGGAAGAAGAAGGCAGTGGTGCCTTCGAAAGTTTGAGAGAAAACTTTGAGAATATCGATGCCGAAGGCGCCTCAAATAAGGGTGCTCTACAGCCGAGCGAAGAAGATCAGGCTGCATCATTCTTCAGTAACTTTGGTGGTAACTAAGGTACGAGAAGCCATACTCCAATCGCATGGTGCTGCTACTGGCAAGACAAGCCGTCGTCTAGACGCCATCCTTTAAAGGTCTCGAACAGCCTAATAGTTAGTTGATGCTGATCGAGATCGGGCGGTACGAACAGTTTTTCTGATCGCCGAACCGACATTCAACACTTGCTGAAAGTGGTACTCGGGCACCACCGGATGTTGTGAACCATCGGGCAACTCCAACGTTGCTTCAATCTCCAGTGGTTGGCCTGCAGCCAGTTTGTGGCGACTGTTGTCGTCAAAGATCATGTCCACTTTCATCGAACCCAAGCCGCTCTTGAGTTGGGTTCGACGCTCGACGGTAGAACCAGCTATTGGCGCTGAAGCGTATTCCTCTGTCAGAGCAACCTGCTCAAAACGTCCTTCCACTCGGCCAATATTCGTTTCCGACACCGGATCTACTCCAAAACTTCCAATGAACGTTGCGCGTGGCCCCAATTCGGCAAGCTGAGGTAGCCATCCCGCCCCCAGCCAACAGGGAACGCTCTGCTCACCGGTCTCTACAAACACTTTTGTCAACAGCGGATCTTCCAAGCAGTGAAAAGTGCATTGAACGCGCGGTACCTTGGCGGCCAAAGTGCTCTCGGATTCCAAAGAGCCATCTGAAAATTGCATCGAAAGTTCTGCTCTAGCAGATGGACGCCCCCCCGGGCCGGAGACTTCCGGTGCAATTGCGATCTCAACCTGAGAGAGATAAACGCCCTGCCCTGCCTCGTCGGTCGAATCATTGATGACTTCAACATCTTCGAGTCGAATGGACCAGACGCCAGAACCTACCAGACGCTGATTGAGGCTATTGGCCAGTTCGGTTAGTCCTCGTCCGGTCAGTCGCAGGCGCTCGTTGATCGTGATCCGGTTTAGCTGTTCGTCAAAACGGGTTTCAATCGCAAATAGGATAGGCGTTCCATCGTTGCCGAACAAAGTCAGGCCGCGCAGAATGGTTTGACCTGGTTTGGGTGTTTCGGCATCGGCGATCTGGGTGTCGATGCCAAGCTGAGACTGAATCGTGCGTTGCCAAAATTCCGGCGTGCGTGGGTGACAGGCCCGATAGACGATCAGAGCAGTAGGAAGGCAGCAGAAGAACAGAAACAGCAGGCGACAGAAGAATCGTCGTTGATTATCGCTCATGCCTCGTTCCATCGAGTCGTTCTTGCTGTTGTGAAGATCACTGCACTCAGTCAGCGTTACGTTTGGTAAACGTTGGGCTCCGCCCGCTGGCATTATCCCTGAAATGACGTTTGGGGAAAATACGACTTATCGGCAAATCTTAGCGTTTCTCAATCGCGCGGTGGCTGCTGGCATGAACTGGCCTGTCTCATCCGAAGCCGCTATCTCCAAGGCACATGTTTGCATGACAAAAACGGTGCAGCATTAGAATGTGGGAGCGCACTTCGTATTAAGCAATTTTGGCTCAACCCCCGATAAATTAGATGAAATCTCCCCAACGCTCGTCAGGGTTAGTTAGACTTACTGACGTAATTTTTGGACGCATTCGCTAGCATCCAGAAAAAGGCGCTCCCAATTCTTTTTGTTTTGTCGATTTCCAATGTTCGAGTCCAAAAGAAAAAAGCGAAGAAACACTAAGGCACATAAGCTTGCATTTGAACGATTCGAGCCGCGCCATTTGTTGTCGGCTGACGGAATTGTAGCCAGTTACGGAAGTGACTTTGGCTCCGATGGCTGGAGCTATAGCTACAATGCTGGCGATCAAGAATTGCAGTCCAGTGACGGGAATCTGACAGCATTGACCAACGTTGATGGAACCTACAACGTGGCCGATGTTGACGCTTCGACGCGCTTTCTATTTCTCAATAGTATCGGCGGACACCCAGGCGCTGCTCAGAACGCCGCCGCAGGACGTACTGTGGATCGGTACGCAGTTGTAACTTGGCAGGTACCAGAATCAGGGTACTACGAGATCGCCGACAGTAGACTGGAAGTGCCCAACGGGACCGGCGACGGTGTCGATTTTCGAGTGTATGTGAACAACGATGCTCCCGTCACTACTGGAATCGCAAGTCCGTCAAGGATCAGCTATTTCGACTCGCGGCTGGGGTTTTTGAGAAAGGGCGATTCCGTTCGAGTTGCTTATGGGGCCAATGGCAGCGACTCGTTTGACTATTTCACAACAGACTTTAATTTCGTCCACAACAATCAACTGCTGCAATCGGTCAGTAGTCTTGGAGATGCGTTTGCCCCAGAATCTTCTAACGTCTCCCTAGCTGATGCCTCAGATTGGCGGCTGTTGTGGAACGCTCCTGATAACTGGCAACCGGTTGGTGCCTCCCCTTCGCGCGCGGAACTAGGCACTGGCGGAATCGACCAGCCTGAAAACTTTCGACCGCTGTTGCAGGTCGCCGGAAGCCAAGTTTGGACGGCCGATGGCAACCTTCAACCCAACGGCAACCCAGACAGTTACTTGAGATTGTCGGGAGCACCGGTCATTCATCCCGATTTGCCCGACACGCCGCTTTTTTCGGGGCATCCGGGAGCTGGATATGGAACTTCGACCGTTCTCGAAGACCGATTTGCGATTGCAGAGTTCACGGTTTCCCAGTCGGGTTACTATGCGATCAACAACAGTCAGTTTAGTTTGGATGAAAGATCTTCGGGCGTCGAAGTGGTTGTCGGTACCAGCAATGATCCCGCTTCGTTTCGGTCCCAAATCACTGCCAGCGGTCTGACGGAATCGAGTTTTGATGTTGCGCTTGGCGCGCTGTCCATTGGTGACAAGATCTACGTTGCTTTTGGTGCGGGCGGCTTCCACGATTCCGATCGTTTTGCGGCCAATTTCGATGTGGTGCGTGTGCTGCCGCGTGAGCTTCCACTACGACAGCTTTCCACGCCGCAAGCGACTTTTTACGCAAGTAACATTGAAGGCCTCCACACCAATGATCGGCAGAATGATTATTGGGGGCTCAAAGCGTTGTTTGATCAAGCGGCTGCGGTCGCGGCTGCCAGTGACGATGACGCCCCGGTAAGAGTAGTGCTGCAACCTGGAATCTATAACATCAAGGCGCCAGCTGGATTTACCCAACGTTCACTATTCAGATTTACGAACGTCCACGGTCTGGAAGTTGAAGGAAACGGATCGCAGTTGTTTTTGGAAAGTCCCTTGCTAGGGCTGTTCACTGTTACGGGAAGTTCCGACGTTATTCTCAAAAACTTCCAAGTCGATTACGTCGAGCGGTACATCTATTCTGATCAGAGTGTCACGCAAGACGTCTACCGCGCGACAACGACCTCTCAAGGAAAAGTAATCGGTTCTCCCGATTTCTCTGACAACTCCATCGTCGTTCGATTTGACCCTACAGTGACCGTGGCCCCAGACGAACAATTTTTTAGTGAGGCCGCCAGTCCGCAGTTGTTTGCTTCATTGATGGACCCGAATGTGGCGGGGCGAACAAAATTCAATACGAATCACTTTATCGAACTCAATCGAAGCCAGTCCGGACAGCAGTTGTCTGCGACCGACTATAGGATCGTATTTGAGGACCCGGAGCAATTGCGGCAGGTTGTCGACGACGACCGCATTGCATTTCAACGTCGAGAAAACACAGCCATCTTCAGTATCTTTGCTGATCAACCTGTGGATTCGGTTGCGACTCCAGTCTTCAATGGCAGCCGCGATATTACGGTGTCCAATGTGACGGCATGGTCATCGCCGGGGACGTTTGTTTCTTCGATCGGCACAGATCGATTAAACGTGATTAATAGTCGCGTCAGTATCCGAGAGGGACGTTGGAGAAGCATCAGCGCCGATGCACTCCACATTCAGAGTTCGCGCGAAGGTGCTTGGGTAGAGAATTCCGATTTTGTGGGAGGGGCTGACGACGTATCAAACTTCTACACATTGCCTTTGGTGATTAATCAGCGATTGTTGAACGCACGAGAAATGGTCGTGACTGCGGTGACTGCTGAAGAAAAATTAAACATCAATCGAGACCTTTTTCAGGAAGGTGATCGGTTGCAGTTCTTTGATCCCATCAAGGGAGAGATCATCCAAGAAGCCAGAATTGCAATTGTGGGGCAGGCGATTGAGCGCGATGGTGTGACGATGGTGAAGCTGACCTTTGACCAGCCAATCGATTCAGCTGCCAAAGCCTACATCGAATCTGATGTGGAGCGGTTCGGGGACGACACACAGATATTCAACCGCGATCTGTCGAAGAATTTTATGGTTCAGGGGTCGCAATTTCGCAACACTCGCCGCTACGGTACGTTTCTGATGTCGGAGAACGTGCAAATAGTAGACAGCCTTTACAGTGGGCTGAGCGACGCGGCGATTGCGGGGCACAACGAAGCGAGTTGGCCGCTAGGGAATCTGCCCAGCGACATTCAGATTCAGAACAATCGCTTCAACGGCATCGGCTTCAGCCGCGAGTATCTGAGTCAGGATTACGCGACGGGAGTCGTTTCGTTCCAGACCGATGCAACTCAGTTGGGCCGAGAATTTGGTCGCCAAGTTGTCGACAGCTTGAATGCAGGGATTGCGAATTTGACCATCCGCGACAACACATTTCGGTTGTGGGGGAAGGCAGCGATTTCTGTTCGCAATGCTCAAAACGTGACGGTCGCTGGGAACCGAATTTTTTGGTACGGTGCAGACGGTGAAAGCTCACCACTGTCTCCGGTCGAGGTTAAGTACTCTTCTGATGTACAGGTTTCGGGGACAAGCTTTGTGAATTCCAACCGCACGGATCTTGACAACTTCTTCTCTACCGAGGGCAACGGTGAAGGCAATGTTTTGGAAACGCCCGACTTCATCTAGTGGTCTGTTCAGGTGTATGACGCTCGCCGTGTCATTGTCATAAACAGGTAACCCCCAAAGATTGGAATCACTGAGCGATCAGTAAATCAATGAACGGGTCGATGTCTGAAAAGTTTACGAAACTGTCTTGGTTGACGTCGGCCTCAACTTGGTAAACACCGGAAATCAAGCGTGAAATAAAAGCGTCGATGTCAGCGAAGTCGATGGCGCCGCTTAAGTCTACATCTCCCAAAAGCGGACTTTCAGATACCGTTCCCATGATTAAGCCGGGATTAATCGCAAAGAAGCCGATCGTCTCATCGGCGTGAGTGATCTCAGCGTCGGCCGATTTTTCTTCTTCGGTGAATACACGTGCGCCGGCCGCGTTCAGTAGGGTGGTCCGTACGACAGTTGTATCAATGCCATTGATGGTTTGCATCGCAGCAAAAAAGCTGCTCACCGAACTGAGGCTAACTCCTGAATCAAAGCTTACGAGCTGCCCTGCTTCACCAGCGATTAAAGATCCGGCATCATAGTGCAATCCGCCAGTTGCCCCGGCGCCGGGTTCAACAGCAAGATAACTGACGGTTTCTGCAAGGTGCACTCCATCACTGGATTCCTCTTCCTGCAAGATGATCTCGAATTCGGAAGCCGAATTTACTTGCACGCGTGTTGTTACTGCTTGCGGATCGTTCCGCGTAACAACGTTGGCGAAAACAAGCGGGGTGCCACTACCCTCAAACGCTGTCCCTAGGCCGTAAGTTTGCGTTTCGTGAGTCTGTCCGTCTCGATTGCCGGCCACAATCGTAGTTCCATCAGCTAGTTTGTATTGTCCAGCTTCGACGACCATGTAGCTGACTACTTCCGGTGAGTGAATCGGGTTGAGGTATTCCCATTCGTCAATTTGCATCTCGAAGCTGTTGCTGGTCACATTACGGATGCGAACGGTGGTTGGATCAACACCATTGTAGGAGGGAGGCCCAGCAATCACGACGGGATCATCGTAGGTCTGTGCCAGTGCAACCAACTTCCAATCTTGATCTAGCGAAATCGAATTCGATTCGCCAATGGCTTGTTGGTCGTCCAAGGTGGACGTCACCTCCACTCTTGAAACATCGTTGTTTAGCACCCCTAGGTCAGCAATCGAACCAGTGTAGGTTGCGCTCGTGCCAGTACCGCCAGACCACTGAGTTACCTTAACCTCATAGCCCTCGGGAATGAGGAATGAAGAGATATTGTCGTTTCCAATTGGCCCCGCATCCAAATCTAGATTAACGTAAATTCCCTCGGTAAGTTCCCAAGGAGTGCCTTCATAGTTCCCGTCAGAGAATGCAACCACAGTAGCAGCAATCGGATCTACGACAGGAGCATTGGGGCGGCCATTGGGGAAATACAGGTCGATCAAGAATTGGATTTGGTCGACCGCATCCTGTGCGCGAACAAGGTCGTAATTGGTTCGGAGCGCTTGCCATGGACCACGTGATTCGTTCAAGAAATCATCCATCACGTTGTCGACAGCATTCCATTGTGCCTGACTCATCGGGACGGAATCTCGGGCTTCAATCATTCGGTCATAGATCTGCACCGACTCGCCAAGGCCTTCCGCTGCCATCGAGGCAGTAAGGTTTGCAATGTTGCTTGGCCGATGCCCCCACAAGTGAAACAGCGGCGCGACATTCACGCCCGCTTCGCGCGACAAACGCAATATTCTGTCATTGGCGTTGTGGTTGGTACGACCGTTGGACCAACCCGTGTCCCACTCCAGCCCGTCCATCTCGATGTTGATCCGGCGATTAAAGTTTTGCATCGCCTCCAGTCCGAACATCTCGATGTACTCGACGTAGTCCGCATGCCCCCGAGGTCGATAAGACCCTTGCTGGAATGCCATACCATTGTTGTTGATAAACTCATCCATCACGACCCAGCTACTTAGCGTGTCGGATGTAGTGTGGTTGTGCGAGCCGTAATCAAGCGACCGTGCGAAACCCTCTTGGGCCGTCATACCATAGTTTTCCATGTTGATTACAGTCGCCAACATGTGAACCCATGACTCCGATTCGCCAGAGAAAAATGTCATGAACTCCGCATGCCCGTGCTCATGCCACACAAGAGTGTCATTGGCATGTGCCAGCGTCAGCGGTTCACGAATGGCGTTTTGAGTAAACGTGCCATAGTTGCTTTGCGGGTATCCGATGCTAAATGCATTGGCGCGAATCTGTGTGTCAACGATCGTGTAAAGAATCGCTTTGTGACGATCTGTATTCTTGCCGACATACTCAGACGCGACCTTAATGCTCGCATCATGAGCATCAATGATTTCCATCAACTCTGCATAGCCGAGGTTACCGACCCATTTGGTCGGTACCGTCCACATGCTGTGTTCACTTTCAATATCGGTGAAAGCGCCGGGATGGTGCCTTTCAACGTTTTCCCATTCGGCTTGCGTGGTCTTATCAAAGCTGCGGTCAGAGAAGAAAGGAGCGCGGATCGTATTGCGAAACTGGACGCTAACAATTCCAGCCTCAGCACCGACGGGCACTTCGATATAAATATTTCCACCCATCGGGTTGGCAACTTTCGTCACGTTGTTCGTGATGTCAAAAGTGTTGCTGACGCGATGAAGCCGATTGGCGTTGTTCTTGTTGCTCAAGTCCCATGAGTGGCCGCCCACGCGAATTTGAAATCCCGCGTTGACCAGTTCGTTGGGAACTGTTACGTCAACGACGGTGCCGGGAGCCAGATAGGCTCCAGTCATGCGGCGAGCGGCATTGGTGTTGTAGCCACCGTCAGATCCGTACTCCTCGTGAAGTGTACCGTCGATCTGGACTTCGTAGATTGCAAATAGATCGGTCGGAGAAGGTACTGAACCCGGGAAGTTCTCGGTTGAGCGAAACTTGACGCCGGCGACGAAGAGGGCATTCTGGGAAACGAGATCATTGTCGAATGCGTCGAAGACCGCTTGGTAGACGCCCAGCATTGTTCGCCCTAAAGCGCGTCCTGCATTCGTTTCGCCATTCCACGAGTTGTTGAAACTCGATTGCCCTGAGGAAGTAAAAAGCGGTCCAACCTCATCTTCGTACAGATCGACCACTTCCACCGCTGCAAGAAAATCGTTAAGTCGGCTGCCAAGGGTACCCGCTTCGTTGGTAAAAGACGTCGCCCAACTTTGCAACTCGGCGACCGTCATTGTATCGGTTCCAAGGATATGCTCCTCCAAATCGATAAAACGAGCGCTGGGCTGTTGAGCAACCGAAGGACTGGTACCAGTCAGAGCAAGAACTAGCAGCAAAGTCAGACAGCCAATTAGGCGACCATTGGCTAATCTTGCTAAAGCGAATTCTATATGGCCCTTTTGTGATTGAATTTGCATCTTGGCCATTGTCTGAATAATAAGATTGTTGTTGCGAGGGTGTCGAGTACTGAAAACAACAAAAGCAGCCGCGAGACCATGATTGAGTTACCAATCAATATCGCCAACGAGCAGCATTTCGTTAAGCTCAATTATACGACAGAAGACGTGCCCTATTGAGCCATTTCCTTATAAAACAGGGCTTAAAGACACGAAGGCGACGGAATTTTCAGTTCCGTACAAACGGACACGTTTCTTGTGAGGAATATCCGGGGCCGGCAGGATCTTGGATTTGGGTGTCCGACCAGCCGCCTATTTCTCCGGAGCCAATTCGACGGAACGAATGTTGATGGCAGCCCATTCCTTTTTGACAGGTTCAAAGTGAATCGTCACGTCACCCGCTTTATCAAACTCAACCGTCCCAGCATCGAAGGGTTGGAAGTTTTCGAAACCTCCGGTCGCGGGTACCTTTGGCTTGTGATATTTTTTGCCGACCGAAATTCTGATACGGCTATCGTTTGCGGAGGCCGCGAGCAAAGTGACTCGGTACTTACCCGGA
>CAZDBE010000239.1:0-9089 GCA_964503675.1 uncultured Pirellulaceae bacterium | reverse complement strand
AAAGGGAGTCCGTGATTTTGGTGGGGCTTAAGTTTTGAAACCTACAATCTTTCAACGCCTCAAGTGGGTGCAAATCAACTTTTCCGCAGACGCAATTGTGAGATCTGAAGGGTTTTAACGACTGTATCGGTCGGCAGTGCCTAGGATGGTTTATTTCGCTTTTCCGGTCCGGAACTTGATGTGCGAAACGCGTTTCGTGGCCAACAATTGCCGGAACAAAGTTTCAAAAATGTGGGTGTTCCGGACTGTCTTGCAGCCGAATTGCCCGCCATGCTCCCTATTTTTTGGTCCCGCTAGGCCAGACAAACTTCTCGTGAATACTTGGAAATTAAAACTGATCGACTTCTATCGGCTGTCCACCATGCCATATCGCTCGTGGCGACGCCGTCGGTTGACCTCGCAGGGTAAAGTGCCCGCGTATTCCATTTTTTATCATCGGATTTCTGACGATCATGCCAATCCTTGGTCGATGACTCGAGAGCAATTCAAGCGTCAGATCGATTGGTTTCAAGAGGAGTTCGATCTCGTTTCTTTAGCCGAATTACAACGACGAGTTGACTCGGGTTTCAATGATCGTCCAACGTTGGCGATTACTTTTGACGATGGTTATGCTGAAAATTGCGAGTATGCACTGCCGCTACTAGTTGAACGCAAAATACCCGTCTGCTACTTCGTCACTATCGACAACATTGTTCGACAGGAGCCCTTTCCCCACGATGTAGAACTGGGACAGGACTTACCGGTCAACACAATTGAATCGCTGAAAGTTCTTGCGAATTCGGGCATCGAAATTGGCGCCCATACCCGTACGCACATCGACCTAGGAAATGTCTCGGATCAGGCGCAGCTAGCCGATGAAGTGATACAAGCTTCTATCGACATCGAAGAGCTTATTGGAAAACCTGTACAGTATTTCGCGTTTCCATTTGGCCAACGCGAGAACCTGAACCACGGCGTGTTTAGCATGTTGAAGGAACACGGTTTCCTCGGCGTTTGTTCTGCCTACGGTGGCTGGAACAAGATCGGCGGCGATTCGTTTCATATCCAACGCATCCACGGCGATCCAAGTTTCGAACGTATTAAGAACTGGCTTTCGTTTGATCCAAGAATCGCGCGCGTCAAACCTTACAAGTATGAACGTCGCGCCAAACGCCGCGATGGTCAAACGGACCCAGCGAAAATTCACGAGATCGTCGTGCCACCGATAACTCTTCCTGCTTTAGATTCCACTCAGACTTCCGCTGAATAATCTGTTGTAATTGCAAGAAGAGAAAAATCACCCGACCCACAGCCAATTCTCCCTCCTCGATTTCGTAAAGCAAGATTCCGCTATGAATTTACAGCGCCCAATCCGAACCATGTTTATCATTACCAGCATGCCTGTTGGTGGCGCCGAAACGTTGCTGGTCAACCTCGTCCGTCGTTTCGATCGCAATCGCATCACGCCAATGATCGGTTGTCTGAAGGAAAAAGGTGTTCTTGGAGAAGAGCTTGCTAGCGAGATTCCAGTTTTTGAGAATCTCATTCATCACAAGTACGATGTTGCAGTGGCCACGCGATTGCGAAAACTGTTCAAGGATCAGCAGCTTGATGCCGTGATTACCGTTGGAGCCGGAGACAAAATGTTTTGGGGCCGTCTGGCTGCTAGAGCCGCACGACTGCCAGTCATTCTTTCGGCGCTTCATTCTACAGGTTGGCCAGATGGTGTCGGCCGATTGAACCGACTGCTCACAGGAATCACCGACGGTTTCATTGCTTGCGCTAGTTCACACGCAAAATATTTGGTCAACAATGAAAAATTCCCAGAACCCAAGGTCTTTATGATCCCCAATGGGATCGATACAGACCGATTCGTGTTCAAAGCCGACGCGCGGGCTCAGTGGCGATCGACACACGGTATTCCGTTTGATGCTCCGGTTGTTGGAATCGTTGCGGCTCTGCGACCCGAAAAAAATCATGCTCTGTTTTTGGAGTCGGCAAGACTAACACTTGAATCACGTCCGGACGCCTATTTCGTGATTGCAGGTGACGGTCCGGAACGACCAATGCTAGAGGAACTTGCCGTCAGCAAGGGCATCGACGGGCGGGTCAAGTTTTTAGGGTCGGTGAGTGATATACCAGAAGTCTTGTCGATGGTTGATCTATTCGCACTTTCCAGCCACAACGAGGCCAGCCCCGTGTCAATCCTTGAAGCGCTCAGCTGCCAGCGTCCGGTCGTCGCCACCGCTGTAGGGTCGATCAACGAATCAGTGATTGAAGGAACGACGGGTTATCTTGTCACTCCGGGTGATGAAACGGAGATGTCATCGCGCTGGTTGAAAGTACTCAACGATTCAAAATTGTCGGTTCAGCTTGGATCTGACGGGCGCAAACATGTTATCGCAAACAGCTCGCTCGGCAGCATGACTGATGGGTACATGGAGCTGATCGAGTCTGTGTTTCGCGGTAAAGGCGTAGATTTCTTACCGGGGCCTACTGCTGAGGCAGGGGCATTCCCGGCCGTAGCAACAACAACGAAATTCGATTCCGATAGCTCGCTAAGTCAGTAGCCGAGGTGGCAAGAGTTTGCTTACGCGTCGTCCAGCAGTTCAACAGCTGAAAACGTTTTGCCTTCCAACATAGCCAAGCTTGCTCCACCGCCGGTACTGACGTGGGTTACTGAGTCCTCGAAACCCAGTTGAGCGACTGCGGCGGCGCTGTCACCACCGCCGATGATCGATGTTGCGTCTCCGTCGGCGATCGCTTGAGCGACTGCCTTGGTTCCGGCAGCAAAAGGCTCGACCTCGAATACGCCCATCGGGCCGTTCCAGACAACCGTTTTCGCCGACGCAATGATTGCGGCAAAATTCTTCGACGTTTCCGGGCCGATGTCAAAACCTTCCCAGCCATCTGGAATCTCGCCGGCGGCAACAGTTTTCTTATTACAGTCGGCGTTTCCGAATTCGTCACCGCAGCTAGTGTCGACCGGCAGAACCAGTTTTTCACCGGCCTTTTCCATCAGCGACTTTGCCAAATCAACATGCTCCGGCTCAACAAGACTGTCACCAACCTTGCCTCCTTTTGCCAGCGAGAACGTATAGGCCATGGCTCCACCGATCAGCACATGATCGCAGATGCCGATTAGATTTTCGATGACTTTGATTTTGTCGGAGACTTTCGCACCGCCAAGGATTGCCACGAAAGGACGCTCAGGACTGGAGATTACACCTTCGAGATACTTGATTTCTTTCTCGACCAGCGAACCAACGGTTTTGGGTTTGCCACCCATCGCCATCGGCACGCCGTACATTGAAGCGTGTTCGCGGTGGCAAGTACCGAAAGCATTGTTGCAATACACGTCAGCGAACTCAGCCAGTTGAGCAGAAAATGCTTCGTCACCAGATTTCTCTCCTTCGTTGAATCGCAGGTTCTCAAGGATAGCGACCTCACCATCGACCATTGCACCAATCTTCTCTGCTGCATCGGGGCCGACCGTGGTGTTGGCGAAGTGAACAGGCGATCCAAGAATTTCTCCCAGTCGTTTGGCGGCGGGAGCCAAGCTATACTTTGGATCGGCAACTCCTTTTGGGCGACCGAGGTGGCTTACTAGAATCAACCGCCCGCCGCGGTCGATGACCGATTTGATGCTCGGCAGCGCCATTTGAATACGGCGATCGTCGGTGATGTTCAGATCGCCATCAAGTGGCACGTTGAAGTCGACTCGCATCAAAACTTTTTTGCCGCTAACCTCAACGCTATCAATACTCTTCTTCGCCATGGTGTTCTCTCGGATTTCTACGTAATTGAATTCTGTTTGGTGGATTTCGTATAGATGCAAATCAGCCTCTTTTGCCGAAGTAATAGCACCTATTTCTCGTTAGTTTTAGCTGCGGGCGGTTGGGATTCTTCGCCACGCGGCTGCATGCGTTTCTGGATATCGGTTTCAATTCTTCCAAAAACGTTTTCGTGCCTCTGGACTGAAACGTGTAACGCTTGAAGTAACCGCTTGGCGGTATAAAAGTTCAGCACAATCTTCTGATTGATGTTCACCGGTTGGTCGTTTTTTCCGATGGGTTGTGAATTCATCCCAAAGTCGATGATTAGCTCTTCAGGCGAACCTGTCACCCGACAAAAATTTGCATAGCAAGTCTGAGTTTTGGACTCGTCAACTTGAATTGCTCGTCGCGCGGTTTCTTTTTCTTTTTCAGCCATGATCGCCTCGGTATGTTTGAGTTTACAACGTCTGTGGAGAATTATAGAAAATACTCGCTTGCCGCGTCAGCCCCCGAAGGCCCTTCGATTCTCACTCCAATGCTGCGTGGACAGTGGTAATATTCGATACCCTTCTCCCGCACAGTGGTTAGACTGTGTAGCCTAACGTGTCGTATTTCTTCAACTCCATCAGTCCTTACGTATATGCTCTCCAAAACACTTTTACAAGCACTATTTGTCCTATTATTTGTTGTGGCTGTAGATAGCCTTTGCACCGCCCAGCAGACGAAGGTTCAATCGCCGGGGGTCGTCGACCAAAAACCGACAGAAGGACATTTTGTTGAAGTCGACGGGAAGTTTTTGATTCCCTACGACCACCAAATTCCGGGGACGGAAGTGTCATTCAGAATGATTCCTGTTCCAGCCGGCCAGTTCAAAATGGGAACCGCTGAAACAGATGGGCTCAGTTCACGACAATCTGCCACAGTAAGTGTAAAACCGTTTTGGATCGGTCAGCACGAAGTGTCGTGGGCCGAGTACCAGCGGTACATGGAAATGGACGGTCATTTCAAATTGCTGCAACGAAACGGAATTCGCAAAGTTGAAAACCGCGAAGCCGTCGATGCCGTGACTGCCCCTTCTGCGCTCTACGAACCAGATATCACCTACGAAGCAGGAGAGGACCTCGATCAGCCCGCGGCAAGCATGACTCAGTTCGCCGCCAAACAATACACCAAATGGCTCAGCCTACTAACGGGAACCGTCTTCCGTTTGCCTTACGAAGCTGAGTGGGAATACGCGTGCCGCGCCGGTACGAAAACGAAGTTCTATTTTGGCGACGACGAATCAGAACTGGAGAACCACGCATGGTTCACGGACAATTCCGACGAAGAACGACACGCAAGCGGTGAACTGAAACCAAATCCGTGGGGTTTGTTTGATATGTACGGAAATGTTTCCGAGTGGGTGCTCGACGGATACGAGCCGGGAAGTGAAGCCGGCGATATGAAGAAGGAGTGTTCGGTGGAAGAGTCGTTTCGCAAGCCAACGACCGTGTATCCACGTACGCTGCGCGGCGGTTCGTTTGTATCGGAGGCCGATTTGTGCGACAGCGCGGCGCGATTGGGAACTGACGACGAGTCCTGGAAGGAGGAGGATCCAAATTACCCCCAGAGCCCTTGGTGGTACACGGGATACGAGGGGCTTGGCGCCGGGATGAGGATCGTGCGTCCATGGAATCCTGATGCAACACCTGAGCAGAAGCAAATGTTCTGGGACGCCGACTTGGAGTCAATCCGCGAGGTTGCCTACAGCCGGATTGATTCCAATGGCCGAGGTGCAATCGGCGCAGTTGATGAAAAACTGGACGAGGATATTGCAAAATTCAAAGAGTAGGCATCGCCGAAGGCTAACTCGAAACTCTTTGTAACAACCACCGAAGACACAGAAGTGTCGCGAGTTTTTTCCGTGTGTTCAGTGTCTTCCGTGGTTTTTAAATTGCGTGCAATGAGTGAGAGTTCACTAGACCATCAAGTCAACGCGCCCTACGGCGTCGCTTATCGATGATAGCCCGTGCTGTTCTAGCATCTGCACTAGATACCGATTGATATCGCGCACGATGCTGGGGCCACCATAGATGAAGCCGGTGTAGATTTGCACCATCGATGCTCCTGCGCAAATCATATTCCACGCATCGGCGCCATTCATAATGCCACCAACGCCAATGACAGGTATTTCTGGCCCTAAACTGGCGTGAAGTTTTGAGACGACGTCGCGGCTGCGAATCGTCAGCGGCGCTCCCGATAAACCACCAGCACCGATTTCTTCGACCTCGCTGTCAGCCGTTTTTAAATCGGCGCGTGAAAGCGTCGTGTTGGTGGCGATGATTCCGTCCAGCCGGATCTCTTTCAAGATCGAGATGATATCGTCCAGCTGCTCCTCGGTCACGTCGGGAGCGATTTTAAGCAAAATTGGTTTGGGATCCGTCTCGTGGTCGGACGCGAGAGAGAGATTTAACTTTTGCAGAGCGCTCAACAACTCGATCAGCGGCTCGCGATTTTGCAGCGTCCGCAAGCCGGGCGTGTTCGGCGAGCTGACGTTGACGGTGAAGTAATCCGCATAGGCAAAAAGACGTTCGAAGCTGTAAAGATAGTCGCTTGTCGCGGATTCGACCGGCACGACTTTGGTCTTGCCAATGTTGACTCCCAAAATGTCGGTTGAGCGAAACTTGCGGGTATTCGCCAATCGCTTCGCGGCTCCATCGGCGCCGCCGTTGTTGAATCCCATCCGATTGATGATCGCTTTGTCTTGCGGAAGGCGAAACAGACGCGGCATTGGATTGCCGGATTGAGCTTGGCCGGTGATGGTGCCGACTTCTACATGGCTAAACCCAAGTGTGGCAAGTTTTGGATACCACTGAGCGTCTTTATCAAAACCTGCTGCCAGACCGACAGGATTCGTAAACTGCAAACCAAAAACCTCTGTTTTCAGCCGCGCATCGTTGACTGTGTATCGACTGGCAAACGTATTACTGATCGGCGCTAACGCCAGCATTCTGCTGAACATGCCCATCGAAAAATGATGTGCGCGTTCAGCCGGGAGCTTGAACAGAACTCGCCTCGCAACATTCTCCCATAGCATCGATGCTACCACTTGAGCCCGACGCTTTCGCCGCCAGACTTGCGATTGGTTCCACCTTGTAGTGGTTCACCAGAAGCTTTGACGGCCAACTCTCGTGGCGGCAAATCTTCGGGAACTTCATCCTTCTTGTCACCTGCTTTGGGAGCAGGTGCGGCAAGGCACGCTTTGCGAGAGAGCGAAATTTTATGTTGGTCTTTGTCAACGGAGAGAACTTTGACCTCAACCGAATCGCCTTCGCTCAACACGGTTGAGACCTTAGACACACGGTGATAGGCAAGTTCTGAAACGTGAATCAGCCCTTCGATGCCGGGAGCCACTTGAACAAATGCTCCAAAATCCATCAGTTTCGTTACGGTGCCAGTGATGGTGTCACCTTCGTTGAACTGATTTCCGGCAGCTTGCCAAGGATGCTCGAGCGTGTCCCTGTGAGACAAGCCAATTTTTCCATCGTCGCCGATCTTATCAACTTTGACTTTGACTCTTTCTCCTTCGTGCATCACTTCGCTGGGATGGCGGACACGTGTCCAGCTGATTTTGCTGATATGGATCAGGCCCTCGGCACCGCCCAGATCAACAAATGCGCCAAAGTCCATCAGCTTGCTGACGATACCCTCGCGGATCTGGCCAACTTCCAGTTCCTCCATCAGCGTCTTACGTTTCTCTTCCATCTCTCGTTCGAGCACCGCGCGGTGACTGAGAACGAGTTTTCGTTTGTCCGGTTTACACTCGACGACCACGCATTGCAGTTTCTTGTCAATGAACTGTTCCATGTCCTCGACACGGTAGCGTGAGATCTGGCTGGCAGGAATAAATCCGCGAATCGATCCAAGCGCTGCTTCGAGGCCTCCTGAGTTAGTGCCGGTAACTTTGGCTTCCACGACGGCGCCCTCTTCGATTTCGTCCCAGTCAGAGACATTGATTGTTGCGCCCGGGACGGATAGCTCATAAAGTCCGTCTTCCTTGTTGCGACCACGAACGGTGACCGTCAATGTCTCGCCTTCGGCAGGTGCGGTTTTGAAGGTGTGCAGGGCAGCGACGCCTTCGTGCTGACCGGCGAGTTTGATAAACACGTTGTCTTTGAAGATTTTTGTGATCGTTCCCTGAACTTTGGTGTTCAATTCCAGTTCGGTGTCCGAAGCTTCCGCTTTGGCGACCACGTCGTCCATTGAGATTCCTCCCAAGGCAGCCGCAATTTCGGCGTCGATGTCATCGCCCAGCCCGGCCTCTGAGCGCACGACTGCCGGCGGTGCGGCGATCACTTCTGCTTCTTCGAGCCCCCGTAAGTTGACTGGATTGGATAATGCGTCGATGACGGCTTTGGGTTGGGACGGGGCCATTGATTTATCGGCGGCGTCGCGTTGCGAGCCAATGGCGAACGCTTTGCTCGGCGAAGCCGACTGTTCGGTCGCATCAGGCTGGTCAGTCGGAGCGGATTGTTCAGTAGCGAGGGCTTCTACCGTCTCAGGTGCGGCCGGCGCTGTTGTCGGTGTGTCGGCGGTCGGTTTGGGCTGCTCTGGCTCTGTCATGACTTAGTCTGCAAAAGTTAGTGGAACAATGGAAATCCCGGGCAGTAGCAGTCCACCCGTTAGCACAAATTTATCTCAAGCGAGTTGCAAACAATAGCCTGAAAAACGGGCCGAAAGCTTAAAACGCAGTCTCTTCGGACTTTAGCTCATGCGAATCAGTGCGAAATGGAAACGCTGGCAAATCTGCGCTATTTGCCACGGATGGCTCAGCAGAATCGTCCCAACAATATCGGACCGCTTTGGGGGCTTGGACCTGATCCGAAGATAGCTCGATCGAGGCTGGCCCGATGATGGTTGCCACGGCTGGATGAAAAACCTCATCAGGCCCGCAGACGGTAAACGAACCTAGCGGCGAATCACCAATGACTTTCAATCCACTGCCGACCTCCCGAAAAGTGACCCGGATCTTTCCTTCACGGTATGCGATCGCTTCATAAATCGGCCCTGTCACAGGAGAGGCCTCCTCGGCGGAAGCTTCAGCCTCCTCTTTCTTGTAAGTCTTCGCCAATGCGAGTTTGGCCAACCGCTGGCCAATCACCTGCTTGTTTTTGGGATACATTTGATCGGCAACGCCGACGTCCATCGTCGGAACCATTGCCGTGCCCTGGACCGACTTCAGCGTGCGCAGTTGAGCATCCCACAACTCCGGCAGCGCTTCGCTGGAGAAATTAGAGTAGCGGAACGGAGCGATCTGTACGAAGTAAAAAGGTAGCTCGGGGCTAGAGAAATGTT
>CAZDBE010000238.1:0-9127 GCA_964503675.1 uncultured Pirellulaceae bacterium | reverse complement strand
CGATCTGCGAAAGGATACGCTTCTGGATTGCTGCCTGAGCCAGCTTGGTCGCCTCTTGTTTGTTGCCAGAATAGAGTGCAAAGTACATGGTCTGTGCGTCATAGAAACTCCCATGATTGTTGGTCGCGGCGGCTTCCTCAAGAGCAAGCTTTCCCGTCTTGAGCCACTGAAGATACTCTCCGACCCAAGTTCTCAGTCCTTCCCGTTCGGTATCGCTCAGTGCCGATGAGCCCGCGATCAGAAGGGATCCTTCGAGTCCACGCGTCATCATTCGACCGTCCAAAACACCAGACTTTGTTCCCGTGTTGTGGCCGAGCCTGCACTGGGCGTGATTCAGGTTAGGGTTCATGCGTGTTGCAGGATCTAGAAACCAAACTCGCAGAATCTCGGCCGCTTTCTTCGCGTATTTTTCTTCTCCGGTCAAGTAATAGGCTAAGCCAAGTGCTTCAGTGTGAACGCCGACTTTCTCGATCCTCTGACGATCTGATTCCTTGAGGCTCTGGCTGGCCGGATTCGTTTCTCCGTCGCGCCAAATGTAGGGCAGTCCATCAGCTTTCTCGGGATCGGGCCACCAGTACCGGCTGTAGCTGGCATAGTCATGCTTATTTCCGCTCGGGGCAACCTTTTCTTTGTCCGTCACCGTGTAAGGCCCGTCGGCGAGCGCTTCGTCTGCCTTGGCAATTAGCGCCTCCATGGCGGGCTTCAGTTTCGGATCACCTTGATCAATACGCTCTTTAGTCTTCGCCAGTTTCCCCCCGTCTATCAGGATGGTTGGTGGAGCGCTTTGCTCCGCCATTTTTTCGACTTGTTTGTTGGAGCTAGATTGGCCATAGGCCGCCACTCCAGCGTCGCCGCATGCCGCAAAGGTAAATCCCAAAAGGCAAACCGTAACTACAGCAGTTTTAAACCAATTCACTATTATCACTCCTCAATTGTGCGCTTCTGCTTATTTCAAATTCTCAGTCCAGCAATGCAAGAAATGATTCAGCATTGACGTACACCTGAGCTGTTTAATTTAACGCAAGCAAGTAACAATGAGGGTAATAATTATTATGTTTATGCAGAAATTAGTTTTCGCAAGATGCCGAAGTCTCTCTTGATTGCGGCGATGTTGGTTTCCACACCAGCGTCGCGCAAGTACTCGACGTGTAGACTTATGAGAGCGCGCGGAAAGTCTTGCTTGAACCGCTTTAGGAATTTTGGGTAGTCGACCTGCCCTTCTCCCAAAGGACAGTGTACGGGCGAAAGTCGTTTGTCATCTGCTTTCTTCCATCCCCATCGAAAGTCTTTCACGACCAACGCTGTAATGTGAGGCTTGATAACGTCGTAATAGATTGGCCACGCAGTGTTACCTTCTGCGACTGCGTGGCGCATGTCGAACATACTGCCGATCTCCACGGGCGAAATGTCACCTATCAGTTGCTTCAGGTCCCAGAAGCTTGCTCCTAGGTACTTGCCGCCTGAGTGGTTGTGATAGCCTGCGGTCACTCCTGTCTCTCGATTGAGCGCGGCCAATTCCTTGAACTGAGGCTTGAGCGACTTAAGCTGAGGCTCAATGGAAGCTTTCATGTTGTAGCGTAGGTACCCCATACGGTAGTGCTGAATCCCGAGTGATCCAGCAGTCTTTAAGATGGCTTGAGCACTAGGCGACTCAACACCGACGATGTCCGTCGTCAGCATATTGATTTTGAGATCGTGTTTTTGAAAGACGTCAGCTAGTTTGGGAAGCTCATCCGCAGCAGCTTCCGGATCAATGTAGCCTTTCTTTCGGACCGTAACTTCCGCACCGTCAAAACCGATTTCCTTCAGTGCTTGGGCCAGTTCTTCGTAAGATAAATCTTGCAAGAACTTGATGAACGTGCAGAACTCGTACGGCTTGTCCTGCAGCACAGTTCTGGCACTAGCGATTGAGGGCATCGCAGCGGCACCGATCGCAGCAGATGTGCCAGCGACAAAGGACCGTCGATTCATTGGGAACTTATTCAATTCGATCTCCACTATTCGGACTTGGCACTAGTTACCAAAATGCTTTCGCAAACGATCCATTGCTGCAGGGACGTTCTCGAACGGATTCTCTTCTTCGTATTCCATCACGACGTTGCCTCGATAATTCGCTTCTTTTAAGATTTTACTTATGCGTTCAAGATCAGCATCGACTTTCTCTCCCTTTGTCGGCGTCTTCATCTTGACTTTTACTTGGACGTTGACTGCGTAGGGCGCGCACTGAATGATGTCAGCGTAAGGATTATCAGAAACGAAGTTTCCCGTATCAAGGTTGACACCAAACCAATCACTCTCAATTCCATTGATGATTTCAATGATATGATCGCCGGATAAATCTCCATGGTTCTCAACGCCGACAAACACACCGGCTTTTGCAGCGTAATCCACACATTCTTGCAAAGCTTCGATCGCAATCTTCATCGTCTTCGGAGATTTCTCAAGTTCTTTCCGCTTGCCGGCAAAGAAACGAATGTGTGGAGCACCCATTTGAACCGCGCGATCAATCCACCGTTTCGCGTCTGCGATCTGTTTGGCCAATAGCTCTCCTTTGGGGATCGTGAAGTTGTTGCCAATCGCCGTGCCGACAATTGGAACTCCATTGAGAAAGGCGTAGCGTTTTACTTTTTTATAGTACGCTTCGTCTGCGTCCGGTGGGAAGAAGTAGCTGGTTAACTCCGCGCCGCAGTTTTGCTCGGCGCAGTAGTCAATGAAGCCAAACATGTCGATCTTCTTGCCGTCGAGCGGCCCGGCCTTGGTCCTCTTGCCTTTGTAGAATTCAAAGTGAGGCTTAAATGAGTACGCGGCAAGTCCCAGTTTGAAAACCGGACTCTGCGCTCGCTGTAGCACTTCTTCAACGGCTGTGGTCGGAGCTGCGGCAATTGCGCGCCTTGTGAGGGCGGGCGATGAAATAGCGCTCGCGCCAAGCATGCCAGCGGAAATGGATCTCAAAAACCTTCGTCGATCAAATGTCATGATTTTTCCAGTCTAGATCTGTTGTGAATGTGAGACTCAGTTGACGCTCAGTTCTCGTCTGGCCCTCGGCCGCGAAGAAAACTCACGCCAACAGCTTCAGGCGTAAGCGGAGTCGAAACGATCTTGCCGATCGCACCCGAAACCTCATCCGCCCCAATGTCAGCTCCAGCGTCAGATCGCGATTGCCCGTCAATGTCTTTTGAAACGACCACTGCACACTTGGTGGCAGCGTCTGCGGCGGGACCGGAAGCCGCCGGGCGCAGAAGACCACCAGACTCCTTCAGGATGGGATCAAGCGTAGTTACTTCCAGTTCTGTGCCAACTGTTGCGCCGTACATCAGGTTGCCAGTCCACTGGAGTTTCGAGAAAGACAAGTCCGCTTTGACCAATGGCGCGCTCGTGCTGGAAATAAGGTTGTTTGCAATAACGCCAGTCGGGGTTCTGGAGCCTTTGGCCTTGTTGAGGAAGATGCTGCGCCGGCAATTAATGATCGAATTGTGCAGAATCGAAATGTTGTCCACGGCCTGATAGCCATTGGTGTTTCCTCCAGATTTTTGGCTGCCGCCGAGAATCGACAACGCCGAATTCCATGTCGTGCCAGTAAGGTCTTGAAGATAGTTGTTGGTGATTACGTGGTGACTGTCGACCACGCGGATGCCGCCGGAGTTCTTGGCTCCATCGCCAAAAAAGAAATTTCCGTCGACTTTGGCGTGATGGCCGTGGCGCAACACGAGTGCTCCATCGCACTGGCGAAATGTGTTTCTCTCGAAGACGTTATAACTTGATTTGCTACTGATGATTTCGTTCTCTCCATTGCACCGCACAAAGTAGTTTTCGCTGACGATGCATCTGGCCTGCTTGCTTTGATCGTCGCTGCTGCCGATTCGAATCGTTTCGTTGTCACTGCCCTCCTGAAATGCAACGTCGCCAAAGTAATTGTGAGAGATCTGGTGGCCTGCTGTCGCCTCGGCGTCTAAGTAGGCCAGCTCAACCGTAATCAAAGCCCCTTTCTTATTCTTCCCACTAAAGTGACAGTGATCGATCGAGTTCGATTGGCCATAGATAAGTACCCACTTCGACGTACTATCCTCCGACATCAGATTAGTGAACGCACAATCGGTTAGCCTGACGTGCTTCGCTAGTTGGCTGCTGTTGCTACGGAATTGAAAAGTGTTGTAGGCGTTGAATTTCCCTTCAGCGCTGGTGAAATGAAATCCAGAAATCACCCAGTGTTTCGCACCGACTGTAAATTGAGTTTCGCCAGAAAAGACGACCGCACCCGGAGTCGCGGCTCGTAACGTGATTGGGAGGTCCTCGGTACCGTCGATCCCAACAATATCCACCTCCACGTCGCTGTAGTCCCCTTCTGACCACAGAATCGTGTCGCCAGCAGTCAGCTTTCCCGATTCGAGCAACTCTTCGATATCGTCGCCCGATTGGACATTGAAATTCTGCTGCGCGTTGACGCAATCTGTAAACTGGCTAAAGCAGGCTGCCACGATCATGGCATGCATCAGGATATAGGCAAATTTTTTCATTATCGTCTTTGCGCTCGCCACCAATCGGGACCAGTATTAGCAGGCGTAGGGAATTCTCGCACGTCGGTTCTTGGATCGTCGCAACCTGCGACTGCCATTTTGTGTCTCGGTTCGCCATCGACATCCGTTCTGATCTGCATTCTCGTCAACACTTCTGTTCGAAGCCGCTTCGGTTTAGCAGGACGCAGCATTCCATCAGCAATGCGGCTCAGCTGCAAATCGACCCGATCAAAATTGACCAGTTGATTATTGTAGTCGTTACCGGATTGTTGTTTGTTGCCTTTCCATGAAACCCCTTCGTGACCCGCATGGGCGTGCAGTGGAGCGAATGACCCAGAGTTGATGACGTTATTGGCAATCAGGCAGTCTTTGGGCACGACTACTCGGTTTCGACTGCCCGCACCGACTCCAATTTCTATCGATGATTTACAGTTGATTAATGTGTTGTGAGCAACGATTGCACCTTCCACCGGCGCGTATCCGTTGAGTGGCCCGTTGGGAATGCCGTTCATCAAACCGATTGCGGCATGGAAAGTTTCACCGCGTAGCCCTTCAAAATAGTTGTTGACGACTCGATGATTTTGGCCAACGACTCGGACACCCCCGGTACCAGATTTTTCCCTACCAAGAAAAACGTTTCCATCGACAAGGCACCGATGTCCGTGTCGTAATGACAATGTTCCATCGCATTGGTCAAACAGGTTGTGGCGATAAGTATTTTCGCAGGACTTGTTTGAAATGATTTCGGCTTCGCCATTGCACTGAAAGAAATAGTTGTCTTCCACAACGCTTTGGCAAACTAGCTCAGAATTTGTGCTAGTGCCGATGCGCATCGTCTCACCTCCGTTCTGGCCAAGCGGCGGACGTGGCCCAAAGAAGTTGTGGTCGATTTGGTGTTTTTCAATTTCCTTCGTAAGCCAAACGACGAGGGTTGCGCCAGGGGTGGTTTTACCAGCAAAATAGCAATGGTCGACGCGATTGTTAGAACCATGGATCGACAGCCACTTCGGGCTCTCGTTCGTTTTGATTTCTTTTGTCTGTTCGAATACGCACTGAGTAATCCTCGAATGATTTGCCAGCTCTTTCTTGTCAGTTCTCAATTCAAAAACATCTTTGTCGCTCGTGCAGTCTCGAAAGACCAGCCCGGAGACCACCACATGTCGACCTGAGACGCGAAACCTAACGTTGCCCGAGAAAATGACTTTACCGGGAGTCTGGGCAACGATCGAGATTGGTGAGTTCTCAGTTCCGGCAAGTGATTCGAATTTCAGTTCAACGTCTTTCCAGTTTCCGTTTTCCAGAACGATCGAATCGCCTGCGCTGATTTTTTGAACAAGCTTCTTCAGATCTGACTCTGGGGTGACGCGATGCTCCTCGGCATAGGAAAGCCTAGCGCACAACAGCATCAATACAACCGTTTTCAAAATACAATCGATCACTGGATTTACTTTCGGAACTTGTCGGTACGCTGTAATGAGCGATTGCAGCAAAAAATACAAAAAGGCGCAAAGAAGCTGACTCTTGTTTTTGCGTTTGTTTGCGGCAGTAAATTCAATAATGCATTGAGGACATTTCATTGAAGTTAACGTGCCGCTTACATTACGACCATGGGTCACGTTCGTCTCGAACGATCATCTTGTTGGCCGCATTGTTGTCGATGAATTGTTCGGTCTTGGAATCCCATTTTGCAATGTGCCCCGGTCCGGTCTCTGGGAACAAGCGGATCATGGCGTTGGCGATGTGGCAGAGAACGGCCGACGAATGTCCCGTTTCAACTGGAGCTTTAGGTTCTTGTCGAGATTTCACGCAATCAATGAAATTAGCCATATGCGCGCTGTGCGGATCAGTAATGCCGGTTGGTTTTGTTGGGCAGCCTTTGAGCAGTTCTGGGTCTGAAGCATATGTTCCGCGATAACCGGTTACCATCCAGCCGTCAGTACCTTCGAAACGCGTTTGAACCATTTCAGATCCGCTTTCGCAAAACAGTTCGACTCCGTTTTCGTACTTGCATCTGAATCTTGTTTCGGTCGCCGTGTTGAAAAGACTTCCCTCGGGCAAGAAGCCGGCGCCCTCGCATTCGATTTCAGTTGGGCCACCGGTGTCTAGGTTCATTCCCCAGTGAGCCATATCATTACAGTGAGCGCCGAAATTGGTAATCTGACCGCCAGAATAGTCGTAGTGGAATCGGAACCGATACAGACAGCGGTCTGCGTGGTACGGTAGATCCGGTGCAGGTCCGAGCCATGTGCGGTAGGCGAAAGTTTTAGGGACAGGCATCGGTTGCCAACCCGGCTTGGGACTGATCTTGTTGTTGAAGCCGACCTTGGTCACGATCTTTTTTATCTGGCCAATCTTCCCCGCTTTGACCGCTTCGCAAACGAACTGACTGACCGGATTGGATCGTTCTTGACTTCCGGTCTGGAAGACACGTTCGTTCTTGCGAACGGCTTCAATCATCTTCCGACCGTCAGCAACCGAAAACGTTAGCGGCTTTTCGCAGTACACATCTTTACCGGCTTCCAACGCCATAACCGAAATGATGCGGTGCCAGTGATCCGGTACCACGATAATGACGGCGTCGATGTCATCGCGTTTCAGAACCTCGCGAAAATCAGCGTAGGCTTTGCACTGGTCAGACGTGCCGCCTTTTGATTCCTTGGCCGCGGCATCGTTGACCATTTTCTTTGCAGGTTCACGACCGTAGAAATGGTCTGGCTGTTTGTAGCCGAAGCTGCCTTCGTTTACATCGCAGACGGCGAGAATATTTCCAATGTCTCGAGCAATGAATCGCTTGAGTAATCCCATTCCTTGGTTGCCGGTGCCAATGAAGCCAACGTTGATACGTTCACTAGGTGCGGATGCGCCAAAAACTTTCGGGCTAACGATCAGTGGAATGGACAAGGCAGCGGACTGTTTCAGAAAGTGGCGACGATGAGTCATCGGAAAAACCTTGGACTAATTTCAGAAAGAGAATGATCGATCGTTTTAGCTTCAACGATAGAAAGTCGTTTGTCCAGAGATCCATGGAGCTCGTATTTGACAGTTGGTGAAGTAAACGCGGGCGTATCGGAGGCTCTCAACAACCCAAGATTAGGGTTTCTCGTTTTCAATGGCAGCGATCCCAGCAAATACGGCTGACACCTAACTTTATCCGTTGGCGGGACGAATGTAGTTTTCCAGGGTGAAAAATCCCCACAACTCAGATTCTTACGATGATTTCTGCTGCGACCTTGACGTTTTTGCGGCTCGATTTGAAAAAGCGGGAACGCCCGGTTGTGCACCATTAGCCATAAGTAGCGAATGATCTGCTGTGACTCCCCAAAAGTGGGGTATGTTTAGCTTTTATTAGGAATACTGCGGAAACCGTTGTATTTCTGCATCATATTATGAATATGAAATTCGGCGGAGGGAGCTAGGATTGACCTTAGGTGTGTCTTAGAGTCTCAAGTAATCTTCATTACTTTACAATTCCTGTTGAAATCGGATTGCAAAGTGCCATACGCCTATGTTTAATGATTAATAAAGATTAATGAATTTCATCCCGCGCTTCCACCAATACACCTGGAGATCAAGACAATGAGAAGTTTTTCGTTTCTGACCCAAACGGCCGCAATGTTTGCGATGGTCTGTGGTCTGGCTTTAAATGCCAACGCCCAATCAATTGTCGTTTTTGACGATAGTTTTGCAGATGGAGATCGTGCCGAAACCAACACCGGCGGTGAAAACGATACAAGCTGGTGGACATCCAGTTCAAGTTCTGGGGATGAAATCTCTACCGGCTCTTTGGGACTGGTTACAGGTAGTTCAGGTCGTGGACTCCACACTGTTTTTGCAACACAAACGCTTGCAACGGTGGGGGACTCGTTGACTGCGACCTACACGTTCACGACTCCAGCAACCGTTGGCTCGGGAAGTTCCTCTTCGTTTAGGGTTGGACTGTTCGATACTCTCGGGCGTGCAGGATTGGATGCCGATGTCAGCGCGTCATCAGGTTCTCCCAATTCTCTTTACGGTTGGGCAGCCGATCCGGGCGGTCCAGTTGCAGGCATACCGGGTTACATGTTGGACATGGATGTAAACACTGGAGCTGGAGCCGACTTAAACTTTCGCACACACAATGTCGGTTCGGCAACTGGACGCCTTATGGCTACTACTGGTAGCAGTAGCTTTTCATCTTTCTCTTCTGGACCAGATGAAGGTTATACGTTTGACCCGAGCACAACCTACACAGGATCTTTTTCGGTTGAGCGGATCAGTGCGACTGAACTTCAGCTAACAGGTACAATTGGAGGTTCGTCTTATTCGATCGTTGATGATACGTTCACCTCAGATAGCTTTGGCTTCTTAGGCTTTCACGTAAACAGTAATCAATTTGGATCCTCAAATTCTGCTGGTCAACCAGATAACGGTATCGACTTTAGTAACATTAACGTGCAGTTCACCCCAGCCGTCGTTCCCGAGCCAAGCTCTTTGGCTTTGCTAGGTCTCATGGGCTGTGCTGGTTTCATGCGTCGACGTCGCTAACCTTGATCTGAGATCAAAGATGTTTCAGTTGAGACAGCTGAGTGTTTGAAACATGCACCCTTCGCAATCTGCGGTGGGTGCTTTTTTTA
>CAZDBE010000237.1:8615-9211 GCA_964503675.1 uncultured Pirellulaceae bacterium | reverse complement strand
GTGTAACCCAATGCGGCCAAGCCACGAGGAATGATGGAAACTTTGTGTACCGGGTCTGTGTTTGGAAGCACAAACGCAACCAAGGCATGTCCTGCCTCGTGATAGGCGACGCGCTGCTTCTCTTCGGTCGACATGACGCGTTGTTTCTTCTCAAGACCTGCAGTGACGCGTTCGACCGCTTCATTGAAGTTGTCCATGACGACGGTAGACTGGCCCAGCCGAGCCGCAAGCAGTGCCGCCTCGTTGACTAGATTCGCCAGTTCGGCTCCGGCAAAACCGGGACTGATGGCGGCAATTTTTTCCAGTTCCACGTTGGGGTCGAGTTTGACATTCTTGACGTGAACTTTGAGGATTTCTTCGCGTCCACGTACGTCGGGGCGGTCGACCAACACATGGCGATCGAAGCGTCCTGGTCGCATCAACGCTTGGTCGAGAGTTTCCGGTCGGTTGGTGGCGGCCATCACGATCACGCCGCTGTTGGAGGCGAAGCCGTCCATTTCAACCAGCAACGCGTTTAGTGTTTGTTCGCGTTCATCGTGGCCTCCGGGGGCTCCGTTGCCGCGCGATTTTCCCAGTGCGTCCAATTCGTCGATGAA
>CAZDBE010000237.1:4205-8592 GCA_964503675.1 uncultured Pirellulaceae bacterium | reverse complement strand
CGCTTTGGCCAGCAATGTTTTTCCTGTTCCCGGAGGGCCTACCAGTAGCACACCACGCGGAATCTTGCCGCCCAGTTTTTGATATTTATCGGCGTTGTTCAAGAAATCGACGACTTCTTTGACTTCTTCTACCGCTTCGTCGATACCGGCGACATCCGAAAAGCTAACGTCAAGTTCTTCATCGGCACACAGACGCCCACGTGAGCGACCAAACTGCATTGGGCCACCGGCCCCACCAAGTTTTCGCATCATGAACCAGAAGAAAGCCAACATTAAACACATTAGAGACAACATCATGCCGTAGCGTTCAAGAAACGTTGGACCGTTGCCATGTTCCCATTTAACTTTGGAGCCCTGCAGTATCGCACGCAGGTGCTCTGATGTTTCGCCCGAAGGGTCCTTGTTGACAGTAAACTTTTTGGGTTCTTTGGAGGAAGGCATGTCCTCTTTACCCTGCTCGTAGATCAGCGCCATGGCTTCGATTTGATTCGTGCCGATCACCACCTCATTAAGGTCTTTGAAAACGTATTTCTTATTTTTGCTACCGCTGATTATTTGACCAGAACCTTCGTCACCGGTGGAATTGATTACCAGTTGCTCGAACTCGGGATAAGTCAATTTGTGGTTTGACTGCGACAGGATGAGAAACAAACACATTGCCACCACGCCCAACAGCAGCAGGGCTACCCAGACTGTTGATGAATTTCTTGATTCGGGATTTGGTTTTCTATCGTTGTCCATAAAGGCGCCTGCTGCGATTGGTGCTTATATATA
The DNA here is from genome assembly GCA_964503675.1 of uncultured Pirellulaceae bacterium. Lineage (GTDB taxonomy): Bacteria > Planctomycetota > Planctomycetia > Pirellulales > Pirellulaceae > Mariniblastus. Next base: position 7,818 of record CAZDBE010000237.1, on the reverse strand, counting down.
GTGACGACCAAGTTTTATTGGTCAGTCGATACTGATACGCATTTCTGGTGCCACCGAGCCAAATCAAACTAGAAGACTGGGGGTGGGAGTGGCCAAGACCGGCAGAATTGAGTGAAATCGTTGGCAAATGCGTCCTTGCGGGTTCGTCTTGTGGGCATTTGAGCCGGGATTTAGAATGCCGACTCTTGAAAACGCTGGGTTTTACTCGCCCGGCTTCATTTTAGTGAATTACGCTTGGCTGTCATCGGGCTAACTTGACTGCGGTGGTGCTCAAATGAGCAATATGAGTACTTTTTCATACACATGTTGAATTATCGAAACAGTCGATGGCTCAATCGTTACCATCCGTAATGCAAATTCATGGCATCAAACAAACGCATCGCAATCTTAGGCTCTACCGGAAGCATCGGGAAAAGTGCGCTCAACGTTGTCAAGAGTCTCCCCGGCTTCGAAGCTTGGGCAATTTCCGGTATGTCCCAGACAGAATTGCTCAAACAGCAGGCCATTGAATTTTCACCACGTTTTGTCGTAGCCGCAGACGATTCCTCCAACCAACGACTCACTGCCGCCGATTTCGCGGGCGGTGACAAAACTGAATTATTGACAGGCCGGCAGGGCTTGATTCAGATCGCGAGTGCCCCGGAAGTAGACATTGTCCTTGCGGCGATTGTAGGTTTCGCGGGCCTCGAAAGTGCGATGGCAGCGGTGCGTTGTGGGAAACAGCTGGCGTTGGCCAATAAAGAAACGTTGGTGGTCGCCGGACACTTGATCACTTCATTGGCAAAAGAGTCAGGGACCAAGATCCTGCCCGTCGATAGCGAGCACAGCGCCATTTTCCAAGCGATGCTCTCTGGCCAAGAAAAAGAGATCAGCAAAGTGATCCTGACTGCCAGTGGCGGGCCGTTTAGATCGGCTCCGAAAGAAAGTTTGTCTTCGGTTACGGTCGAGCAAGCTTTGGATCATCCGACGTGGGAGATGGGGCAAAAGATCTCGATCGATTCGGCGACGATGATGAACAAGGCGTTGGAGATCATCGAAGCTAAGTGGCTTTTTGGATTGGCGGCGGACCAAATTGAAGTCGTCATCCATCCTCAGTCTCTGGTCCATTCGATGGTCACATTCGCCGACCAATCCACGATTGCTCAAATTAGCCCGCCGGACATGAGGCTGCCTATCCAGTATGCTTTTACGTGGCCAGATCGAGTCCCCGGGCCGGCGCCTGCGATGGATTGGTCCCAAGCATGCCAGCTGGATTTCATGCCGCCAGATTTTGACCGCTTTCCGGCGTTACGGTTGGGGTTTGAAGTGGCTGAAAAAGGCGGATCCTCTGGAGCCGTGGTCAACGCAGCCAATGAAGCTGCCGTGGACGCGTTTTTAAAATCAGAACTATCTTTCACCGACATCGTGACGGCTTGTCGGGAAGTACTAGAACATCATAACTTTGAAGCTCACCCATCTTTCGAGCAGCTTGTTGCTGCCGACAGTTGGGCGAGAGAGGAGATCTCCAGGTGGATTGCTGCTTGATCATTGCAGAGAGTTTTTGGCTTAACCCTTCTTCTTACTGGAGTATTTTCCAGATGATGTTGGGGTTGGGCGCCGTGATTTTCGTTCATGAGTTAGGTCACTTTTTAGTGGCCAAGGCTTGCGGTGTAAAATGCGATAAATTTTACGTTGGTTTCGATGCGTTTGACATCAAGATCGGCGACCGCGTCATCGTTCCCAAATCATTGGTGAAATGCCAGGTTGGCGAAACGGAGTACGGCATTGGGATCCTACCGCTGGGCGGATACGTGAAGATGCTTGGCCAAGACGACAATCCAGCCAACATGGAAGAGGAGATCAAACGTTCGATGGCCGACGGTGAAGACGTTGGCGATGCGATGTCGGCCGGTCTGATCGATCGTGACAAAATGGATCCGCGCAGCTTTCTGGCAAAATCCGTCATTCAGCGCATGGCGATCATCTCGGCTGGTGTGATCTTTAATTTGGTTTTCGCGGTATTGTTTGCCGCGATCGCATTCAAATCCGGCGTGAAGTACACACCTCCTTCGGTTGGAAACGTGGTTGGCGGTGCGGCCGGTTGGGAAAACAACTTGGCCGGTGCAGAGATTGTGCGAATTGGTGATGAGCAGGTCGAAGGGAATTACTTCACTCAGGGAGACATGATTCACTCGATCGTCATCAACGGCGATCAAAAGCCAATGGAGTTTGAAGTGATTCGCAATGGGAAGTCAGAATCTGAAGTGGTTCAGCTGACGCCCAGAAAAGGTATCCGCCGGGCGCTTCCCGATATCCCGTTTCTCGGTTTGGCGTCACGGGTAAAGCCGGTTATCGGGAAAGAAGGTGCAATCGATGGAACCGCGGCTGCCGAGGCTGATACCAAGTTTAAGTACAAGGACAGAATGGTTGAGATCAACGGTGAGAAGATCGAAACCGACATCGACATGCGACGCGTTTTAGGGCGTGACTCGGATCTGCCGGCTGTCTTTGTACTCGAACGAACCGACGAGCACGGCAAAACAACCACGCTCAAAACCACAGTGCCGCCAAATCCAATCCGACGATTTGGCTTTGGGCTCACTTGGGGAAAGATAACCGCGATTCAAAAATACTCTCCCGCTGAATCTGCAGGTTTGCAGGTGGGAGATGAAATCACAAAACTTGATGGCGTTGACAGGCCCGATTTACTGATGCTTGATCGGCAAATGATCAAGGCGGCAAGGGCCAAGCAAACGATTGTCCTGACCGTGGTGCGGGATGGTCAAGAGCAAGAGGTTTCGATTGCGCCCGTAGTCCCGAATGTGATTTCGGATCAAGGTGATAATCAGCCGATCGCCATTGATGCACTGGGTGTTGCGATTGAATATACACACGTCGTAGAATCGGTCGAGCCGGGTAGTCCGGCAGAAGAAAGCGGGTTGTTAGCGGGTGACGAAATCGAGTCGATGGAGTTTCTTCTTTCTGAATCGCAGAAAGAAGTAGAGGAGAACAGCATACTTGATGGCAGAGTGTACAACATCAAAGCGAAGAAGATGACGCTGCCAGAGCTACAAGGAAACATACAGTTTCTTGACGCAGGGACCAAAGTGCGATTTGTCGTTGCCCGTGACGGAGTTGAGAAAGAGATCGAGATCGCATCGCGTGAATCTAAGGATTATTTTTCGGAGAAGCGTGGTATCTCATTGATGAAGTTTGAGAAGTACTTTGCAGCGCCGACTTGGGGCCAAGCGATTTCGTTGGGGGCCAAACAGGTTTACAACGACGGCACACGGGTACTCCAATTTTTGCAGAAGTTGATCACCGGGCAGGTTTCTCCCAAGAACCTTGGCGGCCCCGGAACGATTGCTGCGGTTGCGACTTCCGAAGCATCGCGAGGGCCATCGCGCTTGCTGTTATTCCTGACACTATTGAGTGCAAACCTGGCGGTCGTGAACTTCTTGCCGATTCCGGTGCTTGATGGCGGTCATATGATGTTCCTCGCCTACGAGGGATTGTTCCGTCGTCCGGTAACGCCTGCGGTTCAGAATGTTCTGATGCTAGTTGGATTCGTCATGATCATCTGCCTGATGCTGTTTGTGGTGGCGATGGACATCGGACGATTCCTGCCTTGGGA
>CAZDBE010000237.1:0-4105 GCA_964503675.1 uncultured Pirellulaceae bacterium | reverse complement strand
AGCTCGAAATCTAATGGATAAGCGCGCGGCGACCGAGCGGCAAATGGAAAAGCTTGAACGACGTTTAGTGGACAAGGTTGAACATCTGCTTGAGCAACCGCATCACGTGTCGGCTCTGAAAATGATCGTCGACGAGTTGATTGAGAAGCGGACGATCAAAGGCCGCACAGTGAAACATTTCCTCAACATGGCATCGCAACAGCGCAAAACGTAGCTCTGCCGTTCCCGCCGCGAATGCAAACACAGCGGGAGGCAAGCGACAAGATCGCGGAGCGATCCAAGGCCGGCTCATTGGAAAAGCCAGCTCAACACTTTGAAGCCGATTCCGATGGCGATCCATAACGGCCACCCCATTCCGTTCGTACCGTCATCAACCGCGCTAACGTTGGCTTCGAACTGGTAAAGTTGATGCTCAACGGCGCTGACCAATTCCTCTGCTTCTTCATCGCCTAATCCATTTTTGGTCAAATCCCCAAGAACTTGCTCACGACTCTCTCCGAATTGCAAAGCCTCTGCCACCAAGGCGGAAAGCTCTTGCACTTCGTCCTCTTGGAGGGAAATGTTATTCTCGGCCATCACTACATCCGTCAGAACATCTGAAAACCTGTTGCACAATTGATGGAGCTTGGTTTTGCCCCGCACCACATTTTGAAGTTTAGGCGCTGGCTAGTTGGCGGTCAATCGATTGCAATAACGGTCCTTGATTTGATTGATGCTTCTTGAGCCTCACAAATTGCAACCGCATCGCGCGCGAGTATGCCATCAAGGACGCTCGAGGGATTACCGCTTAGGATCGAGTCTCGCACTTCCTCGACTTCGCTCACAAAACTTAGGACTGGATCATCGTTCTCAATGGCGACGCGTTGGATCACAGCGTCTCCGTTGCCGCCAGATTCCATTAACTTGGCTTCAATTTTTTCGACACCATCGCTGTAAGCGGCCAGTTCAAACTGCAATGTGGCCTTCTCTAGATAGATTTCATATGCGTGACAGAACGGCCGCCCTTGTTGATCGATCGCACCTGAGGTTGCACTGACGGTTACATCAGGATCGGCGAATTGGAAAATTGTGTGAGCGAATTCGGTAACGCCGTCACGCAACCGACCTGAAGAAAAACATCGACTTGGCCTGCCAAACATCATTCGAATTAGATGCGCGTCATGGACATGTAAGTCAAACAACGGACCGCCGACTTTTTGCCGGTCCCAGTAGTCCTGCAGCCATAGCGGATCAGAGACAATGCGTTTGAAAACGCCACCGGTTAAACGACCGTACTTGCCAGACTCAATCGCATCGACGGCAAATTGAAATTCAGGGAACCAAGGCAGCACGTGCCCAACCATTAAGTGGAGCCCCGCTTTTTGACCGGCCGTGATCGCGGCATCGCACTCCTCCGTGGACAGGGCGAGCGGTTTCTCGCAAAAGACATGCTTCGAAGCAGCGAAGCATTCTTCGATCGCCGGCAGATGCATTTGCGGCGGTAAGCATAAATCCACCAAGTCCACGTCTGAATCGGCCAGCATCTGTTCGAGTGTTTCGTACACTTTCACATTGGAGAGATCGACCTGCCGTCCGCGCGGCCCAAAGTTGCCCTTGATCGACGTCCAATCGCCTGCTCGCTTTGCGGCATCTCTCGATACGATCGCGCTGACGCGAATTCCGGAAACTTGTTCGTAGGCCAAGTAGTGAATCCAACCCATAAAACCGATTCCGGCAATTCCGACGTTGATCATTTTTTCATTCCGTACGTTTCAATCAGATTGCGAACGCTTAAATACTGTGCTCGCCATGCATCTTGACTGTATCCGCCGGATAGCGTCAGCACGACCGGTAATTGCCTTTGGACGCAGTTTTCGACAATGATCCTATCCCGGTCCTTGATTCCCTCGTGGGTCATTTCGAGACTTGCCAAAGGATCACCCGCCAGCGGATCGCAGCCTCCAACGATGAAACAGATATCGGCATCAGATTGATCAAGCACCGAATCCAAATGTTGCTCCAAAGTCGCGATGAACTGGTCGTCGCCGTCTCCCACATTAAGTTCGACATCCAGATCGCTATCTTCTTTCGGGATAGGATAGATGTCTCCTTGGTGCATGGAGAAAGTAAACGTTGAATCATCATTAGCCAAACAGAGTGCCGTCCCGTTACCCTGATGGACATCGACGTCGATTACCAACGCCTTTTTGATGAGGCCCTCATTTTGCAGCTTGCGAATGGCGACTGGAACATCGGCGAAGACACAGAATCCCTCACCAATATTTGGTTTTGCATGGTGGTAGCCGCCGCCCAAGTTGATGCCGATTCCGGATTCCAACGCGTGTCTCGCGGCCAACAGCGTACCACCGCTGGCCACGCGAAAAGGCTGAAGGACGTGTTTCTCTAACGAAAGAGGGACCGCCAGCAATATTTCGGCTTCCAGATACTTGGCGATATTCTTTCGCACCTTCAACCGATCAAGGTAGTCGGCCGTATGTACCAACAGCAAATGCTGATCGCTGAGCGGCGATGGTTCCAGCGTCGCGTTAGCTTCTATTATGCCATCGGCCAGCAACTGTTGGTGGATCTTGTCGTATTTCGCTATGTCGAAAGGGTGAAGTTTTTCTAGTCCGCCAAGTTTAATAGCATACTTCGGCGAGTAGACCAAAGAAATGCGCGGTGGTTTCTCAGCACGAAGTTCGACAGTAGCTGTTTGTTCACTGGGCATAGCATCGCCTGAGGAGTTAGCACTCGGAATCGTATCGACTCGAAGTGGAGTCATATCCGATCTGGACACATCCCGGTTCGCGCTGGCCGGAGCAACCTTACTTGCGGGCTCGGTAGGATGACAGCCAAGCATGCATACCAAGAGGAGTACCACTGAAGCATAGGCTTTTATTGCGGACGCCATAGCACCGTGTGTGATTGAATCGCGAATTGAAATAGGGTCTAATTTGCTAACAAACTGAATTTGAGAAACAGCGAAGTGCAATCCGTTTGACGCGTATCGACAGTGAAATGTTCCGTGTGCACCCGAATTTCTGGGTGCTGATCGAACATCATTGATCAGTACCCTAACCCCGTCACGAAAGTTGTCGGAAACTTGTTGTTTCTCCAAACAGGATTTTGCAAACGCGACGCCCGTCTCTTTATCCCATTCCCATCAACCTTCAAGGAAATAACATGGCTCGAGGTCAAACATTTGATAACGCAACGGCAGCAATCGGTAGTACTCCTATGATTAAGGTGAATCGATTGATTCCCGCCGATCACGCAGAGGTTTTCATGAAGTGCGAATTTTTCCAACCGCTCAACAGCGTCAAGGATCGCATTGGCGTCGCCATGATTGAAGCAGGCGAGCGCGACGGAAAGATCAAGACCGATACTCACATCATTGAGCCCACAAGTGGCAACACGGGAATCGCGCTGGCATTCGTTTGTGCCGCCAAGGGTTATGAACTGACGCTGACGATGCCGGATTCCATGTCGGTTGAACGACGGTCGTTGCTCAAGGCGCTGGGTGCAAATCTAGTTCTTACGCCTGCCGCCGAAGGAATTCCAGGGTCGATCCGCAAAGCGGAAGAGTTGGTCGCCGGCGATCCCAAAGCTTGGATGCCGCAGCAATTTGAAAATCCGGCTAACCCAGCGATCCACGAAGCCACCACCGGTCCGGAGATTTGGGAAGACAGCGGTCACAAGATCGACGCCATTGTCGCTGGTGTTGGAACAGGCGGAACGATCACAGGTGTGACTCGTTTCTTGCGGAAGCAGAATCCTGACTTCAAAGCGTTTGCGGTCGAGCCAACCACATCACCGGTTATCAGCGGTGGTGAACCCGGTAAGCATAAGATCCAAGGGATTGGAGCAGGTTTTGTTCCCAAGAATTTGGATACGTCGTTGCTCGACGGTGTGCTGAAAGTCGAAAGCGAAGAAGCGTTTGAATGGGGGCGAAAGCTTGCCAAGGAAGAGGGGATCGTTGGCGGTATCAGCAGTGGAGCTAATCTATGTGCAGCGGCGCAGCTTGCGGCGCGTCCCGAGTTCAAGGGTAAACGCATCGTGACAATCGCTTGTAGTTTGGGCGAGCGTTACTTGTCCACGCCGCTGTTCGAAGAAGCGTAGTCGAGTT